>CAYVNI010000263.1:0-4019 GCA_964452815.1 uncultured Sulfurovum sp.
CCAAAGAAACAGAGAATAACCCCTGCATTTGAAGCCAAATCCATCTCTCTTTTCATCGCCAGTTCTCGGACAGAGAAAAACTCCACAATACGCTCTTTTGGTTTGACCAAAGAGTAGTGGTCGTTGTCCAATTCAAACTGAACATCTGCTACACTTAGACTCTTTTGGGTATGTTGACCAAAGGGAAGCTCAAACACCCACTCCAAGTAGGTGTGTATTTGACTCGCATCAGCACTATCAGGGTGCATTCGTGAAAATCTATCAAGCTGTTTGGATATCTCTTTTTCTATCTCAGGAGCAATATGCTCTTTAATCTCATCTAGTTTTTTTCTAAACTCAGCTATCTCTTCATCTCGTTGAGCATCTACACCCAACTCTTTGTTAATCTCTTTAATCTGCTCTTTTAAAAAATACTCTTTATTGGTCTGCTCTATTTTATGATGAACTTTTGAGCGTATCTCTTTTTCAACACGAGCCGACTCCATCTCTCCCACAATAATATCAATAAGCTTCATTAGTCGCTCTTCAACATCTTCAAGTTTATATATTTCATACGCTTCGGTTTTACTGATTTTTAAAATAGAAGAGATTAAATCAGCAATACGATAAGGCTCATCAGTCTCTGCAATGGTTTTAAGTAAATCCGAAGGGATATTGCCATAAATTTTTGACAGCACTTGAAGCTTCTCATTTAAAACCCCAATTAACGCCTCTACTTCAAGATTTGAGTACTCTCTGTTTTCAATCAGATTAATCAGTGAGCTTTGAAAATTAAGCGTTTCCAACTCCGTTTCTTCTATTGGCATTGCTATTTCACCTTTTGCCAAACCTTGGAAAAGAATCTTAACACGACCATCTGGAATGTGTACTTTACGCATTATAGAACCAATCACTCCAACCCTATTGAGACTATCAAAATCTCTTGACCCCTCAAAACCCTCTTTTGTAGTGGTTAAGAAAAGCAGAGAGTTTTTTTCCATTGCAAACGTTGCCGCATCAATATCTTTTTGCTCTTTTAAAAAAATTGGGCTAATCATAAAAGGATATAGAAAAATATCATCCTCTATAATTAAAGGGAGTTGCGTTGGAAATGGTTCATAGTTAGAAAGTTGCATTAAAATTAAATCCTTTAGTTAAATATTTTGGCAAAAAAGCCCTCTTTTGGAGCCTCTATATCGCTAGAATTCAATACTGAATGCTCATTTTTTCCACGATATACCTTAGCTGCTTCATCTTTACCTATACGGCTATAGAGTCTTGCAACGCTCTCATTTAATAGATATTGAGCCATCTGTAGACGTACTTTTAAGGTATCAACAATGGGTCTATAGTATGAATTTGGATACGCGATAATAAAAGCATCCACAGCACTTAGGGTATCTATCATCAATTTTTGGTCTCTGTTAATATTCTTTACACCCAAAAAGGCTGCCTTAATTTTTAGAAATCGTGCTTGTTCTATCTTTCCTGAGGATGCGTACTTCTTAAGATACTCATCAAGATAGTAGTCTGACATCAAATAAGATTTATCCTCCATATGTGCTTGTGCTAATATCATGGTTGCCGTGGAAAGTAGTGGTGAACGCATATGTTCACTACGCAATGAGATATAGTAGTTGTCTGCTTTGTCAAAACTTAAAGAGGAGACACTTTTGATAATATTTTTATACCAATATAAAGCTGGTTTATCATACTCTTTTACAGCCTCTTTATCTGAACAACCAACGATAAATAAAAATACCAATGAAAGAAGAAAACTTGGAAGAAAACTTAGAAGAAAACTCTTTTTATAATTTTTAAACATTTATAACCTTACGATATTAATTTAAGAAAATATAATACCTCAAAATCTATTATATTTTGCTATAATCCACCTAAAAAGAGGTAAAAATGAGATTAACTATCATAGGTCCTGGAGCAATGGCAATGGCCATGGCAGAGGGGTTAAAAGATACTTATGAGCTAGAGTTTGTTGCAAGAGACATCTTAAAACTCTCAGACATCAAAGAGAAGTATGATGCCCCAGTATATCCTTTAGAGAATTTTGATATTAGTAATAAAAATATTCTACTCTGTATTAAACCCTATGCCCTTGCATCTGTCGGAGAGAAATTAACAGGCTGTGCAAATAGTCTTTACTCTGTCTTAGCAGGTTCTACCATAGAGCAGTTACACTCAACCATTCAATCTAATAAGTATATTAGAATCATGCCAAATGTAGCGGCCAAATTTGGTGCTTCTACCAGTGTTATCACTGGAGACCATACTAAAAAAGAAGAGGCAATAGCAATATTTTCTCAAATTGGAGATACTTTTTGGGTTGATAGTGAAAAAGAGATTGATATTGCTACTGCAATCGCAGGTTCTGGACCTGCTCTTTTAACACTGGTTGCAGAGGCGATGATGGATGGCTTGGTCAAAGAGGGATTAAAACGTCAAGATGCGATAGGAATTACTAACTCTTTATTTAAAGGTTTTGCACCTCTAATTGCATCCAACCACCCTGCTCTGATTAAAGATTCTGTTATGAGTCCTGGTGGCACTACGGCTGCCGCCTATTCAGCTCTCGAAGAGGGAGCCGTTAGGAGTAGTTTTATAAAAGCTGTGGGAGAGGCATTTAAAGTTACTCAAAAATAGTGTTAATCATAATACATCAACTCTTCATCTAATCCCATATTTAAACTCTCTGTTTCATTTAAAGGAGAGAGGGGTATCAACTCTTCGTAGTGCTCTATCTGCTCTTTCTTTCTACTTTTTAAAGAGCGTTTGATTTTTATCTTCTCTAACTTCGGTTTAACTTCCTCTCCTGCCTTATGCACCATCACCACTCGGGCTTTGGTGGTGGTATACCCATTCTCATCTGTCGCAATATAGCTCAATACATATCGGTTTACTTTATTGATATCCACCTCTCCAATCACATCAATATCTATCATTACCCCTTCATAGTCAATAGCCGTTGCTCCTGGGTCAAAAAATGGTTCACCTAACTTATGATAAATAAGATTCCCCTCCTCTAATAGAATTCTAGGAGCTAAGCTATTTTCATCTTTTGGCTCTATTTTCAGCACCTCTTTCTTGCTATTTTTCTTCTCTTTGCTCTCTTGACTCTCTTGCTCTTTTCTAATAATATTTTTAATCTTCTCTTCTACATTTTTAACAATATTTTTAACTTTTTTATCCGTAAGGGTATTTTTATCTTTAGAAATGCTTACCTTTTTCTCTTTTTTGGAACTTAACATCTCAATCGTTCCAATTCGACCACTTCCTCTAATCAAAAAAGCATTGACAGAGATTATCTCATTATGGGGTTCATATTTATGTAAATCATCTTCTAAATCTCTTGTTATTGTCTGCCAAGTACCTTTTACAAGATACTTTCCTAAACCAAAATATAGATTACCATTATCCTCCCCTGAAGTGTAGATAAGGTCACGATACCCATTTATTGTTTTTGTACTCACTATAATCACAAAATTCTTATTAAAATTTAAATCCCATTTTATAATTTTATCTTTTCTATTATTCCAAGCTTTCTTTCCTGTTTTTGCTCCATTAATATAAGTATCTCTGCTGCTTTTACTTTGAAATTCAATAATTTTTTTTCCATGTGTAGCATCTTTTATTCTTTTAATAAGACCATAGGTATCGGGATATAGTAGATGCCAACTATTATAACTTTTAGCATGAAGTCCCATCGTTGAAATAAGGAACAAACCTGTTAATAATATCTTTTTTATACGAGACATTGATATCCTTAATTATATTTAAAACAAATTTTAACTTTATTTGTTTTAAATTATGTTTAATTTTTCATTATATATATTTTTTTTTACTTTATCTTTATTTATATAATAAAATGATATAATATTTCAATTAATATAATAATTAAAGAAAGGTTAAGTATGGATTCATTTTTTAGAAGAATAATATTTTTAGGAACAATATTATTTACTACTTTTCTATTCTCATCAGATGGAGAAGATACTCGTATTACAGTTTCCAATGCTGCTTCAGTT
>CAYVNI010000264.1:0-4133 GCA_964452815.1 uncultured Sulfurovum sp.
AAAATAGCCAGTTTTTGCCATCGCCTCAATCGCATCAAAGTACTCTTGCCAAATATCATTGATATCTCGCTCCTTCCATCCTCCAATAAATTCAGGATTATCAAACCCCCATTTATCCAAAAAGTGAACCGAACCAATAAGATAGTCAACCTTTGATTCTAAGACACGTCTGTCCATATGCCCATAAAGATAATCTACTTCATACCCCAAAAGTATCTCTATCTCATTGCTATATCTCTTTTTTGCTTCTAAAATATCTGTGCTATACGCACTCATCTCCTCAAAATTTAATCTATAATGTGAATCAAAATCCATAGGAGCGTGTTCTGAAAAGCCATAAATATCTATGCCCAACTCTATGGCACGTCTTATATACTCATCTATGCTTCCCTCTGCGTGGTTGCAACGTGTGGTGTGGTTATGTAGGTCTATTCTCATGGAGAAATCTTATCAAAATAGTTCTTAAAGAGCTAGAGCGTCAAGATGTTAATTTGTATTTAAAATTATTTATTTTTATTAATATTAAAGTAAAAATAGACTATAATTTTATTAATAAGAAATAACAAAGGAGTTCAAGATGTTAAAAGTTTTGATAATTAGTTTTTTAATGGCAGGTACATTTTCAGTGGCAGACAGCTACTATGCAGATACAGAGCGTGTTAACTATCAGCGTCAAAATGATGTTTTAAAATTGAAGTTAGAGATATATCAATTAAAAGAGAAAAATCTTGAACTTCAAAAGATTATTGATGATTTTAAGATGACCAAAGAGCAACGACAGGCGTATAAACGTCAAGAGGCGATTCAAGATTTGCGTCAACAGTTGCGAAGCAGTCGCAAAAACAAAATATCTCTCAATTTTTAAGTTAAAATCTTTGCCCCTTATGGCAAAAGATTTTAAATATAATCTTCCACTAAAGAAAAATCATATATTATTGAAAAATCAAAAATAACATGATAAAGAAACAGTAATGAAAAAACAATTTATGCAGGATTTACAAAAGATATATGATGAGCTTCAAACCCGACAGAGAGAGCTTAATAGCTACTATGCTGTGTTGGACAATGAACATGATGAGGCAAAAAAATTGGTTGAGAAGTTTTTAAAACAGATGCAACTTCCTATCAATAGTGATACTACAATGGCAACACTCACCAGAGTAGTCAATCTCCGAGAAGATGCACTAGAACAAGTTCTTCAAAAAGAGGGCTTTAGCGAAGAGGAGATAATCACCAAAAAAGAGGAGGCGTATCTGTTTGTAAAAGAGATGCACCTTTTACGTCACGAGTATCTTATTGCGTGGATTAAATCAGAAAAGCTCTTAACCCCATTTTACCTTAAACTTATCGAGGGTGTTCACCATATTGGAGAGTCGATGAGCCGATGGCAATCAGCTTGGACAGCGACGATTATCAATGGAGTTAATAGAGAGCTTTTAGCAACATATGATGGTGATGAAAAGGCTATTTTTTCCATGCTTCAAGAGCAAGATTTACTCGACCTTGACCCCAATGGCAACATAGGTGATAGATGCTACTCGGTCTTGGTAAAAGATGATGAGGGTCGCTACCGAAGTACAGCCTACAGTGAAGCGTTCCCCAATGAAGTTGGAGAGTTGGTTTCAGTTATTGAAGATTGTATTGAGGCGTTAAGCTTAGAGAGTGATGAGGTGTTCAACCAAAAAGAGGAGTGGATAGCCTACTTGGTCGCCATCAAAAAAGCATTTGCAACCACTGAACCCAAAAAACTCATAGGCTACTGGGCAAATGTGGACAGAGCATGGATGAAAATCACCACCCCTATTCAGATAGGACACCCTTTGGAGTACTATGAAGACCACTTTAGAAAAGCAGTGGCATTGGAGTGGGATTTGCGTATTGTCAATCCTACGCTTCAAAGTGGTTCAATGACCCGTGAACATATCAAAAGTTTCTCTGCCAAACTTGCCAAAGAGATAGAGGGGGAAGTATTGCCAACCATTGAAAAAAATGCTACCCAAGTGGATGAGACCCAACTCTATATTGGTCAGCCAATCCTCTACTACTCAGCTGAGTTTAATGGTCTATTTTCAGCCCAAGTTGTTCCCAATGATGAGCAGGTATCAGCCGAACTTGGCAAAAAGATATTTGCTTATGCCGATTTTGTAATGGAGAGCAAAAAAGCCAAACCTATCATGCAATTGAGTGTGGAGACAATGGGCTTGGCGTTTGTTCAAAAGCAAAGAGCGTTAATAGAGACCAATCCAGCTTTATGGCAAGAGCTGTATGATATCTCCACCATAGGTCATGAGTTTGGTCATATTTTATGGATAGATGGCGATACCGAGATGGCAATGAACGCCACAGGACAGTTTAAAAATATCGAAGAGTTCAAAGCCACAGCAGGTGGCTTAATGGCATTTTTTGACAATGAAAAAGAGGAGTTAAAACCTTATATTGTTGATGATTTGGTCAGCCGAGCCGTCGGGTTAATGGCATGGCGAGAGGTAGGCGAAGTGTTGCCATATTACTGTGAAGGGCTTATTCACCTAGATATTTTATTTGCCTCAAAGGTTATAAGCTATGATGGAGAGATAAAAATAGACCATAACGAATATGAGAAGATGAAAGCAAAATATCAAGAGGCATATGGGTCATTAGCCCAACACTATATCCACAAAAAAGAGGCGAGTGAGTATCTCCTGAAATATACTCAAAAAGTAGAAGGTGTTTATCTGCCAAAAAATAAAAGTATTTTAGAGTTTGTAGAACACTACTATGCACGATATAAAGAGATTGGTCAGCAGGTCTATGGCTTGTAGCTCTTAAGTTTTAACTAAGTATAATTTCAACAAAAATAACCAAAAGGTATAGAAAATGAGTAAACTACTTGATATAAATATAGACCAACAACTTTTAGAGATTTTGGGTCAGTTTGACTTGAAGCTAGAGCAGATAGATGAGTACTATTTTGTGGATGGAAAATTTCCTGGTATCACAGCCCAAGCGTTTGAGATGGATAGATTTGAAGAGTCTGTGGTGGTTCAAGTAGATGTTCATCTTCTCCTTCCTGAACAGAGCTTCGTGGAGTCATTTGTGGGTCATGCTTCAACCGTAGAAGAGGCAGTTGCCGAGGCATTGGAGCAGTTTGAGGTGAATGTCCTTCATGCTCTGATTATGGCATTTTGGGAAAATGGAAAAAGAGTTGAGAATGGTGTAGGAACAGATACTTGGGAGATAAACGGGCATAGATGGCAGGCGGTTATCTCCAATTATGGATACCGTGGAGAGTTCCAACTTGATGAGATAATTGAAGACACAGATGAGATGTTTGCCACCACTGAAAAAGCGATAAAAGAGATGGCACTGGACAAAGATATCTATGCGTTTAGAACGGTCTATACCAATGTTGGTGATGGCAGAACGGTGAGTGAAGCATTGATAAACAATGAGCCTTTTATTAAGCTCGAAGATGAGGTGATGAATCTTTCATGGAAGACCGTAGAGAGTTACTACTCTGTTCGTAATTTAGTACTACTTATGAAGTTGACTCCAGAGGCGTAGATTTACGCCTCCTTCTTTTTCTAAACATAAAATAATTAATTTTTGTTTAAACTAAGCCCTATCTTTTCACTCTTTAAGTCCACACTAATCACCTCAATATGATGCAGATACTGATTTACCGATAGAACCTCTAGTGGATGTTTGATTCTCTTTTGGCTCATCTGTGAGATATGTATCATCCCATCATTTTTGAGTCCGATATCAACAAATGCTCCAAAATCAGCGATATTTCGTACCACTCCTGAGACAATACTTCCTTCACGAAGCATTTTTATATCGGTTAAATCATCTCTAAAGGGGATACTTGGTAGCTCTTCTCTTGGGTCAAATCCTGGTTTGGCTAACTCTTTGATGATATCTTTTAGGGTCACCTCTCCTATGTTCATCTTTTGAGCCAAGCTTTTAATGTCTGATATATCTGGTATTTTTTCTAGTTTAGAAGCCACACCATAACTCTCTGGGTGGATTCCCGTGTTGTCAAAAATACTTTTACCCTCACGAATTCGGATAAATCCTGCCAACTGCTCATAGGCTTTTGCTCCTAATCCTTTGACATTGAGTAGCTCTTTTTTGGTTTTAAATGTACCGTT
>CAYVNI010000265.1:0-3522 GCA_964452815.1 uncultured Sulfurovum sp.
CTGTACCCCAGAGGACAGCTACAGATGTTTTATGAGAACAGAGATGGACACATTGGTAATAGATAACTTTGTCCTACAAAAAGGAGAACAACCCGACTTCACAGACGATTCAAATTGGCAAGATGAGTTTGAGTTGGATTAAAGAAGGAGTATTTTCTTCACCTGTCCACGGTCTCCGTGGACTTAGAAATCTTCAAACAACAAACCTCCCATTTTAACTAGTGCCATTCACGGCAAGGGTATGCTAGGGTCGACACATCGGTCGACCCCTATTTATTATTAAAGAGGGTAGAACTAGAGGAGTTACGAGTAAAATACAAGTGTAGAAGAGATTAATATATTTTTTAACATGATTTTTCCTTTATGGTAAAACTTTTTTAACGACCATACAACCGTTTCTATTGGTAACCATTAAAGAGAATTTACCACCAATTCTTAATTTATCTACATAGGGAGCTTTTTTAGAAGCTAAGGCATAACCTCTTGAATTTTTTGTAAAGGCTAAATCAGTTACATTGTATTGACAAAATTTCTTTGGTTCATTGGCTTTTAATCTACGGTCAACCCAACTACATTCACCATGATTAAGTCTGCCATGTTTCGTGCCAGTAGGTGCTGCTTTAAAAGTAACAATCAATCTGTTTTTTATGCCTCTTCCACGCTCAGTTGAACGATTGTATTGAACAGTCATACTTTTACCAGCTACACAATTTAACCTATAGCTATGTGTAGACACCTTCTTTTAGAAGCTCTGTTTTATAGGCTCTTATTGCTTGAGTTGGTGCCATTCATGGCAGGGGTGTAGAGTTCAGGTAGTTTTCCTAGAAGGTTGGCAAAACTTAAATCATCTTAAACATTAATAAACTTTTTATGTTTAAATATAATTAAAATTAATTAAACATTTAACAGCTCAAATAAGATAAACTCTTTATTGATTAACAATAATCTAAATAAGGATTTTTCTATGAAAAAAATAATATTCACTTTTATATGGCTTTTTTTAACTTTAATCTTTCTCTCTTGTGGAGATGAAAGTGATAAAAAAGCTTCAGAAGATTTAACTCCATCCAATAATATATCTAATAATCCATTCTTTTTTGTGGATAAAACTCAACCTTACACAAAGCAACTCCAACAGATATTTTCCAAGCTAGAACCTCATAGCCAATTTTTTGATCTCAAAATCAAAGAGATTTCTCATCCTTCCAAATTTGTAGGAACATGGACAATGTGGAATGATTTCAGAGGAGATAGAAGCCTTTTTAACGCAGATGGGAGTTGTGCCGATACTTTTTATTACTATAAAACGGGAGAGAAAAAAGAGAGTAGTTGTCAACAGTGGTATCATATTACTTTAGAAGATAACAAAGGCTCTTTTCTCCTTTTTTTATATGAAAATAATTTCTCTTTGATTAATTATGAATGGAATGACGATAACAATCTCTATCTACATTATTTCTCAGGAGGTAGTGGAGGTGGACACTTAGCAACTCGTACCAATTCTAATCCTTTGGCAAAAAATATTGAAGAACGCTTTGTATTAGGAACATGGGTTGAAGAGGAGTCTGATATTAGTATTTTTTGGACTTTTGGTGCTAATCACAAATTTAGTGTCAAAACTCATAAAACAGAAGGTTCAAAATTGCTTATTGATGAGGAAGGAACATGGAGTATTGATAAAAATATCATCAAGATATCTATGCCCAATGCATCTAAAAATCGTGATTATATGGCTAGGAGTACTCCTCCTAAAAATATTAAACTTGACTTCTTAGGTGGTATTGAAGAGTTAAGTTTTAAATATTTTAATGGAGAATACTATCTCTTTTCAGGAAGAAATTTTTACAGATACTCTGAACCTATTATGATTTCAACAGACCCTTTTATTGGTAAATTTCATGCTCATGAGACCTATAAGTCTTATAATGTTATTAGTTTAAATATCGAAAAAGAGTCTTCTGATGCTTATTCTGTAGATATTTTTTGGAATGATAAGGTTTATCTAAATAATAATGCAACAAATATTGATGAAAAGCTTCATGTCAATACCGAATTTGGTATACTTATTTTTAAACCTGTGGTTAATGGAATTCAAAAAATCAATATTTTGGAGAATAACCCTTTTAATTTTCCAAAAAGAATTTTAAAAACCTCTCAAAATCCTACTCCAAATCAAAAAACACTAAAAGGTCGATGGATACAGAGTGAAAACTACTCTATTCCTGAAAAATACCGTTATTTTACATTTTTAGATAATGGAAAATTTTTTAACTATAATGGTGATTATAATGTCAATATTGGAAGAGAAGGAAACTATCGAGAAGAGCAAAATAAAGTCTATTTTAAATCTCATTGTGGAGGCAAAGAGTTGTCTGATACTGTTGAGTTTAATCAGGAGCATTATAGTCCAAAATCTTATGGAACATCCTTTGTCAAAGTACCAAATAGTGAAATGCTCTCTTCTGTGTCGTATGCCTTGAAACAGTATGCCAATGAAGATAAAAAACAAGCTATAACATTAATTCCAGACCCTAAACATTCAGGAAAATTCCTTTTTAAAAGAGAACAAGAATATAGCAATATAGGAGCTATGACATTGACCTTTAAACCCAATGGAGAAGCTCTTGCTTATAATTATGCATTTTTTATATATTATGATTATTATATTGAAAAAACAGCAAATGAAGAGAAAATTGTTCTTTTTAAAAATCCAAATAAACTAGAACAAGTAGCATCAGGTTCTACTTTATCTCTCTATGATGGACGAAGAACGGCTTGTTATGATAATAGTTTAGAGTTAGGGTTGAACTAATTTATTGGAGCTAAATAACCAAGCAAAATAAATCATCAAAAATAGAGCTAACTCTGATGGCGAAATTTGATGGAGTTGAAAACCTGTCGCCATAGGGTGTCAGCAGGGTCATTAAAGACAGCTTCCATGATGTCATCTACCATATCCACCTTCATAATCTCTAGCACTAAATTGCTTATCTCTAAGGTTATTAAAAGTGGATATTCAACGGCAGGGGTTGTAGGGTCCAAATGGCTCTTCATCAGAACCAGAAAAGACCACCAATACCGATGCACTAGCAGACCTATTTAAATAATAATTTTTTCATATAAACATACACATTGTCTCCCTCTATTGGTATTCATGATAGGAATTATCCTTAATATTAAAGATATTTAACTCCATAGAGGGTGGCAACAATGCCATTAAGCTAAGCCCAAATTCCCCACAATCATAGCATTTAATTACCAACTTTCTTCTTTTTCCTCTTAACAAAATTTATAGTATTCGTAGCAATAGTAGATTTTTGAGAATCTTTATCCAGTCTTGGTTTGGCTTTTCTCTTGGGTCGAATAGGAACAGCGTTTATGGCAAATAACTCTTCAAGTTCTCTCATCTGTTTGGATAAATGCTTATTTGAATAGAATATATCAAATACTTTATGTTTTATAGCATTAAACGATTGTGCTTTATTGACTTGTTGAGCATACTTATTATCTTCTGCTTTCTCT
>CAYVNI010000266.1:0-1618 GCA_964452815.1 uncultured Sulfurovum sp.
AATTTTGAAAAGCTTCGTTTTTATATAGAGCATTCTGATAAGTTTGAAGAGTTTAATCTATTTGGTTTAAATGAAGAGAGATTTACACTCTTGTATACACTTTTAAACCAAGAGAGTATTTTTGCAGATGTTGCATTGCATTTAAAAGAGGATTCCAAGCTTCAAGAGGAAAAGATTTCAAATGAACTCTATAAAAAATATTCACAACTAAGGGTTTCTCTTTTTGAAAACCTTGTAAAAAACAATCCACAAATTGAGAGATTAGAGCTTTTAGAAAACACTCAAAAGCTTCTTGACAGAATGATATTTATCTTTTTTGCAGAAGATAGAGGCATCTTACCCACCAATACCATTCAAGCCATTGTTGACCGATACAAAGACGACATAGAGAGCCGTGAACTTTATCATTTTTATAAGATATACTTTAGAGCTATTAATGAAGGAAACAGCCGACTAAAGATTTCAGAATACAATGGTGGACTTTTTGCCACAGACAAAGCCCTTGATGAGCGTATTATAGATGATGAAGTGATGCGTTCTGCTCCTCTTGCATTGAGTGCTTATGATTTTAATTCAGATGTAGATGTCAATATTTTGGGTCATATTTTTGAAAACTCTCTAAATGACATAGAAGAGATGAAAGCTAAAATAGATGACGAAAGTTTTGATGTCAAAAAATCAAAGCGTAAAAAAGATGGTGTTTTTTATACACCTGAATACATTACCAAGTATATTGTAGATAACACTTTAGGAAAGCTTTGTGAAGCCAAAAAAGAGGAATTAGGATTAACAGATATAGAGATAAAAGTCCCAAAAAATCTAAGAAAACTAAATAAGGGCGAAACAAAACAGAGAAATGCTTTAGATGCCTACAGAGAGTATCTGTTACAACTAAAAATTCTTGACCCTGCGTGTGGAAGTGGGGCTTTTTTAAATCAAGCATTAAACTTCTTGTTAGCAGAGCATGAGTTTATAGATGAAAGTATCAAAACCTTAGAGGGTGGAGGACTTGGGCTTTACGATGTGCGAAAAGGGATTTTAGAAAATAATCTTTATGGTGTAGACATAAACGCCGAAGCTGTAGAGATAGCAAAACTAAGTTTGTGGCTTAGAACAGTTGAAAAGGGTCGAAAGCTTAACTCTTTGACACAGAAACTAAAGGTGGGTAACTCGCTTATAGATGATAGGAGTGTGGTTGATAATGCTTTTGTTTGGGAAGAGGAGTTTCCAGAGGTGTTTGAGCAAGGAGGATTTGATGTTGTTATTGGGAATCCTCCGTATTTGGGTGGAAGAGATTGGAAAAATAAAGAAATAGAAAATTATTTTTTAAATAAATATGAAGTAGCTGAATATCAATTTGATATGTATATACTCTTTTGGGAATTAGGAATAAGGTTAACGAAAGAAGAGGGATTAAGCTCTTATATTACTCCTAATACTTGGCTAAATAATCAAAAGAATACGCAATTAAGAAATTATATTTTATCAAAAACCTCTATTATTAGTTTAGTAGATTATTCTCAAATAGAAGTATTTAAAGATGCGACAGTTTTAACAACTATTGCTATTTTGAAAAAATCTACTCATAATGAAGAGACAATTATTTTTAAACCTATAG
>CAYVNI010000267.1:0-2099 GCA_964452815.1 uncultured Sulfurovum sp.
AATAAGTTAAGCAGAGAAGCTTTTGAGTATTGGTTACAATATAAAGGCATACTATTTGAGTATCAAAACCTCCTCTCAATGATAGAAAAAAACCCAAAAACCAACACCAAAACCAAACAGAATATAAAAGAGCTAAAAAAATTAACAATACGTTTGGACAACTTGGATAATAGCGATATTAAACCCAAAGATTATAAAAATAAAAAGTTAGCTATAGAGGAAAAAATACACAATATCGAAGTAAATCTAAGCCAACAGAACCCAAGATTTCAAGAGCAATTAGATTTGCAAAAGATAAGCTACCAAGATATATCAACTCAACTTAAATCAAATCAACTCTATATTGATTTTGCAAGAGGAGTTGATAACTACTATATTTTTACTTTGGATAGTCAAAATAACATAACATTTAAACAGATTGATAAAAACCGTAGTCAAGATATAGACTCAAACATTACAATCTTTTTGGATATAAATAAAAAGATAGCAAAAAATGTCACAAATAAGAAATTGATTGAGAGTTTAAAACCTCAAACGGAAACACTACTTTCTAATCTCTATGGACTATTGATAACCAAAAATATAAAACAAAACAAACTTATTATCTCCCCTGATGGGCTTTTGAACTTTCTGCCATTTGAGGCTCTTTTTGATGGTAACAAGTATTTAGTTGAGAATTATACGGTGAGCTATATCTCATCAGGGCGAGAATTTATGAGACAGATAAAGAGAGAAAAACAGGCAAAGCTCTCAAGAGTTATTATCTTTGCTAATCCTGACTTTCAGCTAGAGTTAACAGAAGATTTTAGTAGAGGTACAAAGATAGCTGAAACTCTATTTGATATAGACCCCCTAGTAAAACTTGATGCAAAAGAGGAGATAGAGGTCATCAAATCGCACTATAAAGAGGTGATAGTTTATCAAGAAGAGAATGCAACGGTTAATAATCTATTCAAGATAAATCCACCTAAAATACTGCATATCTCCACACACGGTATCCTCTTAAACAATAAAAATATCCTAAACCCCATGAAACGTTCTGTACTCGCTTTTAGTGGTGCTGACAATGCAAAATATCAAGGTGATGCAAGAGGTTTTGCCACAGCTCTTAAACTATCTAGCTTAAATTTAGAAGGAACAGAGTTGGTAGTATTGTCTGCGTGTGATACAGGTTTAGGAGAGATACACCAAGCAGAGGGGGTTATTGGATTACCAAAAGCTTTTATACAAGCAGGTGCAAAAAAAGTTATTATGAGCCTTTGGAGTGTAAGTGATAATCAAACAGCGTTGTTGATGCGATATTTTTATGATAGTATTTCATCTGAAAAAGATTATTCTATGGCTTTGAGAGAAGCTAAACTTAAGATGATAACCATGCACCCCTATTTTTGGAGTGCATTTATTATCAATGGAATTTAAGGATACAAATTATGAAAATATATATTATTGGACTACTACTAAGCATAAGTGTTCTCTATGGTGCAACAACACAAGAACAAACGAATGGACGAGAAAAACTGGGAGAGAAACCTCCTGTGGACGAAGGATTTGAGCATAAACCAAAAGAGGACAAAGTAAAAGGTGTGACTTTTGCAACAGACACAAAAGCTGTTACATTTAAAATATATTTATCTAAAGAGAAAGATATTATATCTATTAAATTTAAAGAGGTAACGAGAGTGCCGTTAACCTGTAAAATTATGCGTCAAAATAAAGAAATTTTTAGCAAATCTAAAAAACCTAAAAATCCAAGAGAAAGTAGAAGCTTAGAGTTTAAAATAGAGAAGTCCATATTAAAAGTGGGAGATAGCATAGAGATTATTAATAGAAAAAAGAGAGTTGTAGGTCAGGTTGAAGTGGTAAAGTAGCCAAAGCTACCCAACCACAAACTCCTTCAACAACCTCAATATATCCTCTTCTATACTCTCAGGCTTAGTAGCCGAGCCGTAACGGGTGACGACATTGCCATCTCTGTCTATCAAAAATTTGGTAAAGTTCCATTTGATACTCTGCGTCCACATAAAACCTGTTGCTTCTTTTTTTAGAAAGGTATAGAGAGGGTGGGTATTTTCACCATTGACCTCTATCTTATCAAAGAG
>CAYVNI010000268.1:0-5319 GCA_964452815.1 uncultured Sulfurovum sp.
TTAATTTCACAAGATTATAACATAAGCTATTTTCAAAGCATTGAGGTATATCAATGCTTTGCTTAACAGATAATTCCTGAACCAATAAGCTTATTGTCATGATAAAAAACAGCCACTTGACCATAGGCCAAACCAAACACAGGAGAATAAAGCTCTACAGAACCACTATTTTCATCTAATCTAACTTTACAAGGAATCGCCATTGTTCGATATCGTACTTTAACCGTTGCTTCAAACTCCGAGGAGAACTCATCAAAAAGGTTTATCTGCTTTAGGTTAAAATTAGAGGCTTCAAGCTCCTCTCTTTTTCCCACCACTATCTGATTGGCTTTGGGATTAATGGAGAGAACAAAATGAGGATCATGCGCACCATTGACCGTAAAACCTCTACGTTTACCTATGGTGTAGTGCATATAACCTTTATGCGTTCCTACTACTGTCCCATCTGCATAGACTGTTTCACCCTCTTGGTCGATATCCATATGCTTCTCTAATATTTCAGTATACTCATTCTCCACAAAACAGATTTCAGAACTCTCTTTTTGCTCTCCTAAATCTTTAAGAGGAGGAATGTTTTTGGCATACGCTTTGACATCATCTTTTATCCATGTGCCAAGAGGGAAGATAAGTCGAGGTAAGACCTCTTTTCGTACCTGTCCTACAAAATAGCTTTGGTCTTTGCTCTCATCCTCTCCCATATAGAAAAATGCCCCATCACAGTTGATATAATGCCCCGTTGCCACTTTTTCAATGCCCAAACTGTCAGCAAACTCTACCATTTTACCAAATTTAATCGTCCTGTTACATATAATACAGGGGTTGGGGGTTAAGCCCTCTTTATAGGTATCCACAAAATAGTCATAGACCTCATTTTTAAAATCAGTAGAGAGGTCATGAAAATGTACCTTAATTCCCAAATACGCCCCTACTCTTTTGGCTTTGGTGTAGTTATTTTTATGATACTTATCATTGTCATGAAGCTTCATATAAACACCTGTGACATCATAGCCCTCTTTTTGTAACAAAATGGCTGTGACCGTAGAGTCTACCCCACCACTCATTCCTACCAATACTGATTTACTCATTATCTCTCCTGCATAAATTTTTCTAACAGATACGCTGTAGATGCAACCATCACATTTTCGGGTATCTCTTGACCATTACTAATATAACTAATGGGTTTATTATGGTGCATCAAAAAGCAGATAACATCAGAGATATCATCCGTCTCATCTAATTTAGTAAACATAAAATTATCAATAGGAAACCCATCAAAAGCATCACTCAACAAAGACATATCCCTCTTTTTAGCCGTGGCTGAGAGTACCAATGATATCTCTATCTTATAGTCACTAATCCCATCAAGCTCATCAAGTAAGCTTTTCAACTCATCCAAGCTCTCTCCACGCGTTCCTGCCGTGTCAATAAATATCACATCAAAATCATCCATCGTAATAATATCTTTTAGCTCTATAAAGGGTATCTCCATCGCATCAGCATAGTGACATATCTGCTCTGTTGTGCCTACTTTATGCCTATCATCATTACAAAATGCTACCTTATACTCTCTCTCTAAGAAATAGCGATACCTTGCTCCCAGTTTTCCTATAAGCGAAGTTTTACCTACCCCTGTTTGACCAATTAAGATATGTATCTTTTTTTCGTGTAGCATCTCTTCACTATTTCCAGTGATAATTTTACCATCAATCTCATCCAAAACATACGAAGTCAACCTCTCTTTATTCTGCTCAAATGAACTACCAATGGTTAACGCGAGTAAATTGTTTACCCAAACTCTGTCCAACCCATTAGCGATAAAAATATCAGACACCTCTTTAACGACAGTATGCTCCCCCACCAAGTCCGATGCCAACACCCCATGCATAAGTAATATCTCTTTTCGAAATGCTCTTACCTCTTCTACTGTAACGGTTAAATCTTTTTTATTCACTTCTTTATTCATTAAAAAACCTACCAATCAATTATGCAGATAAGATAACGGTATCAATATAGAGTCTCTTTTATCCCACGAGGGGTGAGGAAGTGTCAATTTTCTACTCTTCATCTGCACATTTTCATAGAAAATCATATCAATATCCAATGTTCTAGGAGCATCGGGAAATGAGCGTTTTCGGGAAAATCTCTTTTCTATGTTCAAAATATAACGTAAAAGTGCTTTAGGTTGTAAACAGGTTTTCACAATTATTAATGCGTTATGAAAATCATCCTGCTCCAGATAACCAAAAGGTGGGTTTTTCAGGACAGGAGAGGTTTGGAGTACATCAATAAAAGGAGAGCGTTGAAGATACCAAAAAAGATGATTAAATCGTCTCTTTACATCTCCAATATTTCCCCCTATGCCCAATGTGGCTTGATACTTTTTTTGAGAACGACAAGGGGATTTAAAAGGATAGAATCTACTAAAATAGAGACTCTCTTTTTGATTTAACATTTTGACCATCTGCAATACTCTCCTCCTATAATATGTCTACAGAACCACAGCCCGACCATCTACCATCACTATCATATCCTCTATCCGAATGCCAAACTCATCAGGAATATAGATACCAGGTTCAATGGTATAGACCATTCCATCTTCGATAATCATCTCTGATGCTGATGCGATATAGGGCATCTCATGAATATCCAACCCCACACCATGTCCTGTGGAGTGAACATAAAACTCTCCAAAACCTGCTTTGGTAATGATGTCTCGTGTTAACGCATCCACCTCTTTGGCTTTCATACCTGAACGTGCTTTTTTTATGGCGTAGTCATGGGCTTTGAGTACGATATCATAGGCTCGTTGAATTTTTTTCTTTTTAAATTTCTGTTCGCTATTAAAGGTGAAATCTTTTTTTGTATTTACGGTTCGGGTTCTATCTGAACAGTAACGCTGATGCTTCAATCCTGCATCGACCAAGAGTAAATCTTTTTTCTGTAAAAGAGTAGAGGTCGGCAAAGCGTGTGGTTTGGCAGCATTTGCTCCTACAGCAACAATCGGGTCAAATGAGAGTTCATATTTTCCATATTTTGAGAGGATGGTCTTTGCCATATAGGTTAGAGTCTCTTCTGACTTATTAAACCCATGCTCATTGATGGTTTTAGCCAACTTTTCAAACGCCTCTGCCCCCAAAGTAACGGCTGTTTTTAAGAGTTCTATCTCCTCTTGATTTTTTATCACTCTCTTTTTATGAGAGAAATCAGCCACAGGTTTAAATTTAACTTTTAACCCCTCTCTAATTTTTTCAAAATGGAACATACTCCACTCTTTGGGGTCATAAGTTAGTTTTTTGATTTTTGATGTTTCAATAAGTGAGTTTGCTTTGGTATAAAGCTCTTTTTCAATAAGCACTTCGGCATTTTTTACACGTTGCTTTGCCTCAATGGCATAACGGGCATCAGTAATAAAAAAAGCTTCACTTCCCAGTTTTAAATAGAGTGCATTATCCGAGCTATAACCACACTCATAATAGATGGCATTTTCATTTTTTAATATATAATTCACTGCCCTTTTGCCTTTATCAT
The DNA here is from genome assembly GCA_964452815.1 of uncultured Sulfurovum sp. GTDB lineage: Bacteria > Campylobacterota > Campylobacteria > Campylobacterales > Sulfurovaceae > UBA1140. Next base: position 3,529 of record CAYVNI010000268.1, read on the forward strand.
ATTTTTGAACAATTATACATTAGTTTTAGTTAAATACGTGTGGGTTTTCCCAAGTTTATCTTGGGAAAGAGGAAAAAGAGGATTATTTTGCTTGAAGTGACTGCTGTGCTTGTTGAGCCTGTTCTGCTTCGTATCTTGCTTTCATCTCATTCATGATTTGAAGAATCGCCACCATCGCCATGTGGTACGAGAATGGTCCAAAACCTGAAATCTGTCCTGCACAAACAGGTGCAACAAGTGAAGTGTGTCTAAACTCTTCTCTTTGATAGATATTTGATAGATGTACCTCTACCACAGGGATTTGAATCGCAGCGATAGCATCACGAATCGCGATAGAGGTATGAGTGTACGCTGCAGGGTTAATAATAACACCATTTGCCTCCCCCATACACTCTTGAAGTCTGTCCACGATCTCACCCTCTAGGTTACTTTGAAAAAACTCTACTTCAACACCATTTTGCTCTGCAAAACCTTTCATTTGAGTATGAATATCATCCAACTTCATTGGACCATAAATATTCTGTTCTCGGTGTCCTAACATATTTAAGTTTGGACCTTGAATTACTACTACTTTCATTTTATATATTACCTTCAATTAAATTTCGCCCTTATTTTATCTAAAAAATACTGTTTAGCACTTTGATTTAAAATATATTATAAACTCTATTTAAAGAGACTTTTTTATCCTTTTTCCTCAAACTTCATTTCCTCAAACTTTATCTCCTCAAACTGCATCTCCCCATTAACAAAAGTTTTTAAAATATTAAAATCTTTATCAAAAAGAACCATATCCGCCATATAAGACTCTTTTAGCTCCCCTATTTTTAGACCCAACTTCTGAGCAGGTGTTTTTGTTACCATAGCAATTAGATTTGGCAGGGAGATATCACTATGTTCATAAAAGTTTTTTAATGCCTCATTGAGCTTAAGAACACTTCCTGCTAATGTACCATCAAAAAGTCTAGCCTCACCCTCTTTAACTGTCACTACTTGTCCTCCTAAATCATACTCACCACAAGAGATACATCCTGCTCTCATCGCATCTGTAACCAAAAGCAGTTTCTCTTTTTTTAATTGATATAGTATGTTAAAAAATAGGGGATGCAGATGAATCATATCAGCAATAATCTCACAACTCACCTCATCACTCTCTAAAACAGCACCAACAATCCCAGGTTCCCGATGGTGAAAAGGATTCATAGCATTAAAAAGATGTGTAGCATGAGAAATTCCCCACTTAAAACTCTCTTTTGTCTTCTCAAATGAAGCATCACTATGCCCTATGCTCAAAATAGTTTTAGGATATTTTTCTTTTATCTGCTTAATAAATATCTCTCCCCCCTCTACCTCGGGAGCTAATGTTATCATCTTAATAATACTCATATAGGGTTCAATAAACTCTATGTTTGGCTTTTGAATATAACTGGGATTTTGAGCACCATGTTTTTTAGGATTAATAAAAGGACCTTCCAAATGTATCCCTAATATTTTGGCTCCTCTTTTATCTTTTGCTCTTTTAGTTTTGATGTTATGGTTTTTAATATTCTCCAACGTAGATACTATATTCTCCTCTGACATCGTCATGGTGGTAGCTAAAAAAGAGGTTGTACCTGTCTCCAAAATGGAAGTAGAGATGGTCTCTAACGCATAAGGTGTTGCATCCATTACATCAGAACCTTTAGAACCGTGTATATGTAAGTCTATAAATCCTGCACTCAGATATGCCCCTTTGGCATCTATGGTCTCTGCCCAAATAGGTAACTCCTTAGAGATGGCAATAACCTCTTTCAT
>CAYVNI010000269.1:0-20266 GCA_964452815.1 uncultured Sulfurovum sp.
GCCTTTGAAGAACTCCATGGCCTCCTGGACCGACATGGAGGTAACCTCTGCTATCGACTTCCCCCCTACCTTCACCGATAGCATCTCCTTCTTAAGCCTGCTGCCTTTGCACGTGGGACAGGGAACGTCTCGCATGAACTGCTCTATTCGCTCCCTTACCTTTTCCGAGTCGCTCTGCTCGTATCTCCTTTTCAAGTGGGGGATCACCCCTTCGAATGGAGCCACGAAGCGCCGCCTCCTACCCTTCCACCGGTAGGTGTGGGTGATCGCCTCGCCACTGCCGAAGAGAAGGATCTCTCTGTGCTCCTCTTTAAGTAGGTTCCAGGGAACTTCCATCGGTATGCCGAAGAAAGAGGATACGGTCTCAAGGACCTGCCGGTAGTAGTCGGAATTCTGCCAGGGTATTATGGCCCCTTCTTTCAGGGATAAGGATTGGACCACCACCAGCTGGGGATCCACCTCTTTGTGGAACCCCAGTCCCGTGCACCGGGGACATGCCCCGTAGGGTGAGTTGAAGGAGAAGGCCCTTGGAGAGAGCTCGGGTATTCCAACATTGCAGGTTGGGCAGGAGTATAGCTGGCTGAACACCTCTTCGGAGCCGTCCTCCCTGAGGGCTATAACCACACCTTCGGAGAGTTTCAGGGCTATCTCCAGCGAGTCGGCGATTCGAGCCCTCTCTTGGGGTTTAACCTTTAATCTGTCCACCACCACCTCTATGGTGTGGCGTTTTCTGGGATTTAGGGGACCAACCTCCTCTATTCTTAGGATGGTACCGTCTATCCTTGCCCGTACGAAGCCCTCCCTTACTATCCTCCGTATCGCCTCCTTGTGTTCTCCCTTTTTGGACCTGATCAGAGGGGAGAGAAGCACCACCCTCTCTCCTTCGGGCCAGGAGAGTATTCTGTCGGTCATCTCTTGGACCGACATGGAGGAGATTGGTCTTCCACACTTGTAGCAGTAGGGCGTACCCACCCGCGCAAAGAGTAGCCTCAGGTAGTCGTAGATCTCGGTGACCGTTCCCACCGTTGAGCGGGGGTTTTTGCTAACCGCCTTCTGTTCTATGGCTATTGTGGGTGAGAGCCCCTCTATGGACTCCACCTCGGGCTTCTCCATCTGTTCCAGAAACTGCCTTGCGTAGGCCGATAGGGACTCCATGTAGCGCCTCTGGCCTTCGGCGAATACCGTGTCGAAAGCCAGGGAGGACTTACCCGATCCTGAGACTCCTGTGATCACAACCATCAGGTTGTGGGGTATGTCCAGGTCTATTCCCTTCAGGTTGTGCTGCTTTGCTCCCCTGATGAGTATGGCTCTCTTCATGGGGGGCAAGAGAAGCACAAAGGGTAGAGTGGTGGCAATGGGTTGCCTTTGGGGGTTCTCTTTTCTTCCCTTACAGAGGGAATTTTTTCCCTTGCTGCCCCTTGACATGGTTTTGGCCTTATGTTCTAACCCGCCTTCGTCCAACGCGACGCCGATACAGGTGTGGCCGTTGTGCTGGCGTAGCTCAGGTGGTAGAGCTGCTGATTTGTAATCAGCAGGTCGGGGGTTCGAGTCCCTTCATCAGCTCCATTAAAATTTTATCAGTGTTTGACCAGAAATATACATTATATGGTGAGTTACTCAAGTGGCCAACGAGGGCGGATTGTAAATCCGCTGACTACGTCTTCGAAGGTTCGAATCCTTCACTCACCACCATGTATTATTTAATAGTTGCGGGAATAGCTCAGTGGCTAGAGCCCCTGCCTTCCAAGCAGGATGTCGCGAGTTCGAATCTCGTTTCCCGCTCCAATATTAAAGCAATCTGGAAGCTGGTGTGAAAATTTTTAAACTACTTTCACATTACCGATCAAAATCAATCACTTATTAAAATTATATCATACTTTTGTAAAAAATATGCCCATATGGCTCAGGGGTAGAGCACTTCCTTGGTAAGGAAGAGGTCGTGAGTTCAAGTCTCACTATGGGCCCCACCGAAAATATATGGACAAAAATGTTATAAAACGTCATTTTATAATATTTTTGTCCATATTGTTATGGTATTAAAGCAATATACAGTTATGTCTGATATAATGTCGGCAAAATTTAAGAATTAAAACTTAGGAGAAACAGATGGCTAAAGAAAAATTTGAACGAACCAAACCACATGTTAACATTGGTACAATTGGTCACGTTGACCACGGTAAAACTACACTAACAGCGGCAATTACTGCTGTTCTTGCAACTAAAAACAACTCAGCTTTTATGGATTATGATGCAATTGATAATGCACCAGAAGAGAGAGAAAGAGGAATTACCATTGCTACTTCTCACGTTGAGTATGAAACTGAGGGTAGACACTATGCTCACGTAGATTGTCCAGGTCACGCCGATTACGTTAAAAACATGATTACAGGTGCTGCTCAAATGGATGGTGCTATTCTTGTTATTGCTTCTACTGATGGACCAATGGCTCAAACTAGAGAGCATATCCTTCTCTCTAAGCAAGTTGGTGTACCTTATATTGTTGTATTCTTAAACAAAGAAGATCAACTTGATGATGAAGATAAAGAAGAGATGTTAGAGCTTGTAGAGATGGAAGTTCGTGAGCTTCTTGAAGAGTATGATTTCCCAGGTGATGATACACCAATCATTGCTGGTTCTGCATTCCAAGCACTTGAAGAGGCTAAGTCTGGAACTCTTGGTGAGTGGTCTGATAAGATTATTACACTTATGGATGCTGTTGATGAGTATATCCCTGAACCAGTAAGAGAAACTGACAAAGATTTCCTTATGCCAATCGAAGATATCTTTACAATTCAAGGTCGTGGTACTGTTGTAACTGGTAAAATTGACAGAGGTCAAGTTTGCGTTGGTAATGCAGTTGAAATTGTTGGAATTAGAGACAACCAATCAACTACTGTAACTGGTGTTGAGATGTTTAGAAAAGAGATGGATTGTGGTCTTGCTGGAGATAACTGTGGTGTTCTTATCAGAGGTATCGACAAAGATGCAGTTGAAAGAGGTATGGTTCTTTGTAAGCCAGGATCAATAACTCCTCACTCTAAGTTTACAGCTGAGGTTTATATCCTTAAAAAAGAAGAGGGTGGTAGACATACTCCATTTTTTAACAACTATAGACCACAGTTCTACGTAAGAACAACAGATGTTACTGGTTCAATTACTCTTGGTGAGGGTGTTGAAATGGTAATGCCTGGTGATAATGTTACTATTACTGTTGAACTTATCAACCCAGTTGCTCTTGAACAAGGTACCAAGTTTGCTATCCGTGAAGGTGGTAGAACTGTTGGTGCTGGTGTTGTTGCTGAAATCGTTGAGTAGTAAAAATTATAAAAGAGTTTAACTCTTTTATAATATTCTGTAGGAGAAACTAATGAGAGAAACAATTCACTTAGGTTGTGAGAAATGTACAAGACGTAACTATCACACTACTAAGAACAAAAGAAACACTGCTGAAAAGATTGCTTTGAAAAAGTATTGTAAGTGGTGTAAGTGTCATACTACACATAAAGAGATGAAACTATAATTGAGTTTCAAAGATACCCATAAAGGGTATCTCTACAAATTATGTAGGGGTAGCCCTTGTGGTTATCCTTTTATATTCTTAGGCCAATAGCTCCAACGGTAGAGCACCGGATTCCAAATCCGGGTGCTGGGGGTTCGAATCCCTCTTGGCCTGCCACAATTAAAAGGTAATTATAAAATGGAAAAATTAACAACATATTTTTCGCACGTAAAATCAGAGATTCAAAAAGTTATATTTCCAACAAAAACACAAATAAGACAGGCATTTGTTGCTGTTTTCATTGTCGTAACTGTTATATCAATCTTCTTAGCACTTGTCGATATGTTAATGTCCTCAATCGTTAAAGCGGTAGTAGGTAGTTAAGATGGAAGAGATGGAGTTTCATTGGTATGCCATTCAGGTTTATTCAGGAAGTGAATTAGCTGTAAAAAAAGGGATTGAACTCTTAGCAGTTGAAAATGGAATTGAAGATAGGGTAAAGAGTATCATCGTTCCAACTGAAGAGGTGATTGAAGTTAAAAATGGTGAGAAAAAAATTACAGAGAGGGTACTCTATTCTGGTTATGTTTTTGCTCATGTGAGTTTAAATACAAGCCTATGGCATCAAGTTCAATCTCTGCCTCGTGTATCACGTTTTATTGGAGAAGGTAAAACAGCAACACCCTTAAGCGAAGCAGATATTAAAGTTATTCTTGAGAAAATGGAGAACAAAGCGGCTCCTAAACCAAAAGTTGACTTTGAAGATGGAGAGATGGTTCGTATTGTTGAAGGTCCATTTGCAAACTTTACAGGAATGGTAGAGGAGTATGACCTAGACCATGGGAAGTTAAAGCTTAACGTCTCTATTTTTGGAAGAAATACTCCTGTAGAGATACTCTTTACACAAGTAGAAAAAATTATATAATAAATTATAGAGGTAATCTTTTAGATTGCCCACACAGAAGTTTCGATGAAGTTTCAATAATAAAAATATTATATTTTTATTATTGAAGTTTTTATTTTTTGAAAATAAACGACTATTTAATCTAAGGAGACAATGATGGCAAAAAAAGTAACTGAAAAGTTTAAAATGATGATTCCTGCTGGATCTGCTAATCCATCACCACCAGTAGGACCTGCTCTTGGTCAACGTGGTGTTAATATTATGGAATTCTGTAAAGCATTTAACGAAAGAACAAAAGACAAAATGGGTTTCAAAATTCCTGTTGAAGTAACTGTTTATGCGGACAGAAGCTTTACTTTTGAGACAAAGCAACCACCTGCATCGGAGCTTATTCTAAAAGCTGCAAATATTAAAAGTGGTTCTGATAACCCTCTTAAAAATAAAGTTGCCTCGTTAACAAAAGCTCAGATTGATGAGATTGTTGAGAAAAAAATCTCTGATTTAAATACAGACGATAAAGAGATGGCATCAAAAATTATTATGGGTACTTGTAGAAGTATGGGTGTTGATATTACTGAGTAATATCGATTTTGAACTAATGACCACTAATTAGTGGGAGATTTTTATATCGTGGAGAGTATAGATGGCAAAAAAAGTAAATAAAAAAAGAGCAGCGCTCTTAGAGAAAATAGAAGTAGAGAAGAAGTACTCTGTAGATGAAGCTACAGTACTTCTTGGAGATTTAAAATCAGCTAAGTTTGATGAAACTGTAGAGATTGCATTAAACTTAAATGTTGACCCAAGACACGCAGACCAAATGCTTAGAGGTTCAGTGGTTCTTCCAAATGGTACAGGTAAAGTGGTAAGAGTTGCTGTATTTGCAAAAGATGATAAGGCTGATGAAGCACGAGCAGCAGGTGCTGACTTGGTTGGTTCTGATGAGCTTATTGATCAAATTAAAGAGGGTATAATTAATTTTGATACGGTAATTGCAACGCCTAACATGATGGGAACACTTGGAAAAGTAGCCAGAATTTTAGGACCAAAAGGTTTAATGCCTAACCCTAAAACAGGTACAGTTACTATGGATGTTACCAAAGCTGTTACCGAAGCTAAAGGTGGTAAAGTTAACTTTAGAACTGATAAAAAAGGTAATATCCATGCAGGTATTGGAAAAGTATCTTTTGGTGCAGAGAAAATTAAAGAAAATTTAGAGACTTTTGTTCAGATAATTAACAAAGTTAAACCAGCATCAGCAAAAGGTAGATATATCTTAAATGGTGCGTTATCATTAACTATGAGTCCTGCTGTAACACTTGATACAGCTGAACTTATGGATATGAAAGCCAAAGCGTAAGAGTTTAAAGCTTAGAGCATCATTTTTGATGCTCTTTCCTTTATGCTTAGCATATAATAATCTAGGTTGAAGATAATTGGGGCGAGAGCTTAATAGAAAACTTTGAAAAAAGTTTGTTAATAGAAGTCTCTTTCTATTACCCTTTTAGAGATCGAAAGGAGAAAAAATGACTAGAACTGAAAAAGAAGCTATTGTAAATGAACTGACAACTGCTTTTACAGATCAAGGTGCTGTAATTGTTTGTGATTACAAAGGAATGACTGTTGAAGCGTTAGAAGGTGTAAGAGCATTGGCTAGAGAAAATGATGTACAAGTACGTGTTGTAAAAAACACATTGGCCGGAATCGCACTTAAAAATGCAGATTGTGAAGCGATGGAGCTTGTAGATACAAACATCTTTATTTGGGGTGAAGACCAAATTGCTACTTGTAAAGTAGCTGATAAATCTGCGATTGCAAATAAAGAGAACTTTTCTATTAAATCGGGAGTAATTGAGTCAAAAGTAGCTGATTTAGCAACTATTGAAGCGATGGCTAAACTTCCAGGTAGAGAAGAACTTCTTGGTATGTTACTTAATGTTTGGAATGCACCAGTGCAGAACTTTACAATTGGTATGAGTGCATTAGCTGAAAAGCTAGAAGAAGAGGCGTAGATTCGATTTTATCGAACAAATTAAATATTAAAAAATAGAATAATAAAAGGAATTAAAATGGCAACAACTAAAGAAGATGTTTTAGAATTTATCTCAAATATGTCAGTATTAGAGCTTTCTGAGCTAGTTAAAGAGTTTGAAGAGAAATTTGGTGTATCTGCACAAGCTACTGTAGTAGCTGGTGGAGCAGTAGCAGAAGCTGTTGAAGAGCAGACAGAGTTTGATGTAGTTCTTACTGATGCTGGTGCTAAAAAAATCAATGCTATTAAAGTGGTAAGAGCAATTACTGGTCTTGGACTTAAAGAGGCTAAATCAGCTGTTGAAGATGTTCCAACAACTCTTAAAGAGGCTATCTCTAAAGATGAAGCTGAAACAATTAAAAAACAAATCGAAGAAGCTGGTGCTTCTTGTGAGCTTAAATAATTTTTATTTAAATCACGCTGTTCAGATGAGATTTTTTCATCTGAACGAATAACCTATTACGACCCTTTCTTCTACTGCATTAGTAACAGTAGATTATCAGTATAAAATCAACATAATAAAATAAAAACAAGTAAATAAATAGGCTTTTTGGCTATATATATAAGCTATTGTGCAATAGTTTTTTCGTATATCTATACATTCTTAATTAACATAACTATAATAAGGTTTGCCCATGTTAAATTCTTTATATTCTGGAAATAGACTTCGAGTCGATTTCTCTAAGACCCCTCGACAAATCGCTGTTCCTAACTTGCTTCAACTTCAACAGAAATCCTATGATGATTTTTTGATGATAGATGCTAAAAATAGAACCGATTCAACCATTGAAAAAGTATTCCGTTCAGTTTTCCCACTTAATGATCACCAAAATAGATTGACCCTAGAGTATAAAGGGAGTGATATTGTTCAGCCGAAGTATACCATTCGTGAGTGTATGGAACGTGGATTGACCTACTCTGTATCACTTAAAATGAATATCTCTTTGACCATTTGGAACAGAGATGAGAAGACAGGTGAGAAGCTTGACCCAAAAGAGATTAAAGAACAAGCTGTTTATGTAAGAGATATTCCACTTATGACCGACAGAACCTCATTTATCATTAATGGGGTTGAGCGTGTTGTTGTAAACCAGCTTCACCGTTCACCAGGTGTTATTTTTAAAGAGGAAGAGGCGACAACTGTTGAGAATAAACTTATCTACTCTGCACAGATTATCCCAGATAGAGGGTCATGGTTGTACTTTGAGTATGATGCCAAAGATATTCTCTATGCAAGAATTAACAAACGAAGAAAAATCCCTGTAACTATTCTATTTAGAGCATTAGATTATGCCAAAGAGGATATTATGAAACTCTTCTATGAGTCAAAAGAGATCTTCGTAAAAGATAATAGATTTGTGACCAAATTTTCGGTGAAAGAGTTTGCTACACGCGCCCCCTATGAGGTACGTGATCTTAATGGTAATATTGTGGTAGCTGCGGCAAAAAGATTAACAAAGAAAAAAGCTCAAAAGCTTCTTGATGAGGGATTAGAGTGGGTAGAGTATCCTTTGGAAGTATTAATAGAGAGACACCTATCAACCCCGATTATTGACCAGGATAGTGGAGAGGTTCTTTATGATGTGGTTACCTCTCTTGATGAGATTAGACTTAAAAAAATTCTCGATTCAGGAATCGATAGCTTTTTGATTGCAGATGACTTAGCAGAGGGTGCTGATGACTCTATTATCAAATCATTTATTGCAGATCAAGAGGCATTAAGACTGCTTAAGCAGACAGAAGAGATAGAAGATGAAAATCAACTCGCAGCCATTCGTATCTATAAAGTGATGAGACCAGGTGAGCCTGTCACCCCAGAAGCGGCTAAAAACTTCTTGCGTCAACTTTTCTTTGATCCTGAGAGATATGATTTGACTAAAGTTGGTCGTATGAAGATGAACCATAAATTGGGTCTTCATGTTCCTGAGTATGTAACGGTGATGACAGCTGATGACATTATTCATACCGTTAAATATCTTAGTAAAGTTAAAAATGGTTCAGGTCATATTGATGATAGAGACCACCTTGGAAACAGAAGAATTAGAGCCATTGGTGAGCTTCTAGGGAATGAGCTTTATAACGGTCTTACCAAGATGCAAAAAGCAATTCGCGACAAGATGACAACCCTTTCTGGTCAACTTGATGAGTTGATGCCTCATGATTTGGTAAACTCTAAGATGATTACCAATACTATTTTAGAATTCTTCTCGTCAGGGCAGTTGTCTCAGTTTATGGACCAAACTAACCCACTTTCAGAAGTAACCCATAAAAGAAGACTTTCAGCACTTGGTGAGGGTGGTCTTGTTAAAGAGCGTGCTGGTTTTGAAGTTCGGGATGTTCACCCAACTCACTACGGTCGTATCTGTCCAATTGAGACCCCAGAGGGTCAGAATATTGGTCTGATTAACACCCTTGCTACCTATGCAAAAGTAAATGATCTTGGATTTATTGAAGCTCCTTATAATAAAGTTATTGATGGGGTTATTCAAGAGGAGATTGTCTATCTTACAGCAACGCAAGAGGAGGACAGAATTATTGCTCCTGCGTCAACAAAAGTTATTGACAGAACGATTGTTGATGACCTTATTGAGACCCGTTGTAATGGAGAGATTCTTTTAAATGAGACCAAAAAAGTTTCATTGATTGATATCTCACCACTCATGGTTTCAGGTTCAGCGGCAGCCCTTATTCCTTTCTTGGAACACGATGATGCCAACCGTGCATTGATGGGGTCAAACATGCAACGTCAGGCAGTGCCATTGCTTAAAACTGATGCTCCTGTGGTAGGAACAGGGATGGAGGCGGTTGTAAGTCGTGATGCATGGGAGTCGGTCAAAGCAAAGAGAGCAGGGCGTGTTGAGAAGGTTGATTCTAAAAATATCTATATCTTAGGTGAAGATGAGGGAGGTGTCTATATTGACCATTACCCAATGGAAAAAAATATGCGTACCAACCAAAATACCACCTTTACCCAATCTCCAACAGCAAAGCTTGGTGATGTGGTGAAAGAGGGTCAAGTTATTGCAGATGGTCCAAACATGGACATGGGAGAACTTGCCATTGGTAAAAATACAATGGTTGCCTTTATGCCGTGGTATGGATACAACTACGAAGATGCGATTATTATCTCTGAAAAAATTCTAAGAGAAGATACCTTTACCTCTGTGCATACTTATGAGAAAGAGATTGAAGCCCGTGAGCTTAAGCATGGTACTGAGGAGATTACACGAGACATCCAAAATATCCGTGAAGATGAGTTGACCCACCTTGATGAGAGTGGTATTGTAAAAGTGGGTACACACATTAAACCAGGGATGATTATGGTTGGTAAGGTTTCACCAAAAGGTGAGATTAAGCCAACTCCTGAAGAGAGACTTCTTCGTGCTATCTTTGGTGAAAAAGCGGGTCATGTGGTTAACAAATCACTCTACTGTCCTGCCTCTATGGAAGGGGTTGTTGTTGATGTTAAGGTCTTTATTAAAAAGGGTCAAGACAAAGATAGCAGGGCTATTCAGTCATATGAAGAGGAGAAAGCAGTTCTTGATGCAGAGCATCATGATAAGCTATTGATGATTGACAGAGAAGAGACACTTAGAATTGCAGCACTTCTTTCTGAATCTGAATTGGTATCAAATGTTACGATAGAGGAGAAAGAGTATAAACCAGGTGAGTATGTTGATGCAGCGGTAATTGCAGGAGTCAATAGATTTGCTCTAAAATCAGTGGTTCAAGCCTATGATACCATTGTTGAGAGTGAATACAACTCTACTAAAAGTTATTTCCAACGACAGAAAAAGAAGCTTAAAGATGCACTAGAAGAGAAGCTTTATATCTTAGAAAAAGATGATATCTTACCAAATGGGGTTACTAAACTTGTAAAAGTCTATGTGGCTACTAAGCGTAAGCTAAAAGTTGGGGATAAGATGGCAGGTCGTCACGGAAACAAAGGTATTGTTTCAAATATTGTACCTGAAATAGACATGCCATACACCAAAGATGGAAAAACTGTTGATATTATTCTAAATCCACTGGGAGTTCCATCACGGATGAACATCGGACAGATTCTTGAAGTGCACCTTGGTCAAATTGGTAAAAAGCTGGGTGAGCAGATTCAAGATATGTTTGATGCACAAAAAGAGACCATGATAGCTGACCTTAGAGAGAAGATGTCAACGATTGCTGATGTTGCAAAGCTTATGAATGCCAAAGAGACACTAGCAAAACTAACAGATGAAGAGCTACTTGTTTATGCTAGAGACTGGGCAAATGGTGTGAAGTTTGGGGTTGCTGTATTTGAGGGAACAAATGTAGAGGAGTTTGATAAGCTCTTTGAACTTGCTAAAATAGATGCTGATGGTAAGACCGAGCTTTATGATGGTAAGACAGGTGAGAAGATGATAGAGCGTGTCAATGTTGGTTATATGTATATGTTAAAACTACATCACCTTGTTGATGAAAAAGTTCATGCACGTTCAACAGGACCATACTCACTTGTTACACAACAGCCTGTTGGAGGTAAAGCACTCTTTGGTGGACAGAGATTTGGAGAGATGGAAGTTTGGGCATTGGAAGCGTATGGAGCTTCACATATTCTTAAAGAGATGTTGACCATTAAATCAGATGATGTTGATGGACGTACCCGTGCGTATAAAGCGATTACAAGAGGTGAGAGTGTACCAGAGTCGGGTGTACCTGAGACGATGTTCGTCCTTACCAAAGAGCTTCAAGCATTGGGACTTGATGTAGATTTGTTTGAGAAAATAAAAGAAGAAACAGTAATAAAGAAGGACGCATAATGAGTGATTTTTTAGACGGTTTAAGCCCTATTGATTTGACTTCAGAAGATAGACCAATGGATATTTTAGCAATGCGTTTGCGTGTTGCCAGTCCTGAAAAAGTACGTTCATGGAGTTATGGAGAGGTTAAAAAACCTGAAACCATCAACTATCGTACCCTAAAGCCAGAGAGAGATGGACTTTTTTGTGCCAAAACATTTGGTCCTGTAAGAGACTATGAGTGTCTTTGTGGTAAGTATAAAAAGATGCGATACAAAGGTGTCGTTTGTGAAAAGTGTGGTGTTGAAGTAACCACCATGAAAGTAAGACGAAACAGAATGGGTCACATTGATTTAGTTGCACCTGTGGCACACATTTGGTATGTGAGTTCACTCCCATCAAGAATTGGTACACTCTTGGGTGTAAAGATGAAAGATTTGGAGCGTGTACTCTATTACGAAGCGTATATTGTAAAAGATCCTGGTTTTGCAGCATATGACAGTGAAAGCACCACACCTCTTTCTAAATTTGATGTTCTTAATGAAGAGCAGTTTCAAGCTATTACCAAGCGTTTCCCTGAATCAGGGTTAGATGCAAGAATGGGTGGAGAGATTGTTCAAGAGCTTTTGGCTGATTTGGATTTGGTGGATATGTTTGCACAACTCAAGGAGGATATCCAAGCGACTAAATCAGAGGCGAAAAGAAAAACTATTATTAAGCGTCTAAAAGTTATTGAGTCATTTTTGGATTCAGGAAATAGACCAGAGTGGATGATGTTGACCATCTTGCCTGTTATGCCACCAGACCTTAGACCACTTGTAAGCCTTGATGGTGGTAAGTTTGCCGTTTCAGATGTTAATGACCTCTACAGAAGGGTTATCAACCGAAACCAAAGACTTAAAAGACTAATAGAGCTTGATGCTCCTGAAATTATTGTAAGAAATGAAAAGAGAATGCTTCAAGAGTCTGTGGATGCACTTTTTGATAATGGACGAAGAGGAAACTCTGTAAAAGGTGCAAATAAGCGACCACTTAAATCTCTTTCAGAAGTGATTAAAGGTAAGCAAGGTCGATTTAGACAGAACTTGCTTGGTAAACGGGTTGACTTCTCTGGACGGAGTGTTATTGTTGTGGGTCCGAGCCTTAAGATGGATGAGTGTGGATTGCCTAAAAAAATGGCGATTGAGTTGTTTAAGCCTCACGTTATGGCGAAGCTTCAAGAGCGTGGATATGCCACCACACTCAAACAAGCAAGAAAAATGATTGAGACCAAAGCCAATGAGATTTGGGAGTGTTTGGAAGATGTGGTTGACAGTCACCCAGTACTGCTTAACCGTGCACCAACCTTGCACAAACTCTCTATCCAAGCGTTTCACCCAAAACTGATTGATGGAAAAGCGATTCAGCTTCACCCACTGGTCTGTGCTGCGTTCAACGCCGACTTTGATGGTGACCAGATGGCGGTGCATATTCCTCTCTCATCAGAGGCAATAGCCGAAGCTAAAATTTTGATGCTTAGTTCGATGAACATTTTGCTTCCTGCATCAGGTAAAGCGATTGCCGTTCCTTCTCAGGATATGATTTTGGGACTCTACTACTTGACTTTGGAAAAAAGAGATGTAGTAGGTGAGCATAAACTGTTTGCCAATGTGGATGAAGTTGTTATTGCCAATGAGCAGGGAAGTTTGGATTTAAATGCCAAAATTAGAACCCTTATTGAGGGTAAAATTGTTACCACAACAGCAGGTCGAGTTATCTTAAATGATATTATTCCTGATTATGTTCCTCAAGCATACTGGAATAAAATTATGAAGAAAAAAGATATCTCTGCGTTGGTTGATTATATCTATGCACAGAGTGGTATCTCATACACTTCAACTTTCCTTGATGATTTGAAAGATTTAGGATTTAAGTTTGCGACGCGTTCAGGTGTCTCTATCTCTATTGATGATATTAAAGTTCCAGATGGAAAAGAGCCAACCGTTGTAGCTGCCAGAGCCAATGTTGTTGAGATTCAAAAACAGTATGCAAAAGGTCTTTTAACTGAGCAAGAGCGATACAATAAAATTATTGATATCTGGACAGATACCAACAATACCGTGGCATCAGAGCTTATGGCACTGATTAAAGTGGACAAAGATGGATTTAACTCGGTTCACATGATGGCAGATTCAGGTGCGAGGGGTTCAGCGGCTCAGATTAGACAGCTTTCAGGAATGAGGGGTCTAATGGCAAAATCTGATGGTTCTATTATTGAGACACCAATTACCTCAAACTTTCGTGAAGGTCTAAACGTGTTGGAGTACTTTATTTCAACTCACGGTGCGAGAAAAGGTCTTGCCGATACAGCGATGAAAACAGCGTCAGCTGGTTACTTGACAAGAAAGCTTATTGATGTTGCTCAAAATGTTAAAGTGGTCATGCACGATTGTGGTTCGCATGAGGGTGTGGATGTATCTGATATTTTGGTGGGTAATGAGCTTATTGAGCCATTGGCAGACAGGGTTTATGGGCGTGTGATTTCACAAGATGTTATCGACCCTATCACTTCAGAAGTGTTGGTCAGTGAAGGAACCATGATTGATGAGCCGTTGGCACGATTAATCACCGATGCAGGGGTACGTTCTGTGAACATTAGAACCTCTGTAACCTGTAAAGCACCAAAAGGTATCTGTGCAAAATGTTATGGTCTAAACATGGCAGAGAACAAGATTGTAAAAACAGGTGAGGCTGTTGGTGTTGTTGCTGCTCAATCTATTGGAGAGCCTGGAACACAGCTTACGCTTCGTACCTTCCACACGGGGGGAACAGCAACAGCTGGTAAAGAGGAGCGTCAAGTTATTGCCAAAAAAGAGGGCTTCATTCGTTACTACAACTTAAATGTGAACAAAAACTCAGAGGGGCAATTGCTTGTATCTAACCGAAGAAACGCAGGGGTACTTCTTGTTGAGCCTAAAGTAAAATCATTGACACGTGGACGTGTCTCTATTGTTCACTCACATGATGAGATTATTCTTAATATCCAACAGGGTGCAAGAGAACAAAAGTATACCCTTAGAAAGAATGACTTAGCCAAGACCAATGAACTTGCAGGTGTGGGTGGAAAGGTTGATGGTAAACTCTTTATTCCTTATGAAAATGGAGATATCATTGAAGAGGGTGACTCTATTGTTGAGGTGATTAAAGAGTCATGGTCTGTACCAAACCGTATTCCATTTGCTTCTGAACTAAAAGTTGAAGATGGTGCACCTGTTACTCAAAATATTGAAGCTGATGCAAAAGGAAAAGTGAAATTCTTCTTGTTAAAAGGTGATTATATTGAGAGAATTAACACCATTAAAGAGGGTGAACAGGTCAAAGAGAAGGGTCTTTTTGCTGTTATTGTTGATGAGAATGAGCGTGAGGCAGCACGGCACTATATCGCTAGAGGTTCATTGATTAGTGTAAAAGATGATACCGTGGTATTACGAGGGGAACTGATTGCCAAGCCAAAAAATGATGACCAAGTAGTTATTGCTGAGTGGGATCCCTACTCTGTACCAATTATTGCAGAATCTAATGGGGTGGTGAAGTTTGAAGATATTATCCCTGGTGTTACTGTTGTTGAACAGTTTGATGAGCTGACAGGAACGAGTAGATTGGCACTAAATGAGTATATCCCAGCGACCTACAAACCAGCAATTATATTGGCAACGAGTGACAATGAGCTAATTACTTATAATCTAGACCCTAAAACGGCTATCTTCGTTCAAGATGGAGACAGCGTACAGATTGCTGATATCCTTGCCAAGACCCCAAAAGCGGCTCAAAAATCGAGCGATATCACTTCGGGTCTTCCAAGAGTATCGGAGCTATTTGAGGCACGTCGTCCAAAAGATCCTGCACTGATTGCAAAAATCACAGGTTCTATTGCGTTTGGTAAGCCTCTTAGAGGGAAAAAACGTATTATTATTACTCCTGAGTATGGTAATCCTGTAGAGCAGTTTGTTGATAAACAGAGAACGGTGGTTGTGAATGATGGTGATTTTGTTCACACAGGTGAGATGCTTACCGATGGGACAGTATCGAGTCATGATATTCTTATGGCACTGGGTGAAAAAGCCCTCTATGAGTATATTGTAGAAGAGGTTCAAAAAGTTTACCGTAGACAAGGGGTTAATATCTCTGATAAGCACATCGAAATTATCGTCTCTCAAATGATGAGACAGGTAAAAGTGATTGATGCAGGAGATGGTAAGTTTATCGCAGGGGATTTAATCTCTAAGCGTAAATTCTCTACAGAAAATAGAAAAGTACTTAAGCTCTTTGGTGAACCTGCTCTTGCTGAACCACTTCTTATTGGTATTACCAGAGCCGCTGTTGGTGCAGATAGTATTATTTCCGCAGCATCGTTCCAAGATACCACAAAAGTATTGACCTCTGCGTCGATTGCAGGAACGGTTGATATGCTAGAAGACCTTAAAGAGAATGTTGTTATTGGTCGTCTTATCCCTGTGGGAACGGGTATGGTAAACATGGATAATATCGTCTTTACCCACGCAGATAAGAGTTAACTCTCTTCTGCTTTTAAGTTGTAAAAAACTAGGAGATAAGGGTTGCCAGTAACCTGTCTCCTGCTATCTCTGTAATCTTGGCTTGGTATATCTTACCAAAGAGTATCTCCAAATCAGAGGTATCATTTATCAAAATATCCCCATCTATATCTTTCGCCCATAGGGTCGGACGTGCAGAGAGGATATACTCATGTTCATCACTCTCCCCCTCTAGTATCACCTCAATGGTTTTTCCTACCATGTTTTTTAATGAAATTTGAGTTGTCTCATTGGCAATCTCTTCCAATACCTCAACCCTCTCTTCAATCACACTCTCCTCCACAGGTTTCATGGTAAACGCAGGAGTGGTCTCCTCATTGGAGTAGAAAAAGACATTAAATCTATCAAATTTAAACGCACGCATAAAGTCACAAACCCTCTCAAATGCCTCATCACTCTCACCTGGATGCCCCGCGATAATAGAGGTACGAATAAACGCATCTTTTTTAGATTTCATATGTTCCAAAAGCTCAATGGTCTTCTTCTCTCCAAACCCTCTTCTCATCATCTTCAAAATCCCATCATCAATCTGCTGAATGGGCATATCATAATAGGTCTCAAAGACAGAGGAGTTGGCAATGGTATCAATAAGAGCAAAGGTGGTGGTACTTGGGTAGAGGTATAAAATCCGAGCCACCTTAACCCCTTCAATCGCTTCAACCGTGTTAATCACATCAATTAGACCATCTTTTAACCCCATATCCCGACCATAACTAGAGGAGTCCTGAGAGATAAAGCTAAACTCATAAAATCCTTGTGCCACCAGTGCTGACACCTCTTTTTCTATTGAGAGTAGGGTGCGTGAGTGGAGTTTTCCTTTGAAGCTGGGGATGGCACAAAAAGAACAGCTCTGATTGCACCCCTCTGCCATTTTGATATAGGCGTGGGTATTTGATCCTGTAATCACCCGAGCAGAGTTCTCATTGGCAAGGTAGACCTCAGGAGAGAACGTCGCCCCTCTCTTTTCCAAGATAAGCTTGTCTATCTGCTCATAATCCCCCACCCCTGTAAAGATATCCACTTCAGGTAAATCACGCTGAAGCTCCTCTTGATAACGCTCGGTCAAGCACCCACTCACCACCAAGATAGACCCCTCTTTTCGTTCATCGTGTAGGCTCAAAATGGTATTGATACTCTCCTCTTTTGCAGCATCAATAAATCCACAAGTATTGACAATAATCACATCAGCAGTATCAGCATCATCCGAGACCTCATACTCTCGCAGACGACCCAACATCACCTCACTATCGACAAGGTTTTTGGTACAGCCAAGGCTTACAAGGTGTAGTTTTTTAGTTGACAAGTTTTACGCTCCTATGGCTAAATTAGCCAGATAATATTTTTGTGACATTATATCATACTCTATATTTTTCATTAAAAAATGTTATTATTTTAAAAAAGAGAATGAAGCATAATTTTATAACCCCATTCAACCACCATACCCAAATAAATAGAGTCGAGTTTACCATTCCAAAGTTTCAAGATAAAAACTACAAGATTGCACAGATTAGTGATGTTCATATCGGCTACTATTTGGGTGAAAAGTTTTTAGATGACTTGGTAAATAAAATTATAAATCTCAACCCTAATATCTGTGTCATCACAGGTGATTTAATTGCTTCTCATAAAGATTTCACCACAGATATATTAACCCCACTAAAAAAGCTAACAGCCAAGATAGATACCTATTTTGTCTTGGGCAATCACGAAGTAGGATTGTATAAATTTAGAGTAGAGGAGTTTTTAAGTGAGCTTCGAGCTTTAGGCATCCACACACTTCACAACGAATCAACAACCGTTCATAGTAAAAATTTTAAATTTAATATGGTTGGTATTGGTGAAAAAATTGCTAGTCAGTATAATGCCCCTGTAGATATCAAAAAATCATTCAGCAATATAGATAGGAGCTTAGAAACTATCGTTTTGGTTCATCGCCCAAATACCGTCAAATATTTCAAAGACTATCCCTTTATCTTAGCTCTCTCAGGACACAATCACGGGGGACAGCTTACGAAATTGGGTCTTATTAGCTCTATTTTAAGAAAGGAAGGAACCTATCTAACAGGGAAGATAGTTTTGGAAAAAAACAAATTTATCTATGTCACCTCAGGTGTGGGGTATTCACGTATTCCCCTGCGACTATTTGCTCCCAGTGAGATAGCTTTGGTGGTGATTAATGGGACTGAAACCTCTTGATTAACCCCAAAATCTTCATGAAATAGATTGTCTTAATATACGCTCAAATCCAAAAAATCCAATTTTTTTATCATATACTTACTTTAACCAAAAAAAAAGGATATATCGTGATACAACTACAAAAATACAAAAATCACATACTTGCTCTTTTAGCCACGCTAACTTTTATCTTAGGAGTGATAGGATTTTCAATTTCTGAAGAATCAACAGGATTAGAAGTTTTAAACCATACATTAGGGCTATATGTTATGGAATGGGTTGACCATGAAGATAGTTGGATACTAGACCTTGCGACACTTTTTGGAGCATTAACCTTTTTTCTAGCTGTTATTAAAATCTTTTTCTCAAAAATCTATCATACATGGAGAAAGTTTATCATTCCTACAAAGAGTTATAATGTTGTTGTCGGTCTTAGTGAACAAAATGTCAGTCTTCTAAAGAGTAATGAGAAAGATTTATCGACCATAATTATAGAAAAAGATAAAAATCATCCTCACATTAATTCATTTAAAGAGAAAGGATTTGTGGTTATTGAGGGGCATACCAAAGAGGCTATAAAAAATCTTGATTTGAGCAATATGGAACGATGTTTTATCTCTACAGGTAATGATAGAAAAAATATCGCTTTGGGAAAATTAATAATGAAGCAGATAGAGGATAAAAAGAGACATACTGTTCATGTTTGTATTGAAAATAGAGATTTGAACATACTCTTTAAACAAGAGGTCATTAGCCTTGACAAGAAAAAAGAGGTTATCATTAGTACCTACTCTCTTTATGAAAATATCGTAAAAAATCTCTTTTCCAAACATAGCATTTTAGGGGAATATTCTCATATTATCAACAACAAAGAGGAGTTTTCAATTGTTATTGTAGGTGATTCTGATTTAGCGATTGAGTTGGTCTATCATATATCATTTCTCTCTACACTTCCAAACCAAAATAGCTTAAACCTCTATCTTGTAGGGGCTAATGCAAAGGCATTTCATAAAAGAGTGAAAAAGACTTTTCCTAAAATAGAGAAGATACCTCACCTCACACTTATCCCGAAAGAGTTAAACAGTGAAAGTTTGGATTTTTATATCTATGAAAATGAGATGTGGAACAGTAAAAAATTGACCAATATTTTTATTGCCACAAAAGATGAAGAGAAAAATCTTGATATTGCCATTAACTTGCAAGATACTACGTTTATCAAAGAGATTGGTCACAACAGATTTAAGAGCAGGGTTCTTTTTGCACTCTATCATAACCGTGGATTAGGAGAAGAGATAGATACTGATAAAGACGCATTTGCAAACTTTCATACCTTTGGAAACATACAAGAAAATTCAACCAAAGAGATTTTGATAGATGAGAAGTTAGACAAAATTTCTAAGTTGATTTTGAGCAACCACAAAGATAAAAAAGATAGTTTAATAACCGAATTAGACCACAGTTGGATAGAGACGTTAATACATCAACAAGAGTCCAATAAAACTCAGGCATTGCACTTGGATATCAAGCTCTTAGCATTTGGATTTACACGCAACATCTCCCTAAAAAGTGTTGATGAACTATTAGAGATAAACAATAAAAAGTTCTATAGTAAATTAGAAGAGAGTGAGAAAATCAAAAAACAGCTCAAAAGCTATAAAAAAGAGTATTTCCCCAGCTCATTTGATACAACCCTACTCGACAAAGTAGCCCGTTCAGAGCATAACCGTTGGAGTGCATTTCAGTATCTTAATGGATGGGATTACCACATCATCCGAGAAAATGATGCCAAAGAGCATAACTGCTTAATCCCTTTGGAGGAGTTTAACGATGAGATAAAGCACACCTATCAGTATGATTTGGCTTCGGTTTACTTTATACCCATCTACTTAGCTCGTGCTGGATTTGAGATGCTTGAGGTTGAGTAAGTATAGTTTGGGTGCTAATTAACGGGACTAGAACCTATTAATTAACCTTAAAATCTTCTCCTGAACCGTTGAGATAATAGGAGCAGTTTTAACCTCACTTCTCTCATACCCATACTTCTTAAAAAGCTCCAATGGTGGGGCTGTGGTCAGCAATTCTAACTCTACTCAATCAGCATAAATTCCTCCAAATTAACCCCTCCATCGCTCTGCCTTGAAAGTAATATAAATTCAATCATTTTATCAAAACTCCTAAAAGTAAACATAGAAGTTAGAACATTCATAGTTTCAAATAAACGCTTTCTAGCCCCTATATTAGAGCGAAGTTCAATATAAGTTTGATCATAAAGCTCTTGAATTGTATGGAATA
>CAYVNI010000270.1:0-5864 GCA_964452815.1 uncultured Sulfurovum sp.
TCATTTAGAAAACTTATGAGCAATACTTTATTCTCTTCATTTCCAAAGATATGTTTAAACCCAAAATCAGTGAAGGGGTCTATATATTTACTTGGTACATTTAGGCACATCTGTTATCCTTTTTTGTTTAGTATAGCATAGCATATTCAAATTAATGGAGCCAACATTCAATCCATATCCTCTTTTTTAAATATTAGCCGTTTATTCCCTTGGAGTAGCCCAAGTAGTACAAGGCTTTCTTATGTTTTAAACAATACGAAAAGCTTTTTTTGAAGATTTTTAAAAGAGGCAGTAAATTAAGGAGGAGTGGAATCCCCAGACTTGAACATCAACGATTCCACTCCACAAGCACAAGGCTCATTGGCATTTTAACCAACTCTTGGTTAAGGTTTGATGATGTAGCCATACATCTTATTGTCAAGCATCCCCCAAACTACTCGGGGTCTTTTTTACATTTGTGCCATAAAGATCTTCCATCTCTCTATGATAGGCGTGTCTCTGCTGAACCACGTTTAGCACCATTGGAATCTCGGTTCCCCATTTGCCAAATATGCCCAAAGAAATCCCAAATGGTATAGTAGGTCTACCTCTAAGTACCTATTACTATGTCCCTAATTAATATTTTTTATTAGTGTCAGAGTATATTTTTAAAATTTTAATTAGTTCCTAAGGTAAAGCCATCTATACTTCCTCTTGAGATAGACAAGATATCGTATAACATCAGGAGAAAAGTATTGGCTCGTAAACTAAGAATTTTTGTAGAAGATACCCCACAACATATTGTGTTGCGTGGCATCAGCAATAAAACAATCTTTAATGATAAAACAGACTACCATACTTTTCTATTTCTCCTTGCCCAGATTAGTAAAAAAATAGATATAGAGATACACTCTTATGTGTTAATGCCAACATATTTTGAGTTTCTAGCTACTCCTTTAAACCAAGCTAGTATCTCTAAATTTATGCAACGTCTTGGTCAACAGTATGTCCTCTATTTCAACAAAAAATACTCTCGCAAAGGTACACTTTGGGATGGCAGATACAAAGCTTCCCTGATTGAGAAAAGTTACCTTTTTGATATTATGCGATACATCGAATCTCTTCCAAAAAAAGAGAACCTTATCAAGGAGGTTGGTAACTACCCTTATAGTAGTATACACAACAACCTTTTAAATAAAAAAGATCCCATCATATCTCACCACAAACAGTACAAGAATCTAGGGTATACCGACGAAGAGCGACTTACCCGATATTCTCAAATTTTCTATGCTAATATGGATAGAAAAAAAGAGAATTTCATCACAACCTGTTTGGAGAAACAACATATTACAGGCAGTCCTGCTTTTGTTGAGAAACTAGAAAAACTTGTGGGTATTACACTCAAACAGAAGCCCCGTGGGCGACCCAAAAAAAATAAAAACCAAGGAAATAAAAAAATGTATAAAAAATTAGTAGTTTTAGATAATAACAACCATAAAGATTTACGAGTAAAACCAATGAGCAATTTAAACTTTGCCAAGGGAAGTGCCTTTATTCCTGTTATTGCAACGGAAGTAACCTCTGTAGGAACCGATTTTCCTGTAGTTTTTAGCACAGGGGAGCAACCATCTCTCATCGCACTTGTATCACTTGGTGGAGAGAGTTTAGCCATCAACCACGAAGGAAAGTGGATTAGTGCCTATGTTCCCTCTTTTCTTAGAAAATATCCTTTTTCACTTTCAAGTACCCAAGAGAACCCAAATCAAAAGATAATTCTTATAGATGAGGAGTCAGATTTGGTCTCAACCTCTGAGGGGAATCCACTCTTTACAGAAGGAAGTGAGCAGAGTCCAACACTTGAAAATGCTGTTGAATTTTTAAAATCTCATGAAAACCAAAATATCATCACCCAAAATATTGCACAAGTTATTGCAAAAAGTGGTATCCTAGAGGAGAGAGAGATTTCCGTAGGAGAAGGAGATGAGAAGCAAGTTTTGGTCAATGGCTTTAGCGTGATAGACCGAGAAAAGCTCAATGCCCTTAGCGATGATATCTTGGCTGATTGGGTACGAAAAGGAATTATGAACATGATTGAAGCACACCTAAAATCACTGGATCATATTGAGACACTCTTTAAACTTGCCCAACAGAGACAAAACTAAAAATATATTAACTAAAAAATATATTAACTAAAATAATTTATATTTAGGAGCAACAATACATGGCACAACATCAAATAAAAGCAACAGGAGAGCTACGAAAAGCGATATTTAAATCCAAAATATCATTTTTTATGACGGGTTTTTTTAGCCTTTTCATCAACATTCTCATGTTGGTTTCACCTCTTTATATGTTACAACTCTATGATAGGGTAATGACAAGTAGAAGTGAAGAGACACTTATTATGTTAACAGGTCTTGTTATCGTTCTCTTTATTACTATGGCTATTTTAGAAATGGTTCGTTCTCGGATTCTTGTACGAATTGGCAACAAGATGGATGCACTGTTAAGTCAAAGGGTTTTTGACTCTCTGTTTGATTTGGCACAAAAAAATCCAGGAAAAGCCTCCTCAATGCCAATGAGTGACCTCACTCAAATTCGACAATTTATGACAGGGAATGGACTGTTTGCTTTTTTTGATGCACCATGGATTCCTATCTACATTGGTGTTCTTTTTCTTTTCCATCCAGACTTTGGATATTTTGCTATTTTTGCTGCTATTGTTTTGATTTTTATTACCATGATTAATAACTTTGCTACCAAAAGAAAGTTAAAAGAGGCAAATGAAGCGAGTGCTGATGCGATGAGATATATCAACACCAACCTCAAAAATGCCGAGGTAATACATGCCATGGGGATGAAAGGAAATATTCAAAAGATATGGCAAGATAAACATTATGCCTTCCTTACAGCACAGAGTAGAGCCAGTGACAGTGCGGGTGTTTGGGCAAATATCTCAAAAAGTACCAGAATGATGTTCCAATCACTTATGCTTGGTCTTGGAGGCTATCTTGCCATACAGGGAGATGTGAGTTCAGGTATGATGATTGCTGGTTCTATTATTATGGGTAGGGCTTTGGCCCCTCTTGACTTGATGATTAACAGCTGGAAAGGCTTTGCCAATGCACGAGGTGCGTATGGAAGACTCAATCAACTGCTCAACGAATTTCCAAAAGACAAAGAGTATATGGAGTTACCTGCTCCAAAAGGTGAAGTCACCCTAGAGCAAGTGGTGGTTGTGCCTCCCAATGCCAAAGAGCCTTCCATTCGTGGTATCTCTCTACAGATAGAAAAAGGTGATGTTATAGGAATCATAGGTCCTAGTGCCGCGGGGAAATCCTCTCTTGCACGGGCGATTCTTGGTCTGTGGCCACTACACAATGGAAAAGTACGTCTTGATGGTGCAGATATTGCACAGTGGGACAAGGTAAAACTTGGTAAATACATTGGCTATCTTCCACAAGATATTGAACTCTTTGAGGGAACAGTCAGTCAGAATATCGCTCGATTTAATGAGGTAGATGCCATCAAAGTAGTAGAAGCTGCCCAAAAAGCAGGAATTCATGAGATGATACTGAAACTACCTGATGGATATGATACCAAAATTGGCGTAGGAGGAGCAACCCTCTCAGGGGGTCAGCGTCAGCGAGTTGGAATTGCTAGAGCCATCTATGATAACCCTATTATTATTGTTTTGGATGAACCAAACTCAAACCTTGATGATGTAGGGGAGAAAAACTTGGCTCAAACCGTTAATATCATGAAGCAACAAGGGACAACGGTAATTATCATCACCCATAGACCAACCATACTACAAGCAACAAATAAGCTTTTGATGATGAAACAGGGATTGGTAGAGCTTTATGGAAATACCAACGATGTTTTGGCAAAATTAAGAGGTCAACAACCTGCACCACAAGCACAACCTCAACAACCTGCACAAACTCAAACAGCAAGACCAGC
Organism: uncultured Sulfurovum sp.; assembly: GCA_964452815.1. Taxonomy (GTDB): domain Bacteria; phylum Campylobacterota; class Campylobacteria; order Campylobacterales; family Sulfurovaceae; genus UBA1140. Next base: position 3,943 of record CAYVNI010000270.1, read on the forward strand.
TATGCCAAAAATATCACTCTCTAAGCCAAGTAGTTAAGGAAAAAATAATGAAAAAAATAGAAAACAGTATGCCTTCACACAACACTTTTTGGGCTATATCCTTTGGACTTTTGGTTCTCTTTGGTGTCTTTGGACTTTTAGGAGGATGGATGTACTACGCACCACTTGCCAGTTCCTCAGTTGCAAATGGAACACTCTCAGCAGGGGCAGAGAAAAAAATAGTGCAACACCTAGAGGGTGGAATTGTCGATAAGATTCATGTCAAAGATGGAGACGTGGTACAAAAAGGACAGGTGCTTATTACCCTTCGAGAGGTGCAGATAAAAGAGAACTATAATATTTTAGAGTCTCAATATCAAGATATGTTAGCACTCTATGCACGATTAAAAGCACAACGAGATGACCATGATAGCATTTATTTCTCAAATGAAATTACAAACAACAATCTTATTATTAATCAAAAAAATATTTTTGAGACCAGTAAACGCCTACAAGAAGATGAAGAGATGATTACCAGACAGAGAATCACCCAACAAAAAGAGCAGATTAATGGGCTTCGTTCAATTATTGAGACAAAAGAGCGAAGGTTGGCTTCAGTGGAGGAGGAGAGAATAGAGTGGGAAGCCCTCTTTGCAGAGCAACTTGTGGATAAAAGTAGAATCAGAGAACTTTCACGAGAGAGTAACATTGTGGAGGGGGATATCACCAATGCACAATCTGAAATATTACGGGTTAAAGAGCAGATTAGTGAACTTCAAACTCAGCTTCTATTACAGAAAAAATCATTGAGAAAAGAGACACTCAAAGAGTTAGTAAAGGTAAAATCAACCATCTCTGATCTAAAATCGAAAATGATAGCACTCAAAGACAGACTCAATCTTACCAAAGTGGTCTCTCCTGCAGATGGTACGGTTTTCGGGATGGATATTCATACCGTTGGAGGGGTCATCCCTCCTGGAAAAGAGATACTCTCTATTGTACCCAAAAACTCAAAGCTTCTTATTGAAGCAGAGGTACAGACCACCGATATTGATAAAGTAAAAGTAGGGCTTCATTCAGACTTAATGTTTCCTGCTTTTAATATGAAAAAAATCAATATTATTGAGGGTAAAGTAATCTCTGTATCGGCAGATAGTTTTGTAAATCAACAGACAGGAATGCCATTTTATAAAGCCAAAATAGAGGTAAGCCCCGAGGGAATGAAGACACTAAAAGAGAACAACTTTGTACTGGTTCCTGGTATGCCTGCCACCGCAATGATAAAACTTGGCGACAGTACTGTACTAAACTACATCATAAAACCATTCAAAGAGATGGTGATTCGAGGGTTTAATGAAGAGTAATAGAATATTCTTAATATCTCTTGTTCTCTTTACTTTTAGCAGTGCTGAGAATCTAAGCATATCAGAAGCCTATAGCTTGGCACTGGAGAACTCCAAACATATCAAATCCTCTGGTTATCAACTAGAGGCAAACAAGGAACAGCTAACACAGATAAAAACTGATTTTTATCCACAACTCTACCTCTCTGGAAACTATGGAAAAAAGCAGTATGGAACAAGTGGATTTGGAAACTCACGAGGCTATACACTCTCGCTACAGCAGTCTATCTATAACCCTGAGACGTTAAATAAACTTGATATAGAAAGATCTCGAATTAAACTCTCAACAACAGAGTTTCAACTCCAAAAACAGGAACTCTCACACACGGTTTTGCAACTCTATATTGAGGTATTAAAATCTAAAAACAAGATAAAACTCTATGATACCTATCGCCGTTCCCAAGCAGACAAACTTCGTTTGGTTAAGAGAAAATATGAGATGAAACTCTCAAATAAGATGGATTTATTACAAGGCAAAGTAGACTATCACTTCTCTGAAATTGATATATTAAAAGAGAAAAAGCTACTTAAACTCAATAG
>CAYVNI010000271.1:0-1632 GCA_964452815.1 uncultured Sulfurovum sp.
AAGTATCCTCTTTTTTACAAGGTAAAGATTTTAAGTATGTGGGATGTTTTTTGGGTGGGGTGGTTTTTGGGGTGTCAAATAATTTACTTTTCCTTGTTAAAAAGGCAATCCAAATAGAAGTCCAAGCCCACAAAAAGCCAATCCTGTTTTGGTAATGGGTAGGGAATAATAATTATCAATTTAATGCTATGGATATGTTACTTAAGGTATCGTAGATTTTTGGAATAAGGATTTTTTTTAAGTGGTCTTGACAAGGGGGGAGGTTATACTGTTATAAAAGGAAAAAAATGCAAAATAGACAGATAAAAAATATCCTAAAAGAGTGTTTTTGGGAATATAATTTTAAAGAAGAGGACATCATCTCTCTAGCAAAAAGCCAAAACAAACAAGAGCAGTTATTTCTATTTTCTAAAATTTTAGAGAATGCCAAACAGCTTTTAAAAAGTATGAAAATTTTTAATAAAAGTGATTTAAAGATGCTAATAGAGTCTTATACTCTGCCAACATTTAAACAGGACTATATGGCAAGACGATTGAATATAGTAGAGTACTATTTTTTAGATAAGCCATTGACTATAAATGAGTTGAAATGGGTAGCATAGATTATAAAAAGCTTTATGCTTTACAAGATACGGTTTTAGAGAAAGTTTTTAGTGTTGAATATGAGTTTTACTTAACAGGTGGCACGGCTCTTTCTCGTTTCTATCAAGAAAAACGATACTCTGACGATTTGGATTTTTTTACCAATAGCTCTACTCGATTTAACTTTGCTATCAAAAATATTTTAACAGAGCTTTCAAAAGAGTTTACTATTGAAAATGAATTGGATTCAAGAGATTTTGTTCGTATCAAGATTAATGGATTACTACAAGTTGATTTTGTCAATGATAGAGTACCACGATATAAAGAGCCAAAAGTGTTGGAAAATGGTTATAAAATTGATACTATTGAAAATATATTGAGTAATAAAATTACAGCCGTAATAGGTCGAGATAATCCAAAAGATATTTTTGATATTTATCTGATAAATAGATACTACTCTGTTGATTGGTCTGAAATATTGGAGTCTGCACAAGAAAAATCTGTTTTTTCTATAGATGATTTGATTGTTAGGTTAAGAAGTTTTCCTCATAGGTTACTTGAAAGTATTAATATAATAGATGAGAATTTTTTGGATTCATTTCAAGATGATTTTATCGATTTAATTGAAGAGATAGAGAATAGATATGAGAGTTAATAGAACATCATCATTAATCCTATAAATCAACAATAAATTAGGCTTTAGATGACACTCTCTACACCCAAGATAGTTTCCAACAAGGCTATGGTCTCTATAACTTTTATCCAAAGTATAGATTATAATTGAGTTCATCAACTCTAATGGTGGTTTGAGTTTTCATTATTGACTCCTGTGATTTTTGTTTATTATATCCCAAATTGGATATAAAATCAATGGATGAATAAGAGCTCATAAACTACAATAAAAGAGCAAAACCTAAAGCTAAAACCTCTTAATCAACCCCAAAATCCTATCTTGAATCCCCGAAACAGCAGAGACAACTTCTACTTTGGGTTTCAGATACCCACACCGACCAAAAAGCTCAATAGGTGGCTCTTTGGTGGTGACTTTTA
>CAYVNI010000272.1:0-15739 GCA_964452815.1 uncultured Sulfurovum sp.
ATTTTTCTGCTTGAAATAATGAAGAACTCTTCCATATCTAAACTCCTTTTAACTTTGATATAGTAAATTTTAGTATAAAACAATTTAATTGTGGACATAGAATATTGAAGAAAACTTATAAATTTAAAATTTATATTAAAAAGTATGGTTAGTTGGAACATTATCATATGTTATTAAACAAAATTATTATCAGAAATAATAAACTTGTTCTTTTATATGATAAAAGTGGGTATAAAAGGAGTCAAATTATCCGATTTAACTCCTTTTATAGGAGGTTTGCTTCTATTGTACCTATTTTAAAGCTCTTGAATCTTTCGATTTCCAATCTCTGTTAAAAACTCTTCAAGTGAATAGGTTTGACGTGCTTCTGAATTCATAATATGTACAAGTACATCACCCATGTCAATAACTACCCAATCTTCGCTCTCATCCACGTGTAAAAACTCTTCACCGAGTGGTTTGAGTTCATCTTTTAAGTGTTGTGCCAATGCAGAGGAGTGTTTTCCTCCTAGTGAGGTGGTAAGTACCACACGTTTCGCGATATAATCCACCTCTTCTAGGTTAAAAACCTCTATCTCTGAGGCTTTCTTTTTGTCAAGTTCACTAACAATACGTTCTATTCTATCATTTAGGGTCATTTGGTTCCTTTTTTCCTGTTTTTTCTCTTATCTCTGTTGAGCTTATATTGACATCTATCTGTAAAAGTCTGAAATCTCTTAAAATAGCTGTTTTCAACTCATGATTCTCTCGGGTTGCAATTAGCCATATGATTTGCTCATTGAGTCGTTTAAAATCATGCCATTTCTGAATAGATGCCAAATTGTCTGCACCTATAATGATATATTTGACATGAAACTGCTTTTGAAAATGAGTCAATGTCTGCATGGTTGTGGTTGCTTTACCTTGATTTATCTCATAATCTGATATAAAAACTTTTGAGATAGTACCAAAAAGTTCTTTAGACCATTTTAATCGCTGTTGTGGTGAGGCATATGAGGTGTTTTTAAAGGGGTTTAAAAATGTAGGAATGACAATTAGTCTATCAATTTCTAATATTTTCAATGACTCTTTTATTATGGACAGGTGTCCGAGGTGTGGCGGGTCGAAACTCCCACCAAAGAGTACGATGGTTTCTTGCGAGTCTTTTAATAATTTAAACAACTAATAACCTCAAATTATGTAATATATTTGCTATATTATCATATTAAACTAAAGGAATGTATTACAATGGCAGTAAAAGTTGCAATAAATGGACTAGGAAGAATAGGTAGATGTGTGGCACGAATTATAGCCGATAGGGATGATATTGAACTTGTGGCTGTCAATGCAAGTGGGGCTGAGAAAATTATTGAGTATGGATTAAAGTATGATTCTGTTCATGGAACACGAAAAGATGTCTCGGTAAAAGATGGGTTTGTAAATATCGGAGATACCAAAGCAAAGCTCTTTGGAGAGCGTGACCCTGCTAAAATTGCTTTTGCTGAGTGTGGTGCTGAGTTGGTATTGGAGTGTACAGGTGCATTTTTAACAGAAGAGTCGGTGCAACCCTATCTTGATAATGGAATCAAAAAAGTTGTCCTCTCTGCTCCTGCAAAAGATGATACAGCTACTTTTGTTATCGGTGCAAATGAGGGTAAGTATGCAGGGGAAGCGGTGGTTTCCAATGCAAGTTGTACGACCAATGGACTAGCACCCGTGGCAAAAGTTCTTGATGATGCATTTGGGATTAAGTCAGGGCTTATGACCACCATTCACTCCTATACAGGCTCTCAACCTATCTTGGATGGTAAACATAAAAAAGACCCAAGAAAAGGAAGAAGTGGGGCAACCAACTTGGTTCCAACTACCACGGGAGCTGCTAAAGCTATAGCCAAAGTACTTCCACAGCTCAAAGGAAAACTTAACGGTCAAGCGATTCGTGTACCAACGCCTGATGTTTCTATGGTTGATTTGACGGTAAATCTTGGTAAAGAGGTAACAGTTGAGAGTGTTCAAGAGGCATTTAGAGTGGCTTCAGAGGGTTCTCACAAAGGTATTTTGGGAATAGATGAGGAGTATCTTGTTTCACAGGATTTTGTGGGTGAAGAGCAGAGCAGTGTGGTGGCGATGGATACCATTCAAGTGATAGATGGAACGATGGTAAAAGTTCTCTCATGGTATGACAATGAGTGGGGCTACTCAGTACGTCTCGTGGATATGGCAGTTCACGTGAGCAAAGGAGCATAGGTTGAAGAGTATTAAAGAGTTAGAGGAGATAGAGGGAAAAACGGTATTTATTCGTTGTGACTTTAATGTTCCTAAAGATGAAGATGGTAATATTACCGATGACCGACGAATCCGTGGGGCATTGACCAGTATTCGTTACTGTCTTGACCGTGATTGTAAAGTTGTACTTGCTTCTCACTATGAGCGACCAACACCAAATATCTATGAGGATAAGTACTCTTTACAGACAGTGGTGACACGCTTGAAAACACTTCTAAAAATAGCTTCTAATATTACATTGGCAAAGAATGTCATTGGAGAGGATACCAAAGCGTTAGCCTCTAACCTAAAGAGTGGAGAAGTTTTGGTTCTTGAAAATCTTAGATATGAAATCGGTGAGACAAAAAATGATAAGCAGTTTGCCAAAGAGTTAGCCTCTATGGTAGATATCTATATCAATGATGCCTTTGGAGCCTGTCACAGAGCTCACGCTTCTATTGATGCGATGGCAAGACTTTTTGATGTAGAGCATAGAGCGGCAGGATTTCTACTCACCAAAGAGGTCAATTTTTTTGAAAAAACTTTGACCAATCCAATTCGACCTTTTGTGGCGGTTATTGGTGGTTCAAAAGTTTCAGGAAAATTAGAAGCCCTAAGAGAGCTGTTAGATAAAGTTGACAAAGTGATTATTGGTGGGGGAATGGCATTTACATTCCTCAAAGCACAAGGGTATGAGATAGGAAATTCATTGGTCGAAGATGAACTTCTTGATGAAGCCAGAACGGTTATGATTAAAGCCAGAAAAAAAGGGGTTAAGTTCTACTTGCCTGTGGATGTGGTGGTCGCTCAAGATTTCAAAGAACACTCTATGGCAAAATATCTACCATCCCAAGAGATACCAGAGAATTGGATGGGATTGGATATCGGTCCTGCGAGTTCAAGACTCTTCCGTGAGGTTCTCTATGATGCACAGACTATTTTATGGAATGGTCCTATGGGAGTATATGAGTGGGATAGATTTGCAAAAGGAAGCCTTTTGATGTCTCATGATATAGCAGGAAGTCATGCCACCACTATTGTGGGTGGTGGAGATACTGCAGATGTGGCTCAAAAAGCAGGAGATGTTGATGAGATGACCTTTGTAAGTACAGGTGGGGGAGCGAGTTTAAATCTTTTAGAGGGCAAAGCTCTTCCTGGTATTGAGGCTCTTAAAGCATAATTTGGGTAAATTGTTTATATAGAATTGAATTTATATACAGTAGGTTCGATTTTATTAAACAAAAGAAAAATTTAATAGCAAAAAAGGCAAACATGATATACGCAGCAAATTTTAAAACAAATCATACAAGAAAATCCACACAGAATTACATTGAGGAACTCCAAGAAAAATTACAAGATAAAAAATCAGAAGACAGCATTTTTATTTTTCCTCCTTTAACTGCATTGGATGCTTATGATGGAGAGTTTACGATGGGTACTCAAAATGCTTATCCTGTAGAGGGAGGAGCCTATACAGGTGAAGTTGGTCTTGAACAACTTGCAGAGTTTAACATCTCAACTATTCTTATCGGTCATAGTGAACGACGTGATATTATTGGTGAATCCCAAGATGAGATTGCCAAGAAGTTTGCTTTTTTCAAAGAGCAGGGATTTGAAATTATTTACTGTATTGGTGAATCACTTGAGGTAAGAGAGCAGGGGATTGAAGCAGTGATGGAGCATCTTGTCTCTCAGTTTGAGGGGATTGATACAACTTATGATAATTTTATGGTAGCCTATGAGCCTATTTGGGCGATAGGAACAGGACGTACCGCTTCTGTAAAGGAGATTACAGAGACACATAATGCTCTTAAAAAAATAGTAGATAAACCACTACTTTATGGTGGAAGCGTAAAGGGAGCAAATATTGCTGATATCTCCGAGATAGAGAACGTGGATGGTGTTCTGGTAGGTGGTGCCTCCCTTAAAACAGAAACTTTTCTAGAATTGGTACTACATTAGGTTAATAATCTAGTAACATTTCATTTTTTAAACTAACTTTTACGCTATTATTTTGAAAAAATAGGGAAAATATCCAGATATGTTTTTGGATTTTAGCTTTAAAAAAGAAGGAATAGTAATGAAGTTTTTGGGAATGCTGTTTTTGTTGACAGTTTATGGTGTGAGTTTTGAGTATCATCTTAAGCCTTATACGGTAACAGAGGGTGTGTCATGTTTCTTTGGTCTGTATGGGGATGCAAAAGAGGACAATGGTGGTAGAGTAGTCAATACTTGTTATGTAGAGAGCAGTGAAGGGTATATAGTAATAGACAGTGGTCCTACCTATCAGTATGCTCAACAGGCTTACAATGTGATGCAAGAGGCAAACCCTCTTCCTGTAAAGTATGTTATTAATACAACCGTGCAAGATACTCATGTTTTGGGTAATGAGTTTTATCAAGAGAGAGGGGCAAAGCTTATTGGTCCTGAATCCTATTATAAACTTTTTAATCAAAATATCACCTCTTCTATTTCTCACAAAATTTCAAAAGATGCTTTTTCTAATACACGACTTGTCCCTCTTGATAGCTATATCAAAAAAGATAAAAAGATTACTCTGGGAGATATCACGATAGAGATTAAGCAGTTTAATAAAGAGAATGGACGACATCTTGTTGCATACTTTCCTAAAAAACAGATAGTTTTTGTAGGAAACTATGTCTCCAATGGACAGACACCACATATGGATAAACAGTACCCTTTAAAAGGCTGGAGAGAGACATTAAGCGAGATAGAGAATCTCTCATGGAACTACCTTATCTCCTCACACGGTACAAAGAGAGACCGAACTGCGTTGGTTAACACCAAAAAGTACTTAAATTTTTTGGTTGAAAAAGAGGAGAAGAGTCTTAAGAAAAAGCTTGAAAAACAGAAAAAATTTTTAAATATTGAGATGTTGGCAACTCAAAAAACAGCAATTAAAGATAAGCTATTATTTAACAGTGAAGTCACAAGCATAAACTATACCAGTTTTGACCGAGCCAAAAGAGAGGCAATGAGTGAAAATAAGTATATTATGGTAAAGGTAGAGGCAAGTGATTGTGAACCGTGTGTCGCATTAAATTATGAATTGGCAAATAATAGTCATATTAAAGAGATGGTTCGTAAACATATAAAAGCAGTTGAGATAGATGCTGACCATGATACTATTCCTATGGGACTTACTTATATGGGAACACCTACGGTTTTTTTGATTGAGCCTAAACAAAATAGAGTTCTAATGCAACTAGAGGGAACTCTAGCCGCCAAAGATTTAGAGAACTCTTTGGGGATATTTTTGGAGGAGAGTTTTATAAAAGGGATAGCCTCTCTTTAATTAGAAAATATTTAATTTCTATATTTAATTTAAATTAAATAATTTTTTAATAAAAAATGTGTTAATATATGTAACATATAAATACAAAAGGACATCTAAAATGAAAGTAATAAGCAAATCACTAACAACTATAGGTTTGATTTCAGTTTTATTCGTAATTCAAGCGTGTACCCCAAAAACAGCAGGATTGGACTCGGCTTATTTAAATAATAATAGAGGAGCAGAGGGTGCTCAGATTACAAAATCTGAAGCGAGACAATATAAAAGACAACAAAATTTGACAGCAGATGAGATTCGACTGGAAAATATGAAGCGTCATCAAACTTCTGATGCAATAGAAGAGAGTTCTAGTGCTTTAGATACCGCCGCAGATACGGTCAAAAATGTTCTTAGCATCTTTAAATAGTCCAACTGTTTATAGTAAAGAATTTATAGTTAAAGAATGGTTATAAAATGAGATATTTTATTTTTCTACTTATGGTTTTATTAAACTTTACCGCCTGTGCCAGTGATTTTCACTCAAATTCTATACAGAGTAGGGCAGTAAAGGTAAAAACCAATACAAGTCAAGAGCAAAGAGTCGCCTTGGTTATTGGAAACAGTGACTATCAAGGTGTTTTATCCAAATTAAGCAACCCCGTGAATGATGCACGGTCAATTAAAGGTATGTTGGAACAACGAGGATTTCGTGTTATCTATAATGAAAATGGCACCAAAAGAGGCATGAAAAAGAGTCTCGATGCATTTTACACCTCTATTGCACAAGGTGGTGTAGGAATGTTCTACTTCTCAGGACATGGAATCGAAGTAGATGGACAAAATTATCTTATTCCTGTGGATGCTAAAATAGATGTTAAGAGTGATACAGAATATGAAGCCATTGCTTTAAATAGAATTACCAAAAGAATGCAAAATATAGGAAATCGTCTTAATATCGTAGTGTTGGATGCGTGTCGAAATGACCCTTTTAGTCGAAGTTTGGGTAAAGGTGGATTGGCAAAAGTTGAACCTATTGGGATGTTTGTCTCCTACTCTACAGGTGCAGGAAGTGTGGCAAGTGATGGTCGTGCAGGTGGACATGGACTCTTTACTGAATCATTGATTAAGTACATGGGGCAACCACTTGATTTGCGAGATGTTTTTCAAAAAACACGAAAAGATGTCTATCTTCAATCAAACCAAAAGCAGTTTCCTGCCATTTATGACCAAACGATAAATGGTAGATTCTATTTTACACCTCCTAGTGGTGACTCTTCTGCTCAAATAGCACAGAGTAAGCAGGAGCAACCTATTGTTATTAGAACTCCTCAACCCAGACAAGAGCGTCCTCGATATGAAGAGGAGAGAAGGGATGAATCTATCGACATCTCCCCCTATCCTGTGAATAGGATACCAAGAAAAAGAACATTTGTAAAAGAGGAAGAGCCAGAGAAGTATGAGCATCCTCCTGAGGATTACAGTTCGGTTGTTGGTTATGACTAATAGATTGTTTATAGACGGTAGAGGAAGGAGGCTAATACCTCAATATCCTCTCCCATTTTGGTGGATATTTTCTCTTTGAGTAGACTCTTCTCCTGTTTACTAAGAATATCACTCGATACCACTTCGCAACGTACCACTATCTTTGTACCATGTTTCTGTATTGTAATATTTTGAAGGTTTATCTCTTTTGCTCCTATGGTATACTTAAAATGATGTAAAGTCTGCTCTACTTTAACTTTTTCTATCATCTTATCAAAAGAGATATAGAGAGGAATACTCACAATTGTTACCAATATAATCGCATAGGTTATTCCTTTTTTTGCAATATGAAGAGGAGAAAAACCCAACATCATAAAGGTCAATGCTGTCGCCATCATAATCCCTACTAAGTTGGTTATAAAAAGTAAAAAAGCAGAGGAGAACATCGACCAATCCCCCCAACCTAGACCAATTCCTGATACAGCTATAGGTGGTACAAGAGCCACAGCAATAGAGACCCCTGCAAGGGAGCCTATAATCTTCTCATTGCTCTTAGCATAGGCCGCGACTACTCCTGAAATAATAGCCACAAACATATCTAAAATAGTGGGAGAGAGACGACCATTCATCTCAGAGGTTAGTTGTTCCATTGGCAGAAGTAAGGCAATAATCATGGCACTAAACAGTACAGCTAAAACCCCTAAAAAGATGCTCTTTAGACTGTTTAAAAGCAGAGTGCTATCTTGACGTAAAAGTCCCATACTCGCACTCACTATGGGTTGCATCAAAGGAGCTAAAAGCATTGCCCCGATAATAACCCCCGCTGAATTGATATAGAGTCCAAAGGTGGCAATTATGGTTGCTAAAATCAACAAAGTCATAAAGGTAGAGTTAAGTTGTGCATCCTCTCTTAAAGAGCTAAAGAGACCAGAAAACTGCTCCTTACTAGCATGTGTAAAAAGAGGAATATTTTTTCCCAAGTAGGTGGACATCTCTTTATCTGATGGAAGATGGTCTACCTTTACATTCTCCTTACTCAAATTCTCATGGTTTCTCTCATTCCAAAATTCCTCACCCACTGATAAAGAGAGTGCCTTGGCTTTGGTTTTGAGTAGAATGGGTGTCTTGATACATCGGTCACTATCAATGGTTACAGGAAGTTCACGCATAGGCTCTATAAAAAGGCTACCACTATGAACATATCCCACCGAAGAGGGAAGATTTTTCGGTGTCTGTCGTAGAATATGGGTACTAAATATGTAGTGAATATATTGCAAAATAGAGGTAGGAGAGAGAATCACCAAGGAGAGCCGTCCATCATTGCTTTTGAGGTGCTTATGAATGAGTTTAGAGGCAAATGTTCGGTTATTATACTCTACTCCCACTGCACCAATAGCTGAAAAATTGAGTATTTTCTCTTTGGAGGTGGTGATTTTAAATGAGGTGTGTTTGAGATATCGAACTTTATTGATAATACTAATAAAAGATTTAATGCGTTGCCAAATACTACTCCCTTCCATAGATGAAGAGAAACAATCCAAAGGAGGAACATCCCCAATCACCACCTCTTGCAACACCATATCCTCTTCACAATAGAGTAGGTCAATCTTCTCTGTTGATGGGAGAAGTGCTATCTCAATACTCTTCTCAAAATTAGAATTAAGTGCAAAAGTATTAATAAGCTCTTTCTGTTTTGGCAAGGGGATAATCCCTACACTAATATCATGAGCAGAGGCTATATCAAGAACACTCTTGATATCATAAAGCCGTCCTGTTACCAAAAAGTGTGTATTCTCTTCAATAAGTATCGTCTCCGTATTATTAATTTCAATCTTATGAAATAAAATCTCTTGATTGATAAGATACTTCATAACACGATTGACAAATTTCTCTTCAGTTTTATTGTAGATGTAATAGATTTTCATGTTTTGTAGAGTCCTGTTTATTTAAAAAGTTGTTATTTAAAAAGTTTTTGAACTATATCAAAAGAGTGGTTAAAGTCTCTATCTTATTGTTATAAAAGAAGTCTTCTAGTTATTTTTATGGAATTAATATTAAATTAAAATTAATTTTTAATATTAAATTAAAACTTTTATGTTATACTTTTAAAAAACATACAAGGAAATTTAACCATGAAAACAATTGCAACCATGACGGTATTTCTTCTGCTTCAATCCTCTTCGCCATTAGCCACAAAGATACGTTACTTTTTTCAAAAACGTCTTCTTCCTCATTTTTAAGATAGTAAAATTGAGTAAAATAACTCCTTCTATTTTTTAGTCTGATTCTTTTACCTATTCTTAAGGAAATTATCCTTTATCTCTCCTTTAAAAAAGGAAAGATAAAATTAAAAAATTAAAAAAAACCCAAAAAATACATCCCCCATAAAAGTTTATCTCGGTACAATACGGCTCCAAATTTTAGTTAGGAGTTACTTTTTATTAAAAAATGGTAATAACCTAACGAGTTCTTTATAAGGTAAAATAAATGGAAAAAATTAGACTTAAGCTTAAGGCTTATGATCACCGTGTTTTAGATAGATCAGTTGCTTCAATTGTTGAAGCTGTTAGACGTACAGGTGCAGAGCTTATTGGCCCTATCCCAATGCCAACTAAGATTAAGAAGTACACCGTTCTTAGATCGCCACACGTAAACAAAGATTCACGTGAGCAGTTTGAGATTAGAATTCACGCAAGAATGATTGATATTGTTTCAGCGACATCAGATACTATTGACTCTTTAATGAAGTTAGATTTAGCACCTGAAGTTGATGTTGAAATCAGATCAATGGACAAATAGGAGTAGATGATGGAATTTATTATTGAAAAAGTAGGTATGAGCAGAACTGTTGGCGTACCAAGTGTTCCTGTAACACTTTTAAAAGTTATCGAAACTAAAGTATGTGAAGTGCGTGAAGATGGTAAAGCTTTGGTAGCTTACCATAGCAGTAAAAAGTTTAACAAAAGTATTGAAGGTCAACAGACCAAATTCGGTATCGACAAAGAGTTTAACAAGTTTATGACAATCACTGTAGCAGAAGGTACAGAGGCTGGAGACTATTCACCAGAAGCATTGGCATCTGCTGAGTTGGTAAAAACTTCGTTACTTACCAAAGGTCGTGGTTTTTCAGGTGGTATGAAACGTCACGGATTTGGTGGTGGACCAGCGTCACACGGACATAGATTTGGTAGAAGAATCGGTTCAATTGGTAACGCAGAGTGGCCTGGACGTGTACAGAGAGGTAAAAAAATGCCTGGTCAGTACGGTAACACACAAGTTACAGTTAAAAATGATGTAATTTCGTTTGATGCTGAAAACGGAATTTTAGTATTAAAAGGTTCAATCCCTGGTCACAATGGTGCTCGTGGATTGGTAAGGATTGTTAAATAATGAGTACAACAGTAATTAAAACAAGTGACCTTCCAACGTCATATGCAGAGGTAAACCCTCATAACCTTTATCTGTATTGTAAATCTTATGCAGCAGGGTTAAGAGCAAACACTGCACATACTAAAACCCGTTCAGATGTTCGTGGTGGTGGTAAGAAGCCTTGGGCTCAAAAAGGTGGAGGACGTGCGAGAGCAGGTTCTGTAAGATCTCCAATATTTGTTGGTGGTGGTGTTGCTTTTGGACCTAAAAACAACAGAAACTACAACCAAAAAGTAAACAGAAAACAGAAAAAATTGGCACTTAATTTTGCATTGGCAGAGTTGGCAGCTGAAGAGAAAATTTTTGTTATGGAAAACATTGTAGTTGAGTCAGGTAAAACAAAAGATGCTCAGGCATTTGTTGATGGACTTGGACAAAGAGATGTGTTGGTTGTTAAAGAGCTTATTGATGATAAAACGTTTTTAGCATTTAGAAACCTTCAGAACGCTTACCTTATTGAAGCAAACGAATTAAACGCATACCTAGCAGCTGCTTATCACTCAGTGGTAATCGAAAAAGCTGTTTGGGACAAATTGATAGAAGAGAGTTAAGATGGCAGATATTACAGATATTAAAGCAATTTTGTACACTGAGAAGACTCTTGCTATGCAAGAAGAGGGTGTAATCGTTGTTCAGACAAGTCCAAGAATGACCAAAAATGGTCTAAAAGCAGTTTTCAAAGAGTATTTTGGTATTAAACCATTGAGAGTAAATTCAATGAGAGTTAATGGTAAAGTTAAAAGATTTAAAGGTATCGAAGGTAAAAGACCAGACTTGAAAAAGTTTTATGTGTTCTTACCTGAAGATGCAAAAATTGATAGCTTAGCAGTGTAGGGAGAAGAAGATGGCAATTAAATCATATAAACCAACCTCAGCAGGTCGTCGTTATATTACCAACCTTGATAGTGGTGATATTACAGCAAAAGCGAGTGTTAGAAGTCTTCTTAAAAAACTTCCACGTTCAGCAGGTAGAAATAGCAATGGTAGAATCACCTCTCGTCACAGACAAGGTGGAGCTAAAAAACTATACAGAATTATTGACTTTAAAAGAAATAAGTTTGGTGTTGAAGGAACAGTAGCTACTGTTGAGTACGACCCATACAGAACTTGTAGAATCTGTCTTGTTAAATATACAGATGGTGACAGAAGATATGTTCTTCAAGCCAAAGGTATGAGTGTTGGTGATAAAATCATGTCAGCTGAAAGTGGACTTGATATTAAAACTGGTAACTGTATGAGACTTAAAGCTATTCCTGTGGGAACTTTGGTTCATAATATTGAGCTAAATATTGGTCAGGGTGGTACTATCGCTCGTTCAGCTGGTGGTTATGCACAGATTATGGGTCGAGATGGTAAATACGTTTCACTTAGACTTCCATCTGGTGAGATGAGATATGTTCTTGGTGAGTGTTTAGCAACTATTGGTACTGTTGGTTCTGAAGATTGGGCAAACGTTGTTCTTGGTAAAGCTGGTCGTCAAAGACACAGAGGTATCAGACCACAAACCAGAGGGTCTGCGATGAACCCAATAGATCACCCACACGGTGGTGGTGAAGGTAAGACAAACTCAGGACGACATCCAGTAAGTCCTTGGGGTATGCCGACTAAAGGTTACAAAACTCGTAAGAAAAAATCTAGTGATAAATTAATTATCTCTAAGAGAAAGAAGTAAGGGTAAGAGATGGCAAGATCAACTAAAAAAGGTCCATTTATAGATGACCACTTAAAGAAAAAAGTTCTTAAGGCTAAAGAAGAAGGTTCTCACAAACCAATTAAAACTTGGTCAAGACGTTCAGTTATCTTCCCTGAGTTCATTGGTTTAACTATCAATGTTCACAACGGTAGACAGTTTATTCCTGTATATATTACAGAGAATCACGTTGGATATAAGTTGGGTGAATTCTCACCTACTAGAACATTTAAGGGCCATAAAGGTTCTGTTCAGAGAAAAGGGTAGGGTGGTATTATGAGTAAAGCATTATTAAAATATACACGTGTAGCCCCTGATAAAGCAAGAATGATTGCAAGAGAAGTTCAAGGCATGAATGCCGAACTTGCCCTAGCAGCATTGGAATTTATGCCAAATAAAGCAGCAAGAATTATCTCAAAAGTTATCGCATCAGCAGTGGCTAATGGTGACTTTGAACCTGAAGAAGTAGTAATCACTTCTTGTAGAGTAGACAAAGCAGCGGTAATGAAAAGATGGAGACCAAGAGCAAGAGGAACAGCAAGTAGAATCCTTAAGCCAACGGCACACATCATGGTAACAGTAGCAAAAGCAGAGGAGGCATAATATGGGTCAAAAAGTAAATCCTATAGGGCTTAGACTTGGAATCAATAGAAACTGGGAATCAAGATGGTTTCCTAAAAAAGAGAGAACAGCAGCATTTATTGCTGAGGATTACCAACTACGAAAGTACTTGAAAAAAGAGCTTTTTTATGCAGGTGTTTCTAATCTTATTATTGAAAGAACAGCTAAGAAAATCAGAGTTACTATTGTAACTGCAAGACCTGGAATTATCATTGGTAAAAAAGGTGCTGATATTACTAAGCTTAAAGAGACACTTACTAAAAAATTTGGTAAAGATATCTCTCTTAATATCAAAGAGGAAAAACGTGCTCAAGCTTCTGCTCAACTCGCAGCTGAAAACGTAGCTACTCAACTTGAAAGACGTGTTGCATTTAGACGTGCGATGAAAAAAGTTATTCAAGGTGCATTGAAATCAGGAGCAAAAGGAATTAAAGTTGCTGTTGCTGGTAGACTTGGTGGTGCTGAGATGGCGAGAACTGAGTGGTACTTAGAAGGACGTGTTCCTCTTCATACACTTAGAGCTAAAATTGATTATGGTTTTGCAGAAGCACAAACTACTTATGGAATCATCGGTATTAAAGTTTGGATTTTCAAAGGTGAAGTTCTTGCCAAAGGTATCCAAGCCGAGCCAAAAGAGGAAAAAAGAGGTGGTCGTAAACCATCACGTAATCAAAAGAGAGGTGAATAGTCATGTTAATGCCTAAAAGAACTAAATTTCGTAAAGTTATGAAGGGTCGTAACAGAGGAAAGTCATTTAGAGGTAACAAGATTGAGTTTGGTGAGTTTGCACTTAAAGCTGTCTCAGCTGGTAGAATTAACTCAAGACAAATCGAAGCTGCAAGAATTACAATGACACGTGAGATGAAAAGACAGGGTAAATCTTGGATTAGAGTTTTTCCAGACAAACCTCTTACAAAAAAGCCTCTTGAGACAAGAATGGGTAAAGGTAAGGGTTCAGTAGAAGAGTGGGTAATGAACATCAAGCCAGGAAGAATTGTATTTGAAGTGGCTGGTGTACCTGAAGAGGTTTCACGTAAAGCGTTAACACTTGCATTGCATAAACTTCCATTTAAATGTAAAATTATCGCTGCAAAGGATAGTAATGAAATATACTAGTATTCAAGATAAATCTGTTGAAGATTTAACAGTGATGCTTAAAGAGAAAAAGATTGAACTTTTTACACTTAAAGCAAAACAGAAGACAATGCAACTTACTAACACTAGTGAGTTAAGAGTAGCGAAAAAAGACATCGCTAGAATTCAAACAGCTATTACAGCTAATGCGTCGAAGTAAGGGGTTAGAGTATGCCAAAAAGACAAATATCTGGTACCGTGATTAAAAAATCAGGTGAGAAAACTATCTCTATTGTTGTAGAGAGAAAAGTTATCCACCCAAGATATCACAAAACAGTAAAAAGATTTAAAAAGTATCTTGTTCATGATGAGCAAGGTGTGGTAAATGTTGGAGATACTATCTCTGCTATTGAGTGCCGTCCACTCTCTAAAACAAAAAGTTTTAGACTTCTAAAAGTTCTTTCAGAAGTTAAAAAGGGAGAGGTGGAGTAATGATTCAAGGTTTCACAAGATTAACTGTTGCTGATAACAGTGGAGCTAAAGAGATTATGTGTATCAAAGTTCTTGGTGGTTCTAAGAGAAGATACGCTTCAGTTGGTGACGTTATCGTTGCCTCTGTTAAAAAAGCTCTTCCAACAGGAAAAGTTAAAAAAGGTAAGGTAGTTAAAGCTGTAGTTGTAAGAACTCATAAAGAGATTCAGAGAGAAAATGGTTCACTAATCAGATTCGACGACAATGCTGCTGTAATTATTGATGAAAAAAATGCACCAATTGGTACACGTATTTTTGGTCCTGTAGCGAGAGAAGCTCGATATGCAGGATTTATGAAAATTGTATCACTTGCTCCAGAGGTATGGTAATGGCAAATAAAAAATTTAAAATCAAAAAAGGTGACCAAGTAATGGTTATCGCTGGTGACGATAAAGGTAAAACTGCTGAAGTTCTTAAAGTTCTTACAAAGCAAGATGCTGTAATCGTTGCAGGTTGTAAACTTGCAAAGAAAGCTGTAAAGCCAACAGAAGAGAATAAAGATGGTGGTTTCGAAAATAAAGAGATGCCAATCCATATTTCTAATGTAAAAAAAGTAGAGGCATAATACCATGAGTAGAATGAAGCAAAAGTACAATGACATTACACCAGCTCTTAGAGAAGAGTGTGGTATTAAAAATGTAATGCAGACACCTAAGCTTGAGAAGATAGTTATCTCTGTTGGTGCTGGTGAAGAGGGTAAGGACAACAAACTTATCGCAAACATGACAGATACCATTTCACTAATTGCTGGTCAAAAAGCAGTGGTGGTTAATGCTAAAAAATCGGTTGCTGGTTTTAAAGCAAGAGAGGGAGCTCCATCGGGTATTCGTGTAACATTACGTGGTGCTAATATGTACAACTTCTTTGATAAATTGGTTTCAATTTCACTTCCAAGAGTAAAAGATTTCCGTGGAACTCCTAGAAAAGGTTTTGATGGTCGTGGTAACTATAACTTCGGTCTTCAAGAGCAATTGATGTTTCCAGAGGTTGAATTTGATAAAATTATCAAGACTCACGGTATGAATATTACAATTGTAACAAGTACTGAAAACGATAAAGAAGCATTCACTCTTTTAGAGAAACTTGGAATGCCTTTCGCTAAAGGAAAGAAATAATGGCTAAAAAATCGATGATAGCTAAACAGCAGAGACCTGCTAAGTTTAGTTCACAAGCATATACAAGATGTAACATTTGTGGAAGACCTCACTCTGTATACAGAGATTTTGGTCTTTGTAGAATTTGTTTAAGAAAAATGGCAAACGAGGGTTTAATCCCTGGTATGAAAAAATCAAGCTGGTAAGGAGAAGTAAAAGATGATGACAGATATAATTGCAGACTCTCTTACTCGAATAAGAAATGCTGCACAAAGAAGA
>CAYVNI010000273.1:0-5232 GCA_964452815.1 uncultured Sulfurovum sp.
TCCATCACGGGTTTCATTATGCTCTATAGAGATATACCAGCCTTGACTTGCCCGTGGGCTAGTAAGAGGTTTCGTATGACCAATGAGACCTGTTTGCGTACAGTATGCTATATCTCTATCACAAAAAATATCAACATTAACAGGAGTTGAGATGCTACTTGTTGTTTTACAGTTAACAATGGGATAGACAATTGTATCAGGAGCAATTTGTGAAAAGTAGAAGTTTCGAATGCTATTGTTTAGGTCTTTATGACCAAGAGGGTAGTGTATGTATGAACCATCTGCTTGTAATTTAGAGCTACTCTCATTGGCTTCACTAAAGGAAGTACTAGAGTTGACTTCAAAGCTTTTAAAGGTAATCTGTACAGGGTTAATAGTTTGGGTACTATTTTTATTGATGTTGTATCGTATCTGAAGATGAGTTGAGCCATTGTTCTCATTTAAAAACTTATCTCTATCCACAATAATATCACTATTTATATATTCTAGTGTACGATTGGTATCTAAATTATTATTGTTATGGTCGTTATTATACCGAATGATACGGGTTAGATTGACATCGGTTCTTGTACGCAAACGGCTTGGTGAGGTTCTAATAATTTGATTGATTCCATCTTCTGATAGGGTTTGGGCAATAAGTGAGAGATTAATATCATTGGCAACACATCCCTCTGTGAAGTTTGTAGTATTGATATCATCTTTACTTTGTGCCGTGATATCCCCTTCAAACTGTATGGCAACATCTTTATTTGTGGCATTAATCCCATTCATCATGTATAAAAAATCAGGGTGCGAACTGTTTGGAATGTTATTGGCTTCTATTTGTAATGTGACTTCAAACTTATAGGGTTGAAATAAGATATTAATATCGGAGGATTGGGTGGCGATACTACATCCTACTTTTCCATCAATATTTGGTATATTTAAATCTCTTTTTGCTCCGGATAGACATCCTGAAAGAGCTGGATTGGCTAGGTTATGGTCAACGTATGTCCAGTTGTTATCTTCTATCTCTAAAATATAGTTACCTACATTATGAAGCTCCATAAGGTGGGTAGTATTGTTTCCATCTTTAAATGTTTCGTCAGTTCTATTGTCCTCTCCATTGGCACAAACCCCTACCGTTTTAAATCGTAGCCATCTGTCTATGGTTGTAGAGTATTTAGGAGAAGAGACCACTTCATGACTGGCTCTGTATTGTGCGGCAGTGACAGTTAGATTATAATTATATCCTGTTGCCAGAGGAATAGCATTGTTATTATGATTTATATCTCTGCTATTTCGTAGTGGAGTATTTCCATCATTTACTGTCACAAAAAAGGTCTCAGGACGTATAGCAAAGTTATCTTTGGCATAATTAGTACGAGTTTTTGGAAGCGTATCATAACACTCTTTTTCTGATTTAGTACACTCTATTTGAAGCAATGAACCCTCATTATCTACCCCATATGATACTCTAAAACGGGCATCTTTGGTTGCGGGTAAACTCTCTAAATCTGTATTTATTAAAATATCTTTTCTACTAACAGGTGGAGTGTTCTTAATATAAAAATAGCGTTCATAAAGAGAGGTGTTACTCTCCATATCAACAAGCTCCAACTTCATCACCACGCTGTCTATCTCTTTTTGTGCTGATAAATCCTCTTCATAAAATAGGATAGAGTAGTCAAAATCTCGACCAACTATTTGGGTGTACCATGCATTTCTAGCATCGCTATTAATTGGAGATGAGTTACTGTTGGTTCGTTCGATATTAAAGAGACCTGTAAGAGGGACAATACCATCTCCGAATTTAACCTCATAATCCTCAACCTCTCCATCAATAGCATCTTCATCCATATTTAAATTTTGAGTAGAGGAGAACCTAAATCTAATATAGCTGGTTTCATTGAGTTTTGTTATTGTATTTGGCGTGGTAAAGTGAATGTTATGAGTACCTTTTGAGAGAGACAGTTTATCAAAAATCTTCTCTTGTGAGTCATTAAAGTCTCCATCAACATTATAATCTATCCACGCATTAAGATATCCATCTTCTGAGACCTTAATAGTTAGGTTCTGCTCTGTATTTAGTTTAAAATAGGTGCCATTTAAATCTTCTCCACTGGTCAGTGTAACGCCATCTTCATCATCAATTCCATTGATATCATCGCCATTTGCATCACTGCTAAAATAAGGGGTAATGTCATGGTCAACCTCATCCCCCATAAAGATACCTTTTTTAATATCATGCTGTGCTTTACCATACGTGCTAGGGGCATCACCATAGTCAGTAAAGACAAGAGACGCATTAAGACAGTTTGCTCCATCATTATAGTCAGCAGGTTGAGAGTGGGATAGGAACTGTTTGCTTCCATCTGTTAAATCAAATTCAAAAAATCCTGCTCCATCACCATCATTTGCAAAAAAACGCCCATTTTTATCAGAAAATGTGGAGTCAAAAGCATACCCTGTATGGTTTTCTCCTATTTGAGTTGTTGTTCCATCTGAGACATCTATTTTTGTTAGTTTTCCTTTTTTATCAATCCCATAGAGATATTTACCATCAGGAGAGAAAGAGAAATCTTGAATAGCAACTTTTTTAGAGAGTGTAATTTTTGAGACTTTTTTGTCTGGATCAGTAAGGTCAATTTTGAAAAGTTGCTTCTGTTTTGTCTTTCGTCCTGTAACATAGTATTGACCTCCATATATCGCTCCTGCATACAGCTGTTTATTTTTAAATCTTTTTGGTAATTCTTTAATCTCTCCTAAATTAATAACTTTTCCTGTTTTGGTGAGTTTAATCAGTTGTTTATAAAAGAGTCCATAGATATATTTATCATCAGGGTTGAATGCCGTGGCATTATACTTCTCTTCAGCTCCCTCTTTTTCAATTACTTGAAAATAAAAAGGATTTTTATTTATATCTATTCTGTGTAGCCACATTCTGCCTGTATCTCCATTTTCTCTGTTAGTACTACTGGAGATATACATATCATTATCTTTACATTCAAAAGCATCATTACTATGTTTGTCATCATTGATAATTGTAAACTGTACACTGCGATGTATGCTGGAAAGCGTTGCAGAGTGAGGGTTCATTAGCTCTATTCTAAATGTCTCATTATCCTCAACTTTTGTGTCTCCATACATCTCAACTGAGAGAGTTTGTGTTTGATTCATCTCCCCTTGTCCAAAAATTAGGGTTTTTGCAGAGACCTCTTGGTAGTCATTATCTCTTGTTTTTGCACTTTCATCTACTGTTTTGTACTCAATAGAGACACCATCCTCTTTTGCAGGGCTATCCAGTTTAATGGTAAACATAATATTTTTACTACCACTATCCCCCTCTGTCCCCTCTGTTACAGATGCCTCAATAGAGAATTCAGGATAGTCCCCATCATCATTTAATATCTCTCCTGTAGGGGATTGTGTTCCTGTAATAGAGAGGTTATGTTCGTTGTCTATTTTTAGATAAAAATCTTGGTCACCTTCAATTTTTGTATCTCCTATAATCTTTACAGGAATGGTAACTGAAGTTTCACCACCTGTAAAAGTGTGCGTGGTTCTACTGATAGCTGTGTAGTCATTATCCTCAATCTTTGCACTATGGTCTTCAGTGAAGTAGTCAAATGAAGAACCTGCTAATGCTTTTGGAGTAATAGAGAGTGTAAAGTTTAAATCACTCTGTCCACTGTTTCCTTCAGACATAGAGAATGAGTTGTTATCAAAAGAGAGATTGGGGTATGAACCATCATCATTTAAAATATTACCTTTAGCTATATGCCCATGAATTGTAATATGTTTTTCATTGGTAAATTTTAGATAAAAAAGTTCGTTTTCTTCAATTTTTGAATCTCCATTAATGGTAACAGGAATAGTGATATTTCTACTTCCTTGTGGAATATGATAGGTTTTGCTACTAATTTCAACATAATCATTGTCTCCATCAGCATTTGCGGTATGTGCTTGGGTATAGTAATCAAATGATGTATCTTCAATTGCATCGGCATCAAGTGTAAAGTTAAAATTGAGTATTTTTGTACTACTGTTACCTTCGATAATAGAAAAATCACCTGTAGAGAAATCAACACCAGGGAACTCCCCATCATCATTTCTGATTTCACTCTCTGAGTAACCAAGATTAATAATATGATCACTTCCAGATATAATCATTTTTAGGTTTTCATCAGGTTCGATTGTATCATCACCAATAATAGGGACATAGATAATCTTTTCAATATCTCCAGGATGAAAGGTTACTGTTCCTGTCGTTTTTGTATAGTCTGAATCTGCAAGTGTTGCAGAACCATCTTCTGTCGTATAGTTAACTGTTAGTGGAGTAATATTGGGGTATTTTTTTGCAAGAAATATTTTAAATGGCATCTTGTTATTATCTCCACTGTTTCCCTCATCTACACTGGTACTACTAATGTCTATTTTTATTTTATCATCATCAGTAATGCTTCCTGTTGCTAAATCCCTTACAACTGTTCCCTCACTAATAGAGGTTATTTTGACATTAAATTTTTCAGTTGTTGGCGTTTCATAGATATCATCACCTATAATAGTTATTGGGATATGACCATCTTTAAACCCTTTTTTGATAATAACACTACCACTTTTTGCCATATAGTCTTGACCTGCTAGGGCAGTGCTATTTTCTGTTGTATACTTTACAGTTATGTCATTTGGAGCAACTTGGTTTAGTCTGGCTGTAAAGCTTAAATCCCAGTTGCTATCTTGTTCATTTTCACTTCTATTATGAAGGGTAAGCTCTAAGGGTTTAGATTCATTGTCATAAATATAACCTTGTGCTGTACTACGGGTGACTTTATATCCTACGGTAGAGTTTGATATTTTAAGATAAAATTTTTCTGTCTCTTCATAATTACTATTGTCAATAATAGGAACCTTAACCAGTGTGGTATGTTCTGGAAAATGAGGAGGAAATATACACGCCCCATAAAGGGTTACAGAGCCACTTGTATTGGTATAGTCCTCTCCTGCTTTAGCAGAAGCATTTTCAGTTCTATAATCTATACTTACTTCTTCACACATATCTGGTGACTCGCTTAATTGTATGGGAAAACTCATTTCCCCACTATTTTCATGAACTGAAGCAGCATTGGAAACTGTAATACGAGTATCTTCTCCATCTGATGAGAATAGAAAAGTAGTAAATAATATTGTTCCTAAAAATATTATTCTTCTAAAAAATGAATCCATACTTAACCTTTCTTTAATTATTATATT
>CAYVNI010000274.1:0-1923 GCA_964452815.1 uncultured Sulfurovum sp.
TAGAACGCAGAGGATTGGAGTCTCTTGGGCTAGGAATTAGCCTTCAAGACTATAAATCAGAAAGCCTTTCAAATTCAGACTCGTTGGAGTCTGCTAGTTAGGAAGCCTCTAGCTCTTTAGCTAGAGGTAGTTCACGCAGTATATGAGAGAAATTTTTATAGATAAAGAGTATAATGTACCCGTAACTTCTCATTATTTACCAAAATTTACCTAAAAAGAGGTGCTTAAAAAAATTGAAATCCCACAAAATAGGCATTCTAGTTTTAGGAAATATCCAAAAAGTGGTGAAAAAAGTAAATAATGAGAAGTTACATGTACCCCAATAAAAGAACCAATAAAGAAACATTCTAATTCAAAAAGAGTGGAAAGCTTTTTGATTCACAACTAACCCATGAGCTTTGGGGAGAGCTTTATATTTTATGGGTTGGCTCGGTTGGAGGTGTTTTGATTCTTGACGGTGTTTTCACGGGAAAACACCCTATCAAACATGACGATTTGATATATCTTTCATAAAATATATTTTTTTATGTTAAAATTCTTTAAAATAGTAAAGGATAAAATCGTGCCAAGACCCGAAATAAGCATCAAACACCCACATGATAGCTTTTTCAAAAAACTTTTTGATAATGAAGAGAATATTAGAGATTTTCTAAGAGTTTATCTTCCCAAAGATTTGGTAAAAAATCTTGATTTTGAGAGCATAAAAATATCAGATACCGAAAAAGAGAATAAAAAACATAAAAAGTACTACCTTGACCTCTGTGTTGATTGTCTTGTATCTGAAACGCAAAGTAAAATCTATATCATATTTGAACATAAATCGTATCATGATAAATTGACATTGATTCAGACTATGAACTACTGCTTGACCATATGGGAGAGTGAGATAGAGAACCATCAAAAGTATCTAACGCCTATTGTCCCATTTATCTTCTATCATGGTAAAACTAAATCTAAGCTCAAAAAGAATTTTAGAGAGTACTTTGAACCAAATAGTGCCTTAGATGGCTACTTGATGGATTTTAAATTTGTAATATTTGATACCACACAGATAGAAAATCATGATATAATGAAGAGTATAAATAACTTGTATCTAAGTGCATCACTGCTATTGATGAAGAATATATTTAAAAATGTAGCAGAGTTGAAACCAGTACTAAAAGAGATTGTGATGCTTGATGATGAGCGAGTTATAAGGTTATTTGAATATATTGTAGTTAATAAAGATATAAAGAAAGAAGAGCTAAAAGAGCTTATTATAGAGATGAAAGGAGAAGATACCATGCCAACACTTGCACAACGATGGTTAGATGAAGGAAAAGCAGAAGGAAGAGTTGAAGGAATTCAGATTGGAATGCAACGAGGACTTCAAACTGGAGTTCAACAAGGAATCCAACAAGGAGTTTTTGAAACAGCCATAGTCATGATGAAAGATTTTCAAATAGCTATAGATGATGTTGTAGCTAAACTTAATATTAAAAAAGAGGAGCTTTTGGAGTATATGAAGATGAAGCAGTCGAAAAAATTGTAGGGTGTTGTCCTCTGACAACACCATCTAAACCAAATAATTAATAATTCAAGGCTTTTTAATGGTTGATTTTAGGTTTTAGGTTTTGGAGTCAGGTGATGAAAATAAACTTTTACCCCTCCAAAAGCCCCAACTTCCCATTTTTAGCCAACTCATAAAGAGTAGTCCAAATTTAATTGGCTCTCTTTACCTCAAATGACTCTCCACTTATTGCGACATCACGGGAAAACACCCTGTAAAACATGACGATTTGACATATCTTTCATAAAATATATTTTTTTATGTTAAAATTCTTTAAAATAGTAAAGGATAAAATCGTGCCAAGACCCGAAATAAGCATCAAACACCCACATGATAGCTTTTTCAAAAAACTTTTTGATAATGAAGAGAATATT
>CAYVNI010000275.1:0-21467 GCA_964452815.1 uncultured Sulfurovum sp.
ACACTCCAAAGCCCAAGTATCAACTATAAACCCTTTTTGATGTCACTGGTTCAGGAGCATCTCACTCATGATGGAGCGTTCATCTTAGGATTTCCCAACAGTCGATGGATTGATGGTGAGCTAATTTATGGAGCAAAAGCACCCAACTACCCCTATTCTGAAATGTCTCTGCTTTTTAATGATGTCATCTTTGCAAAAAAGTATCTACAGCAGAAAAAATTTCGTGTTACACTTACAGGACGAGAGTATATTTTTTTGACGGCTACACGAATTGGGTTATAACCTCAACAGCTCTACCAAATCCTCACCATCAAACTTATCACTTTTATCCTCATTGCCCTTATATATTCCTGCTTGAAGGGTTTTCTTCTTCTCTTGGAGTTTAATAATCTGCTCCTCTATGGAGTTCTCTACTATCAATTTATAGACAAACACAGCCTTATCTTGACCGATTCGATAGGCTCTATCGGTCGCTTGATTCTCCACAGCAGGATTCCACCAAGGATCGTAGTGAATTACCGTATCAGCCTCCACCAAGTTGAGTCCTATCCCTCCTGCTTTGAGGCTAATAAGAAAGATATTGGCATCCCCTTTGGTAAACTTCTCTATCACCTCTTCTCGCTTTCTTGTTGCTCCTGTCAGTTTCGTATAAGATATCTTTCTCTTTTTTATCTCTGCTTCTATAATGCTCAACATAGAGGTGAATTGTGAAAAGACCAGTACCTTTCGCCCCTCCATATGCAAATCATCTATCAGCTCTAAAAACATCTCCAGTTTGGCAGACTCTTTAACACTCTTGGCACTCTCTAGTTTTAAAAGTCGTGGGTCACAGCAGACCTGTCGGAGTTTAAGCAGTGCATCAAGGATGGTAATATGACTTCGGGATAGCCCTTTACCCTTTATCGTCTCTCTTACTTTTTCCTCCATCGTGACACGAATATTCTCATAAAATTTTGCCTGTTTTGTCCCAAATTTTGCACGTTTGATTATCTCTGTTTTGGGAGGCAACTCTTTGACCACCTCCTCTTTGGTTCGACGCAAGATAAAAGGGGCTATTTTTTTGTTAAGTAGTTCTCTTCTTGCAAAATCATGCTCTTGCTCTATGGGCATTTGATAAAAAGATTTAAAGGTTTTAAGATTGTCCAAAAAACCTTCCATTAAAAAATCAAAAATAGACCACAACTCACCCAAATGGTTCTCGATAGGTGTTCCACTAAGAGCGAGTTTATGGTCAGAGCTAAATGATTTTATCGCCATTGCCATCTTGGTTTTGGGATTTTTTATCTTTTGGGCTTCATCCAAAATAATATAGAGGAAATCCAGTTTTTGATACTTCTCCTCATCTCTTTGAGCCAACTGATAGGTGGTTACAATAATATCATAGTCTGTTATCTCTTTAAACTTATTAGCCCTATCAATTCCATAAAGCTCCAAAACAGTTAAATCAGGTGTAAATTTTCTAATCTCATTTTTCCAGTTTCCAATCAGCGAAGTAGGCATAATAATCAGACAAGGTTTATGGAGTTCCCCCCGATGCTTTAGGAGTTGTACAAATGCCAACGTCTGTACCGTTTTTCCCAAGCCCATATCATCTGCCAAAATTCCTCCAAATCTAAACTCATGCAAGAAGTTTAACCAATCAAGCCCAAACTGCTGATACTCTCGAAGTGTGGCTTGTAGATTTGGAGAGGGGGTTACCGAGGTTATCCCCTTGAAGTCTTTGAGTTTTTGCGAGAGTTCCTTTAGTGCTTTTGCCCCTTTCCAAACCACATCAGCATCCATATCAATATCCAAAAGATGGGCATCAAATGGTTTAATAATAAGATTGTTACCCTCTTTTTTATCAAAAAGCTCAAAAATAGTCCGTAAAATCGGTTTAATCTCTGTCGAGTTAATATGCAGAAACTTACCCTCTCCAAGCTCCAAGTTGAGTTTAGGAGGTAGCTCATCGACACTGTCAAACTCCTGTAAAAGTGACGCAACAATAGGAAGAAGAGCCACTCTCTTCCCCCCAATATCCACAGAGAATGAGAGTTCAAACCAAGGGTTGGTATTGCCCGACTCACTGCTCTCTACGGTAATGGTCTCCATATACTCAAACTGATAGTTAAAGTTATCAGCAATATCTATCTCCCACCCTTGCTCTATCAGTTGTGGGACTTGCTCCTCTGTAAAAAATCGCCATCGCTCAATGGCAACCTGCATGGAGGGTTTGGCACGACTCAAATAGGCCAATTTTTGAGGTTCAAACTCAAACCCAAAATCCTCTATCAACTCTCGATACTCTTGCTCTTTTTGATTCTCTCTTATAATTTTTACTGTTCTGTTATTTTGAGTAAGGATAGTCGTCTCGCCTTGGGTTTCAGAGGAGATGAGATAATCTTCATAGAGAAAACTAAGCTTCATAAGGTGTATTGTTTTATTTAAATTTTTTTCTCCATAGATATAAAGATAGGGAGTCACACCCCCATTCAACTCCTCTATCTTAAATGTTGAGGGAAGAGGAAAGTTTACATTAGGCAACTTAGATAAAAGCTGTTGTGTCACAGCCACAAGACTCTTATTAGAGAGTTCAGGGGCATCAACCATAAAACCCAACGTCTCACTATTGTACGCACTCTCCACCTCATAAATCAGATTATTAACCTTATTAATACAGAACGCAGGAGTCGTTTCAGAGATAAGATACTCATCAGGGGTCAAGTTTGAGATCAGTTTACTCTTTGTTTCTCCCTCTTTCCATGAAAAGGTTACTCTTTTAGGAGAATCACTAAAAACCAAGGCTTCTGAAGCAGATTGAAAATAGCATCTCTGGGTTGCAATCAATCTTCTAATCAACGTTGCCCCAATCTCTCCTGTAAACTTTATCGTTGGAGAGTAACGATAACCATCAAGTATACTATAAAGAGAACCTACAACATCTTTATCTCCATCGCTAAGATACTCTTTTTTCCGATAGTCATAAAAAAAATTCTCTCTTTTTAACCATGTTCCTTTGGAGAGTCTACCCGTCTTAAGCACCATCGCTCGATAAAACTCCAAATCACTCCTATTATAAGTATCTCTATATTCAAAAAGTCGATAAATTAAAAAATTCTCTTGTGGGACTGGGTTATCAACTGAAAGATTTTGATTGGATGCAATAAAATTATGTACCCACTTTTGAGCATCAACATCCATAACATCTCTATCTCCCCTAGCACTGGCTGTCGCACTCATATTTTGCATCCCATTTCTAAGATGAAAAAGCACAGCCACCACATGTTTACAGTTGTACCCAATAGGACAGCTACACACCCCCTTAACCCCTCGACTCTCCTCATTTGGCAACACTATCTTCTGCTCATAAGCATGACGACCAGTCACTGTTGAAAAAACGGTTGTAACCGTAACAGAGGTTTTATAACTGGTAGTTTTATAACTCTTGACCTCCCCCACGCTACCATCAAGATAATACTCATTACCTCTGATAATGGTTCTCTCGTCAAAATTATCTCGAATATCACTCAGGCCAAGGATTACATCCATCATAAAGTGTCCCTAAATTTTAATTTTAAAGTAATCATAGTAAAAAAATGATTTAAGAAGTGTTAAAAATTTAAATTTAACATAAAAAAATATCTATTTGGGTCTATATAGAGAGATTGGATGAAGTTTTATCTATACAAACGTAAAAATACCCATAAAAAATCAAATACCCACTAGCACGATTTTGAATAGGCTTATCTACCACATCCACAGCTTTACTTATAATTTTGGCTCTATCTGAACCTTTAATTACCGATAATGATAGCGACACTGAGCAATCAAAATCTGTTCATCTAAAACCTTATAGACCAAACGATGTTCAATAGTAATACGGCGTGACCAGTAGCCTGACCAGTTATATTTGAGAGGTTCAGGTTCTCCTATCCCCTCAAAAGGGTCTCGTTCAATCTCTTTGATAAGCCTATGGATTTTTTTTAAAATTTTCTTATCTTGCTGTTGCCAATAGAGATAATCACTCCACGCATCATCTGCAAAACTTAATATCATTCCTCTATAAGCTTCCGTGGTTTGCCAAGACCACTCTCTAGTTGATTAATGGCACGATTCAATCTTGTGGCATTGGCTTGGCTCTGCATCAGATAGATAGTCTCCTCCATCGCTCGATAATCTTTCATCGAAATAATAACCACAGGCTCTTTATTTTGTCTGGTCACGGTAACAGGCATACAACTATCAACCACAAAATCAAAGGTAGAAGCTAGATTTTGTCTTGTGTGAGAAAAATTTAGGGTTTGCATTAATACTCCTTTAGTTTAAATATGTACATATATTAGTACATATTAGTTTAGAGATGGCTTAGGCAATTTGTAAAAACAAGGGTCAAAAATCAATGTCCACCTCTAACACACCGAACACGATACTCATACGTCCTATCATACCAATGGTCAGGGCCATTGCCGAAACTGACAAACCATGCATAGGACGAATCTGACGCAGCGGTAGTCGAAGACCAATAATTGCTAGAGGTAAATCCTTTTGCTTTATAACAAGATTGATAAGAACTATTTTTTTTATTATTTTGATCATCATCAATAATTCCCCCACAATCCGTTACAACCTTTCTCAACTCCTCTATGGTTGGCAATCTTCCCCCTTTGGCTCGACAAATCTCTTTTGCCTTTTTCCATTTAGCTCTTTCTCCTGTGTTTTTCATCCATTTAGAAGAGGTTGAAATGGTAGGCGTGGGTTGAACTGTTGTGGGTTTTGAGGATGGCTTACTAAAATAAAATATCCCAACCTTATCATTTTGTACAGATGGTCGTTGTCCCTCTTTTCTCAAATCCAACTTAACCCCTCCAAAAATATCTGTTAATTTCAAAGGTTTCTTGGCATATTTTAAAAAACTTCTTCTAAATGCTCCACTGTCAGAGGCTGTGACTCCTGAAGCTGTGGAGTAGACCAAATATACTCCTTCTGCTCCAATATTTTGAATATTTCCACCTCTCCCAATGGGGGTTCTACACGCATCAAGCATGGCGATATTTAAGCCATGATTTAACTCATCTGCTTTGTTTAAAATATAGTTCAAAGAGATAGCATCACGGTCGTAGTCGGTAACACTTGTTAGAGAACGGTCATTGATGGGAAGTAAATAGTTTGTAGTTACTCCTGTTTTTCGACTCTTGTCTTGACTCGCATGACCACTATAGTAGATGACCGAAACGCTCTTTTTGCCCAAACCACCCATAAACTCATTGATTTTGCTATTCATGGTATCTTTGTCTGCATTTTCAGCATAGACCACCTGAAATCCTCTATTTTGAAAAAAATCCCTCATGGCTCTTGCATCGGGTACGGCATTGGTTAATCTTCTGTTTTTTTGATAGTTATTGTTCCCCATCACCAATGCAATCCGTGGATAGGTCTGCTCATCTCCAAAAACCACCTCTGCATCACGCGTGGCATAGCCTGAAGAGCTACCTCCTCTTGTTATTGTTGTTGGGCTATTCATACATGAGGTCAACAGCAACATCGCCATGATAACCATTATCTTTCTATACATCTTATCTCCTTTTGATATTTCCTTTTTATTAATAGACAAAAAATTCATATTTTCCCACCATCATACCACTGCTTGGTGTTTTGTTTGGTTCATCAAAAACCAAATCCACATCTTTGCTAATTGCCATGTCCATCGTTGACCCCTTTGCAAAACTAAGTATCTTTTGGTTTGTCATGTTTTGGATATTGGGTATGGGTTGTGGTGTTAGCATCATGTAGATAGAGGTTTTGTCCTTTTGACAACCATTACAGTTTTTAAAAGCCCTTACTTTAAAATTGCCAAAATCTCTAGGAAAGACATATCTGCCACCAATTACTTTTGAGAATGCTTTGGGGTTAGGATAGAGAACACTTACTTTGTCATTCTCTACAAACAGAATGGTCAGATATCCCTGTTTTCCATTGGTATCCAGTCCAAAAGTTATAAAATCATTGGTATTGTAGCTGTTTTGCTTGTTGGTGATATTGATTTTTGCGATTTGAGGATTGGCGACCAAGCTATCAAGTTTGGTCTGTAACGTCTCTGTAACCCTCGGAATTGGGGCAGAAGCTGTTTTCAAAAAACTTCCTATGGAACGATTTCCAAATGATGGATTTGAATAGGTAAATTTGGGGTGATGGGGTTTTTTTCTAATTTTTTTTGCATAGGAGACGATATTGTAGGTCGCCTCTTCTCTCATCGACTCCAGTGATGTTTGACGCTGTAGTAACCTATAGATTTCATTGGTAAAAAGACTTCCACTTGCTGTTGCCAAAGACTCTTCACTGTCTTTTGATGCAGAGAGGATAATATAGTCACCTCCTTCTATCTCCCCACCCATGCTTAAGCCCTTTGACAATGGAGCGTCTAACGCATTTGAGGGAAAACTTTTGGCTCTTCCCAAACTGCTATCCTCTCCTCTGTTGGCTGTCCCACTGTGGCAAGAATCAAACATAACCAATTTTTTGGCAGAAATAGCCGAAAGATAGTGGTTTAGATGGTCATCTATATAGGGAATATTTCGTACCCCATCACTCAAAACCAAAGCTTCATCTCTATGGTCATCAACCTCATCACCATTGGTATCAGCCACATAAGAGCCGTGACCTGTATAGTAAAAAGCAAAAGTATCATTGGCATTTAAACTATTGGCATAGCTTTTTAAATAATCTTCCATCTCTAACGACTCTTGATTATAGAGTACTTTTGTATTAAATCCCCAACTTATCAAAAGCTGTTTCATCTTATTGATATCAAGATTGATTCCTGGCAAATCATTTCTTGGGTCACCTCCATAATCACTAACACCTATCAAAAGAGCCTGTTTTTGAGCAACAGCATGGGTAGAAAAGAGCAGACAACAGCTTATTATCAATTTTTTATACATGATTTATCCTTTTATTAATTATATACTGATGTTAATACTTCTTAAACAACTGACTATGTGTACCTATCCGTTGTAGATACAAAATATCATCTATAACCGTATAGATAATCAACATATCACCTGCCAAATGAAACTCTCTAAATCCTTTATACTCTCCTGTCAAAGGGTGGTCAAGTGCTTCACTTGGTAGAGGTTCACCATTGAGTATACAAGATAGATACTCTATTCGCTTTTTATACTGCTCATCGGTAAGCTTTGATTTTAACTCATCTTTTCTAAAGTGTTTGTGTCTCTTTATTTGCATAATTACTTCAAATCTTCCAATGTAATATCTTCATAGTTTTTCCCTGTTTTTACATCTCTTATCGCTTCAAGCGTCTCATCATTGGGAATCTTTACATCAAAAGGCAATCCACGATTAAAGACCGATTGAGCCAAAAAGATATTGACAGCTTGGCTAAGACTCAATCCATACTGCTTGTATATCTCTTTGGCTTGTTCTTTTAGATGTATATCCAAATAGACATTGGTTCTGCTTTTTTCATGTGCTACAGTCATCAAAACTCCTTTGTTATTTTTTAGATTATAACGCAATCTTTGTGTTTTTCCAAGAGGTCTAATACAAAAAACCAAACAACCAAAGAGGAATCTTGTTTCCAAATCCAATCTCTATATCATCGGCTACCACATATGAGTTTGGGATATCTTTTATCTGTTTGAAACTTTTATTTTTGCCTCCTATTTCAAATAGATGTGTCTCGTCTACCAAAAAATCTCCTTTTTTGGGGACAGATAAATCGTGATTTTTTTTTAAAAAAGTAGTAAATGTTGTCTCTCGTATCATCCCTTTTGTCGCTTGGCTACAGTAGCTATGGTTGAGGTTTGGATTGTTGAGATAGACTTTATCAGGCTTGGAGAAGATGGTGTCTCCTTTTGATTTAGAACGGATAACGTTAAAAATCTTTCCTCTGTGTAGGTACTCAAAGTAGAGATATAGGGTATCTCTGTCTATCCCTATTTTAGAGCTTAACTCTTGGATATTTAGCGTAAAAGGTTCAGACATACAGATAAGTTTTACAAGTTTTTTAAGGTTGATAATATACTCATATCTAATTTTAAAAATAGAAGGGATATCCACCTCAATGGCTGTATTAATGGTCTCGTTAAGTTTAATGGCATATCGTTTTGGGTTTTCAAAGTAGAAAGGATAGTACCCATACTCCAGATACTCATTCCAAAACTCCAAAGGTTTAATCTTATTTGTAATTTCAAAGGCGATATCACTATGTTGCTCCAAAATCTCCTCTAGGGAATAGGGTTTTAATATAATATCTTTTTTAAACTCTAAAAACTCTCTGAAACTCAAACCATTGACGCGATAGATAACAGCCCTACGACTCAAATCAGCCTTGGCGTGTTCAAGCTCAATCGCCGATGAACCAGAGAAGATAACTTTGAGTGGAAGCATGTCATATATCTGTTTGAGTTCAATCTCAAAATTTTTATATTTGTGTATCTCATCTATGGCTAAAATCTCTCCCCCTTTGGCTGTAAACTCTTTGGCGATTTCAACCAAAGAGATATTGGACAAAGCGATGCTATCAGCACTAAGATAGAGCTTTTTGTATAGAGGCAATAGAGACTCTTTTAGATAGTTTAAAATATAGGTAGTTTTCCCAACTCCTCTAGCACCAATAACCCCAATAAGCTTATCGGTATGGTCAATCTCATCATAAAAATATCGTTTTTTAGGTGTTGGAACCAAATTAATATAGAGTGCAGAGTTCTCTAACAGTTTTGTTAACATTTTATTCTCTTTTTTAGATAATTATAGCAAAACTCGGATTCCACTCCGAGTTTTTATAGTAATTTATCTGAGTTCACTCCAATTTCTTTTAAAAACTACAAAATCCGAGCCACCATCGAAGCCTTCATAATATACGCACCACATCTGTCTTGTGCCATGAACTCTCGTAGATGTAAAATCTCAAATTTTTCACCAAACGTTGTTTTTAACTCATCTTTTTCCAAGAGATAACTCTTTTGTGAAGGGACTTTTGTGTTATCAGGGTGGTGCATGAAGGTTTCAAAAATAAAAACCCCCTCTTTTTTTAGTGCTTTCTCTATTTGGGGGAAAAGTTCACGCTTTAAAAAGTAGGTACAGACGATTAAGTCATACCTGTTCTCCTCTAAAACATAGCTATCAAAATCAACCTCTTTGGCATGGAGATTCTCTATGTTTTGAAGCGAGGCTATGGCTGTGGGGCTAATATCAAGTGCCTCTACCTCAAATCCTTGCTCCAGTAAAACTCGACTGTTTCGACCCATACCACACGCCAAATCCAATGCTCTTTTTCCTGTTGACAAACGTGCATACTTCTCTACAGCTTCCACATTACCTTGTGGGATGAAGTTGGACGCATACTTTTTTTCCCAACGTTTTTTATCTTCTATACTCATCTATCTCTCCAAATCGGGTGATTTTCTACACCATTTTAAAAAAAGTCTATCGGGATTGACCCGTTTATCTATCTCTTTGCCATCTACGATATGCTCTGCTAACATCTTGCCCATCATGGGAGCAAATACAAAACCTCTGCCACCTAGACCGTTACAAACATAGAGATTATCCAGTTTTTTAGGCTCATTTTTTAGCTTTATCCCTCTTGGCAAAAGTGGATTTTCCTTCAACATCGTGGTGACATCTATCACCAAACCAAGTAGAGGAAAGTAGTCTTTAGAGCCTGAACGCATTCCACAAAAGGTCTCTTTTAGTCTAAAATCAGAGGTATCCACCATCGTTGAAGCCATTTTAAAAATATCTTTGAGAGGCTTACCATCACAACGAATACAGACATCTACACTCTTCTCATGGGTTGCCCCAACCTTTACAATCCCATTAAGATTAGCAGAGACAGATATCTGTTTGTGCATGGAGACATCTAGCTCAATATCTGTCTTATAATCTCCTCGTGTTCCCCATGTTCCTTTAACACCCATGTAACGCATATCAAAAAACTTATTCTCATAGCCCGTTGCCAAAATAAGCTTTTTGGTACTGTACGCTCCGACCACCCACACACCATTCTCATGGGTTAAGCTTTTTACCTCATACTGAGCATAGGGGATTCCCTCTATCAGTGCCTGACACATTTTGGGTGCATCACACA
Source organism: uncultured Sulfurovum sp. (assembly GCA_964452815.1). Lineage (GTDB taxonomy): Bacteria > Campylobacterota > Campylobacteria > Campylobacterales > Sulfurovaceae > UBA1140. The sequence goes on from CAYVNI010000275.1 coordinate 10,088, forward strand.
CTCCTGCTTCATCAAAAAGAAAACTATTATTATGTTGAGTAATACCAAGTTTAGGAAGAGTTATTTCATCAATTAGGCTTCTTTGTGAGGTGTTAAACTCCTCATATTCTCTAAATTTATGAGCATCATCTGCATCTTTTGGAATACGAACAACCCCTGTTTGTGTAAAGTATTTAGGAAAATTCTGTAGATAAAAATCTTTTGAAAACTCAAATGCCTCATTTGTTAATGACTGTAATGGAGAGCCTTTTCCAATCTTAGGTGAGACAAACGCCCCAGCAGCAGACGACCCACCTGTAGAAGCTACTCCTGAACGGTCAAGAATTAAAACATCAAGACCTCTCTCTTTTAAAAAATAGGCAGATGCACATCCTGCTATCCCTGCACCTACTACTATTACATCGTATGTTTTCATACTGCTTTCCTCATTATAAGTTATAAAAACTTCAACATCTCATCTTTGATAAACTCTTTTTCTACTACTTTTCCATGTTTTACATCTTTAGTAAAAAGCCCCTCTATCATGGGAGGAACAGACTCATCTGTATTTTGAGCTATCCACTGCAACGCTTGGGTATCATTGTTCACCTCATCACTGCCCAATGCTCGTGCCACCGTGGTTGAGAACTTTGTCCACTCTGCTGTTGAGTAGACAATTGTTTTTAACTCTTTTTTTCTACGCTCCTCATATGACTTCATACATGTAGCCGTATGAGGGTCCATAATATACCCATGTGACGCATATTTAGCGATTGATGCTTCACACTCATAATCTTCACTGTAGGTCGCTTCAAAATCATCTTGCATAGAGATTAGCTCTGCTCCTGTAAGCGTATATTTTCCTCTACTGTTAAGGGACTCCATAAGCTCTTTGGTTCGCTCTGCTCCAAACTTATCAAACAGAACCCTCTCTACATTGGAGCTTTTTAAAATATCCATCGCAGGAGAGTCTGTTTTAATTAAATTTCTGCTCTGCATATCATAAACCCCAGAATCAATTAATTCTGTCAAGATGTTATTGATATTTGAAGCGACAAGAAGTTTCTCTACAGGAAGCCCTGATTTTTTTGCATAGTATGCCCCCAAAACATTTCCAAAGTTTCCAGAGGGGACAACCAAATAGATATGTTCACCCATCACTATCTCATTTTTACGCACCAACTCTAGGTATCCATGAATATGATAGATAATCTGAAAAATAATTCGTCCAAAGTTTACAGAGTTCGCAGCCGAGAGTTTAATCTCTCTCTTCTCCAACTCCTCTTTAAAATCATCAGAAGCCAAAAGCTCTTTGAGCATATTTTGGGTATCATCAAAGTTACCAACAACCCCAATAACCTTCTCATTTTCAGCCTCCTCTGTCACCATCTGTAGACGTTGCACATCAGAAGTCCCTCCATCAGGGTAGAGACACGCCACTTGGATATTGTCTTGATTTTTAAAGGTCTCCAAAGTAGCAGGGCCTGTATCCCCACTTGTTGCGGCCATTATAAGGTAGTTCTCTCCTTTTTTTTGAGCCTCTTTTGATAGAATATACCCAAATGGTTGCAATGCCATGTCTTTAAACGCACGGGTTGGTCCATGATAAAGCTCCATCACAAAACAGTCATCCTCTATCTTCTTTACAGGAACAGGGTTTGCAGGGTCATCAAACGCATCATAACGGTTTAGTGCCTCTTTTAGGGTAGACTCCTCTATATCTATATTGAAACTCTGTAGCACATCCAGTGCCAACTCTTTATAGTGACTGTCCATATGCTTTTCTAAAAACGCTGTTCCAAACTCAGGAAGCTCTTTTGGTACATAGATACCTCCAAAACTGGCAATTGGACTTAAAATTGCCTCTGAAAACGCTACCTCTTTAGCCTTAACCCCATCATTACCACGTGTCTCTATAAATTGCATTCTATATTATCCTAAATTTTATTTGTTGAAAGTATAGCAAAATAAGCTTATTTGGGATATTTTTAATGAATCTTTAAAAATATTTAAAATAATTCTATTTTGTTAATTTATGTTTAAGGATAATTCTGTTATAATTTCTTATATCGAAAAACAGTACTCAATTTTATTTTTACACCTACAATCTGTAAAAGTTTTATGAAACCTCTTCCTTAGGGTACTGTTTAAGATATATATCATTATATTTTTCTCAATCATATGTTATGATTTCAAAACTAAAAAATAAAGAGAAAAATATTTTGAAAAAAATTCTACTCCCTACCTTGACACTTTTACTACTTATTGGTGCATATTTTGCGTATAATAATCTCTCCAAGATATATCCATTTTACAACCAATTAACCCAAACCCATGTCGGTACTTCGTTGGACTTACAAAACCCATCTCAAAAAAAGGCACACTTTGTTGGGGCTTCTAAATGTATGGAGTGTCATGAAGAGAAACATAGCCAATGGAGTCACTCCCGTCACCCAAAGATGATACAAGACCCACACCAAGACCCCTCTGTGGTGGTAGCAGACTTCTCTACGCTACCCAAAGATGCCAACTTTGCCCTAAAAGATACTGTCTATACCGTTGGTGGAAAATTTAAACAGCGTTTTATGATGCGAAAAGATATCAATGGAACAGAGGATTATGTACTGGGTAACTATCAATGGAACGTGCAGACACAAAAATGGCAAGGGTTTAAGCCGTGGAAGTATTGGTACAAAGGGGCGTACCCTCATGACAATAATAAACTGCCAACCTCACGAGCGTGTGATGGGTGTCACTTTACAGGATTTATGTCCACAGAAAAAAGAGTTGATGAGGGAATCGCCTGTGAGTCGTGTCATGGCCCTGCTTCTAACCATGTGGAAAATCCTGAATCAATGCTCTACAAAGCTTCTCTAAGTGACCCCGTAAGACAAAATGAGGTCTGTTTGCAATGTCACATGAGAAACAGAGACAAACGACTTGAAGAGCATAATATGAGTGAGATTTATGGGGATGCCCGAGATTATCCATTTGGCTATGAAGCAGGAAGAGCGTTGCGTGATTATAAAATGGTAGCTCCTTTTGTCATGGGTCATGAGACCAAAGAGTTTTATGCCAATGGGATGGCAAAAAAGAACCGTACCCAAGGAAATGAGTTTGTTCACTCAATGAAAGGAAAACATGGGGTTACCTGTATCAACTGTCACAATCCCCACACCCTAGAGCCAACGGCAGAGAAGAACAGTGGCAATAAGTTGTGTATGAAGTGTCATAGCTTTGGTTCACTTATAGGACCTCACCAAGAGAGTTTAGAGAAACATACGCACCATAAAACCAACTCAAAAGGCACACTCTGTGTTGAGTGTCATATGCCAAAAGTAGCAAGACATACTGGTAAGTCACCCATTACGGTAAGAACCCATGCTTTTGGATTTGTAACTCCCAATGAGACACTAAAGTATAAGATGCCTCATAAGACCAATGCCTGTTTTGCCTGTCATAACAGCAAAGAGGTCAAAGAGAGTAGAGATATGAAAACCCTCCAAAAAGACTTAGAGGATTGGGGAATGGTAGGTTGGGACAAACGTTAAGAGGAGGGAGATTTATTAACAATTGAACAGCTTGTTAAAAACCATAGAATTAAGAGCAAAATCTAATAAAAAATTTGATAAAATGTTGCCATGAAATACTTAAAGGGACATAGTCGACAATATTTTTCGCTCTCTACCATTGCTATGTACTCTACCTTACATAAACTCTCTTGGATTGATAGTAACTATCAATACCATAAAAGTGCTTTTGCTTACCAAGAGTATAAAACTTCTCCCCCCTCTCTTTTTAAAATTTAACGCTTTACAATAAATTTAAAATAAAGGGAGTATGTTGAAAAACTACCAATTACAATTAGTTATAGTCTTGTTAATGACTCTTCCAGTTATGGCAAAGAGCAGTATATTATCGGATACTGTAGAGAGAATAACACACAGAGGTGAGTTACGTTTGGGTGCAGTGAGAACAGAGGATAGTGATAAAAAAACCACATCGACGCTATCAATGGGGGGAAGAGTCTCTCTCTCTACAAAGCCCATTTATGGTATAAACGCAACGGCAACGCTATTTACCACCAATCCACTCTTTGGAAAAAAGAGTGAAGGAATGTTTTTGAGTTCAGATGAGAGGGGTTACTCTATCGTAGGGGAGTCCTATCTTGAAGCAAATTTTGGAAAGAACATTATCAAAGTAGGGAGACAAATTTTGGATACTCCTTATGCTGATAGTGATGATATCGGCATGATACCCAATAGCTTTGAGGGCTATAGTTTGGTCAATCAAGATATCGAAGATAGCACAATAGTTTTGGCTCTTTTGGATAGGTGGTCAGGAGTAGATGCTCCTCTGCCTGAACGATTTACGAAAATACAAGAGTCAGGTGACGCTTTTTTTAGTGCAGGGTTTATCTATGAAGGGTTAGCTAATACAACGCTACAAGCGTGGCACTATAAGCTAGATAATGTCAATTTTAACTATGCTGAAATAGGCTATGGGACAGAGAGATTTAATATCGCTTTACAGTATACTGACCAAGATAATAGTAACGTTGCTTATGGTCTATCTGTAGGTGGAGAGATGGAAGGATTGTCTCTTCATATGGCATATAATAGAGTTGATGGTATGGTAAGCAATGGTTTTGGTGGTGGACCTTTTTTTACCTCATCTGAAGACCACACCATAGCCGAAGTCACAGACCAAGAGGCGATTGCTTATGGTGCTGAGTATCTAGTAAGCCCAAAGATAACCGTGGCTCTTTCTCATTCTAACTTTGATAAAGGAGAAGATGAGACCGACTACCTCGCAAGTTTTGAGGTTAATAAAAATCATACATTAGATATTATCTATAGTGATATGTACGATGATGGAAACATGGTGCGATTTTTCGCCAACTATCAATTTTAAAAACAAAAAAATAAAACAACAAGGAATTAAAAATGCACATAGAAGCAGGAGTAGTACTCGGTACTAAAATGATATTAAGTTACGCAACAGCCGTAGGCGTTATGGGAATGGGGGCTAAATTGGCTCTTGAACATTTAAAAGAGAATGGAGCATTGTCACTTCTTTTAAAAACGATTATAAGTACCCTTTTGGTATTTGTATTTTTTGAGGTTTTCCCTCACTATCCTATTGGTGTGAGTGAAGTTCACCTTATCTTGGGGACAACGCTTCTGTTGGTTTTTGGTGTAGCCCCTGCCATGATGGGTTTGGCATTTGGTCTGCTTATCCAAGGGTTAACCGTTGCACAGTTTGATTTACCTCAATATGGGATTAATCTTACCACGCTTTTAGCAAGTATGATTATCCTCAACTATGCCACCGAGAAAATAGTACCAAAAGGGACAGCTTATAAAGATATTAGCTATGCTCAAATGTTGAAAATGTCTGTAATTTGGGAAGGTGCTATTGTGAGTTGGGTCGCTTTTTGGGCATTTTATGGTCAAGGGTTTGGAGAAGAGAACATTCAAAACATCTTTAGTTTTGGTTCTGCTTATATGTTGGTGGTACTCATTGAGCCACTTATCGACTTGGCAATTTTATCACTGGTAAAAGCGTATCACACAAGCGATAGCTGTAGCATCTTTTTTAACAAAAGATTAACCAACTGCAAAGCGTAACAAATGAAACGATACCGACACTATAAAAAGGACAAAGCCATTATTTTGGCTTGTTTTGGGTCAGTTGTAGAGCAGGAGATGTATCTTTCTCTACAACGTGATGTTGAGGCAAAGTTTGAGGGTGTGGATGTTTTCTTGTCATTCTCTTCACGAATGGTACTTAAAGATTTACACAAACGAGGGCTGGAGTACAAAAACCTTCCACAAGTTCTAGCCGATGTAGATATGCTAGGCTACAGAAACATTGTGGTGGCTTCTGTCAACCTCTTTCCCACCGATGAGCATGAGCTTTTGGTGCGAACAGTCAAAGGGTTTAACAGCTTCTCTTTGGCAAATATTCGTACTACCAAAGCGATTATCAACAAGACAAAAGAGACCTCTTTGCTTCTTAAAAATCTCAATGAGCGTATAGACGAAGAGAACTGGGCAAACCTCTATGTGATTCATGGTGTGCCTATCTTGGACTTAGCAGGTCTAAGCTCGGTGGGGTATGCTGATGAGTTTTTAAGCCTTATTGGCAAGAAAAACTACACCTGTTCGTTAGAGGGTGCGTTTCCCTATTATGCTGTAAAAGAGCGACTTATGGAGCAGATGAGAGAGGATGGTATAATCAAAGTTCAGGTTGTTCCCATGCTTTTGGTGAGTGGAAACCACTACTTTAAAGATATGGTAGAGATTAGCGATGAGTTGGGTGAGCAGTTTGAGTCACGTATTGTCCCCCCTCTGGGTTCGGCTAAACGGTTCAATTTAATTGAACTAGAAGATATTAGAGCTGTTATCTTTCAAAATATCAAAGAAGAGATAAGCAAACTTGGACACTAATTTTAAAGATAAAAAACTCTACATGGTCTCTCTTGGACCAGGAGAGATTGACCTTATTACTGTAAAGGCACTCAAAGCGTTAAAAGCCTCTGATGCCATCTGTATTCCTACCAAGAGTGAAGACCAAAGTTTTAAAAAATCACTGACCCACAAGATAGTCACCGAACTAATGCAAGAGCATAACTTTTCAAAACCAATTATCCCTGTCTATACCCCGATGCACTTCAAAAAAGAGGATTGGCAGTATCAGGTGGATGTGCTGTATAAAGGGTTTGAGAGACATGAGTATTTGAGTTTTGTAACACTTGGCGATAGTGCCGTCTATAGTACCGTCTACTATCTTTTGGATATTATCAAAGCACAAACCCCAAAACTCTACTGCAACGCCGAAGTGATAGCAGGTGTCACCTCCTTTTCACAAGCCTCAGCCAAGGTCAGAAAACCTCTCTGTGTGGGTGATAGCAGATTTGAGATAGTTCCTCTGCTTGACAAAGATGTACCCACCACCACCATCTATATGCGTCCAAAAATAGGAATGGATACCTCGGTTATAGAGGAGCGTGGAGAGATGTACACCTTTGAGAACATGAACTACCAAGGTGAGAATATCACCTCATACAAAAAGAGCAGAGTCGAAAAATACATGACCCTCTTTATAGATTTTTTTAAATAGGAGCAAAGATGCCATTTATACAAGAACAACCCCCCATTAACATTGGAGCAGATATCTCTGTAAAATCATTTGAAATGATAGCAGAGGAGTTAAAAGTTTACGCCAAAGCCAAAGAGTTTGACCACAATGAGCTAGAGGTCATTAGCCGACTCATCCACACCTCAACCTGTTTTGAACAGGTCTTAGAGAACATTCACTTCACCCCCAATGCCATTCCAAGGATGCAAGAGCTACTCAAACGAAAAGCAAAAATTATCGTCGATGTCAATATGATAAAAGTAGGTCTAAGCCAATTCTACCTAGATACCTATGGAAACGAGGTAGTCTGCTACATCAATGAGCCTTTTACCTACGAATACGCAGAGAAAAACAGAACCACAAGAAGCTATGGAGCTGTAGTAGAAGCGATTAAAAAACACAAAGATGAACCAATGATTTTAGCGTGTGGTAATGCCCCAACCTTTATCTACGCGGCGATAAATACCCTCTTAGATGAAGGCGTTGACCTCAAAAATGTAGCGTTTATCCTCTTTCCTGTGGGCTTTGTCAACGTGGTAGAGTCCAAAGATTACGGTAAACGATTTTGTGATTATTTTGATATTCCTGCTGTTTTAATGGAGGGACGATTTGGAAGCTCAACCATGACAGTAGCAACGCTTCATGCTACTTATAAGCTCATTAAAGATTATGATGGGACTACTCATTATAATGGGAAGAGGTAGCCATGCCCAGCACCCTAACCAACTCACACGCCTCTTCTCAATATGGAGTAAATCCTGTAAAAGAGGGTGAAGTTCGTCTCAATGAGATGGGTTCAGAAGTGGTCGAAGGCTACACTTGTAAACCCAAAGATTATGATGCACAGCGTCCTATTATGCACTATAAGACGCTTCTGCTTCTCTGTGATGATGAGCGATGTGGGAAGGCAGGAAAAACAGACAAAGCTTCAGAACTGCGTGAGATACTTAAAGATATGGGGCTAAACAAAGGTGAAAATCGTATAAAAGTTTCACGTACAGGATGTTATGGAGCGTGTCGTTTTCGTCAAGTGTGTCAAGTGACTGAAAATACACAAGCCAATGGAAACCCTCAAAATAATTCCATTTGGTTACGTTATACACACAACTTCAAAGAGGAAGATTGGCGAAGGGTTTTTAAACTTTTATCTCAAAATAAGATTTTGTTAAAAGAGCTAGATGAGAAGCACTTTATTCCTATGAAAGTTTATGAGTAAAAAACTAAGAAAAGGCTACACCACGGGGGTTCATGCCTCTTTTGCGTTTAAGTCGGCGTTGGAAGCTTTTTTGGCTACAAAAACGATAGCCATTTCGATAACCAATAAGATGGACAATGATGACTTAGATGTTACCAAAGGGTGTGAGATAGTGGTGATGGTTTCAGATAGATTTGAAGATTTGAAGCTCAACCCCATAACACATCAACCCTATGAGATGGGGAGTTTGAAACTCTATGCAGGTCTTGGGATTGGAGTGGTAACCAAAGAGGGGCTAAAAGCTCCAAAAGGCTACCCTGCCATTAATCCTATACCGTTAAAAGCCATAGAGCAGATTTACCGTAGGTGTAGACACCAAAACAGCCCCATATATTCCAATATTTCCATCACCAATGGCGAAAACATAGCCAAACAGACAGCCAATGCCAAGGTGGGTGTTTTGGGTGGTCTCTCTATTTTAGGAACAACAGGCTTTGTCAAACCTATCTCAGCCGATGCCTATATGGACTCCATTAGAGCTGAATTGGGTGTTGCCAAAGCCAATGGTTATACCCAAGCTGTGTTAACCCTTGGAAACAGTTCACTTGCTTATGCCAAAGAGCATTATGATGAAGTTCAGATAGTGGAGATAGGAAATTTTGTCTATGATGCGTTAATAATAGTCGATGAGTTAGCGTTTCAATCAGCCGTTTTTGTCTGTGGCATAGGCAAAGCTACCAAAGTGATGCAGGGGTGCAAAAATACTCATAATCGTTTTGGCTCTATTGATTTTGTGGCATTGAAAGAGCAGATTTTGGACGAGTTGGAGATTGGTGTGGATATTGACTCTACCAAGACGGTTAAAGGAATTTCCAAACAGCTTAGTCAAGAGAATAAAATTGAATTTTTTTATGCTATGATTCGAGAAAAAACAGACATACAATTTAAAGCGTGGTTTGAAAAGATATCCACCAAAACAGTAATATTAAGGTAAATAAGTGCTAACTATAATAGGAAATGGCATGGGAGATTATAATTTTGATAATCTTACCATTGAGATAGATAAATTTGATACGATACTATGTGACAGGAACTTTAAAGAAGAGGGAAAAAATATACTAAAACTTGGCTTTAAAGAGGCAAAAGCGTATATAGTAGAAAACCATAAGCGAGAGAGTATTTTATATGTGGTGACGGGTTCACCTCTTTTTTATTCGGCAGGGATTTTGATTGCCAAAAAGTTACCACATAATGAAGTAAAAATTATAAATAATACCTCGTCAAAAACCTATCTTTTAGAGAAGCTTCTTCTCTCTGAAACAGAGGTAGAAACCATCTCTTTGCATGGAAGAAATAAAATAGATTTAAGCAAATTTTTGAACAATACTTATACCTTTGTGCTTTGTGATATTTTTACCATTGAGCGACTAAAAGAGGCGACAAAGTATTTGGATAGCAATGACTTGGAGGTGACGATAGGGTATAAACTGGGCTACCCTGATGAGGTGATAGAGCAGATAAGTATTTTTGATTTCTCTACCAAAGCTTTTAACCTCACTTTTCCCTATGTTCTCCTCATTAAACGGCTTTTTGTCCCCAAACCAACCATAAGTGAAGACAGTGATTTTAAAACGGAGCGAGGCATGATAACCAAACAGTATAAACGACATCTTACCCTACAGAATCTTGACCTAGAGCCAAATCAGATGCTATGGGATATAGGAGCAGGGAGTGGAAGTTGTGCCATTGAGGCGTATAAACGCTATAGGGTGACCACAACATTATTTGAAAAACAGACCCAACGGTGCGATTTTATAAAAGAGAATTTAGCCGTTCATCATGTCTGTGATAGTACGCTACTAGAGGGGAGTGCTGAGGAGCTTTTTGAGTGTGTGTCGGATACACCTGATAGAATATTTGTAGGAGGAGGAGGTGAAAAGGTCATTGCCAAACTTCCTTATCTCTATAAACGATTGGCTTCAAATGGAGTGATGCTAATCAATGCAATTACCCTTAAAAACCTTACGCAGATGATAACGGTTTTAAACGAAGCAAAGATAGAGTACAAGGTTATCTCTTTATCGCTTACGACCTATAAGGGTAAGCTTGACTTGATTGAGCCTGAGAGACAGTTGTTTCAGATAAAGGTTTTGAAAGAGATTTTTGCTTGTGAAACTCCCAAATAGTAAACTTGGGATTAGCAGTGGAATAATGATAAAAATAAACATAGATAAAAAACTCCACGGAGCAAGTGGAGAGATGCACTTGAATTTGCATCTTGATATAGAAGAGGGGAGTTTTGTGGCGATAGCAGGGCAGAGTGGTAGTGGCAAGACGACACTGTTGCGAATCTTGGCTGGGCTTGAAGAGGCAGAGGGGAGAATTGAGGTTGGTGATGAGGTTTGGCTTGATGAGGGGAGGGCATTGGCTCCTCAAAAACGGGGTATTGGGTATGTGTTTCAAGATTACGCACTTTTTTCAAATATGAGTGTGGAGCAGAATCTTCTTTTTGTAAAACGGGATAAGGCATTGGCGAACTATCTGATGCGAATTACCGAGCTTACTGAGCTTAAAGAGCGATTTCCTAATAGTTTGAGTGGGGGACAAAAACAGCGTGTTGCATTGTGTCGTGCGATGATGAACAGACCCAAGATTTTGTTAATGGATGAGCCTCTTTCTGCTCTTGATCCTGTGATGCGTACCAAACTTCAACATGAGATATTGAGACTACATAAAGAGTTTGGAACAACCATAATTATGGTAAGCCATGAACCAAGTGAGATTTATCGATTGGCTTCTCGTGTGCTTATGTTGGCTTTGGGAAGGGTAGTTAGTGATGGAACGCCAAAAGAGGTATTGCTTAAAACTACTGGTTCTCAAAAGTTTGCTTTTGAGGGTGAGGTGTTGGAGGTAATAAGAGTAGATGTGCTTTATGTGGCAATTATCTCTATTGGTCAGCAACTTGTTGAGGTGGTAATTGGCAAAGGTGAGGCAGAAAATTTGAAAATAGGGCAACGCATCAGTGTTAGTACCAAAGCGTTTAGCCCCAATATTGCTTTTTAA
>CAYVNI010000276.1:0-3761 GCA_964452815.1 uncultured Sulfurovum sp.
AAGAGTAACCCAACATTAGAGCATAAACAAAAAAATTTAAAACAACTATTTTTTTATATTTTATCAGCATACCTATTAAGTATTGCTGTTAGACTCTTTTTGTACTATCAGATTTCAGATAATAATAACTACTTTTATGACGATAAAATTATCCCATTATGGACAGCTGATGCAGGTCTTTATGGCTACTATGCCAACCAAATATTAAGTGGAGTATCCTACCCTTTTGTATCAGAATATATGCCTGGATACCTTCTCTCTTGGATAGTAAATCTGACAGGAGTAAGTTTAGACAGTGTACTCTTTTTTTCCCCAGCATTTATATCTTCTCTGGTCGTAATTCCTATTATACTTATAGCAAATAGATATAAAATGGCAACATTTGGTCTCTATTCTGCCTTTATCGGTTCAATTATGACCAGCTACTACTACCGAACCCATTTAGGCTATTACGATACAGATGTGCTTAATGTATTTTTACCTCTACTTATTATCTACTTTTTAATTAAATTGGTAGAGGATAAAAATATTTTAGATGCCCTTTATGCCTCTTTAACGTTTATCTCTTTTTCACTGTGGTATCACTCCTCCTCGGCTATTATTTTAAGCATAATAGCTCTCTATTTTTTATATATTCTAGTACTTAACAGAAAAGAGACTCTATTTTATCAATCGCTTTTTTTAATGCTTATTGCCCTGTTACCATTGGTCGTCACCATTAAACTTACTCTTTTAATATCTCTCTTTGTTCTCTTTCTATATCTTCCAAAGAGTATTCAGATTGACTATAAATATTATCTTTTATCTATTCTTTTTGGATTGGTTGCACTCTCATTTATAATTGATTTCTCTCTCTACTACGAACAGGTAGATAACTATATTAACAAATCATCTTTAATAGAACTGAGCACACAAGAGGGAGCGATAAAACTAAAATCAACACTGAACTCTGTATTAGAGGCCAAGGGCATCAGTTGGCAGGAGATGACCAAACGGATATCAGGAACCACGCTATTTTTTATCCTTGCTCTATTTGGCTATATTGCACTTTTACTAAAACACAGAGCATTACTCTTGACCCTACCACTTGCACTTCTTGCTATTTTATCTATGGTTGCAGGATTACGCTTTACCACCTATGGTGTAATGATATTTGCTTTTGGACTGGTCTTTGGGGTGCATCTAATTTTTAACCTACTTCTTGTAAAATGGGGAGAGTTTTCCCAAAAAATTTCACAAATAGCCAGTGGATTTTTTTTACTACTGGTGATGACATTTGCACTCAATAATATTTTTGACCACAACCGATATAATCTCTCTCCTACTCTTTTTAACTCGACAGATGATATTCAAAAGCTAAATGAACTAAAATCAACACTAAAAAAAGATGACTTCATTATGACATGGTGGGATTACGGTTGGCTTTTATGGTACTATACCAACGCAAACAATACTCTAATAGACAATGGAAAACATCAACAAGACAACTTTATTGTCTCCAAAATACTCCTCAGTGATAACCAAACATTTACAAAAAATGCTTCACTCTTTTTTGTAGAAAAATATTATGAAGGTCTAGGAAAAGGATTCTATAACGTAATGGACTACTTCACTCAAAACTATCCAATCAACTATTTAGATACCCTGAAAGATGAGAATAGAAAGCCTCCTCAATCAAATAGAGATATCTATATTGTACTTCATAAATATATGTTAAACTCATTAAGAACCATTGAATCATTTTCAAATTTAAATATAAAAACAGGAAGAAACTACAACAGTAACTTTATCAATATGGGGTATCTACATCAAAAGTATAATAACTCTCAAAAGATATTAGAGACAGATAATTTTAAAATAAATCTTCAAAAAGGTGAAATCTCCTCAAAAGCAGGAAACATGAAAGTTAAAAAAATATCTATAGTTGAAGAGAAAAAGAGAAAATTTGAGAAAAGATATATTGTCTCAAATGGTTCAAATATAGTGATTTATGAAGGAAGTGTCCTTCTCTTAAAACCAAAGCTATATAACTCATTTTTAATACAAGCTTTGGTTTTTGATAATTATGATCATGACTATTTTGAAAAAATTTCAGAGACTAATAACTTTTTGATATTAAAAATTAAAAAATAAACTCTGCGATACTCGTATTTTTATCGCATAGCAATATGGGGTGGAGTATCAAAGCACACCTTAAAAAAAGAGTAAAAAATTATAACAAAGGATTTAAAATGTCAGTATTGGTAGAGTTTGCGATGTTTCCAACGGACAGCACGGAGAGCAAGAGTAAGTTTGTCGCGAAGGTTTTGGATATTGTGGATAGGAGTGGACTGAGCTATCAGTTGACTCCAATGGGGACGATAATCGAGGCTGATAGTGTGGGTGAGGTGTTTGCTGTGATAGAGAGAGCATATGAGATATTGGGAGAAGATAGCAACCGTATCTACTCGACGATTAAGATAGATTCTCGTAAGGGGATAGTGGGGCGACTTGGCAAAAAAGTTGGCTCGGTTGAAGAGAAGCTTGGACGAAAGTTAAACAGCTAAGTTACGATATAATGTCGCAAAAAATTTGGAGGGTATTATGTGTGTTGAGAAACTACAAAAAATTCTGTTGGCTTTGACATTGGGAATCGCTATGATGTTGGCAGCTTCGGGTTCAGTCAAGGCAGCATTTCTGTTACAACTTTTCATTATGATTATGTTGATAGTAAGTGGATTGACGGGTTTTTGTTATATTACTAAAGTGCTTCATACTGCCTTTCCATCATGTAACGAGGATAAGAACTAATGGCAAATATTTCATATAAAGATGCTGGTGTAGATATAGATGCAGGTAATGATTTTGTAGAGGCGATAAAGGCAGATGTAAAATCTACTTTTGATAGTAATGTAATTGGTGGGATTGGTTCATTTGCAGGGGCATATGCCTTGCCTACAGGGTACAAAGAGCCTGTTATTTTATCAGCTACTGATGGGGTGGGGACGAAGCTAAAGTTGGCAATACAGAGCAACCGATTTGATACCGTTGGGATTGACTTGGTAGCGATGTGTGTCAATGATTTGATTTGTAACTTTGGTACACCGATGTTTTTCTTGGACTACTATGCCACAGGTAAGCTCGTGCCACAAAATGCCAAAGATGTGGTCGCAGGAATCGCCGAAGGGTGTAGACGAGGTGAGTGTTCACTGGTCGGTGGTGAGACAGCTGAGATGCCAGGAATGTACTCTGATGATGATTTTGATTTGGCAGGGTTTGCTGTGGGTATTGCCGAGCGAAGCGAGATGGATACGGTGAGCAATGTCAAAGAGGGGCAAGTGATTATTGCACTTCCTAGTTCAGGTGTTCACTCAAACGGTTTTTCATTGGTTAGAAAACTCTTTTTTGATAAACTTGGCATGAGCTTGGAGGATGAGTTTGAGGGGAGACCACTTATTGATACCTTGATTACTCCTACACGTATTTATGTGAAAGAGTTTAAAGAAAACAGAGATAAAATCCAAGCGTTGGCTCATATTACAGGTGGGGGAATTGTAGAAAATCTTCCTCGTGTATTACCTGATGGGATGAGAGCAAAAATAGTCAAAGATGATATTAGAGTGCTACCTATTTTTACGTTTATGAGTAACCATGTAAGCGAAGAGGAGATGTTTAGAACCTTCAATATGGGGGTGGGGATGATACTTGTGGTGGATGCCAAAGATGCTGAGGCTGTCTGTCAAAATAGTGATGGCTATATCATAGGAGAGATGATAAAAGGG
>CAYVNI010000277.1:0-1655 GCA_964452815.1 uncultured Sulfurovum sp.
TCGCTTGGGCTTATCTCGCCCTCAAAAACCGAAAACTGAACCCTTGTAAGATACTTTTCTACCTCTTTTCTGATTTTGTAGCTGTTGTCTTTTTTGGCTCTTATTCGTTTGTCGGCTATGTCGTAAAATAGTATGATGTACATCTAAAGAGCCTTCTCTATGGTTTGAATAACCATAAACATCGGTATAGGAAGAGGATGAGTTCGTGATAGCCCTCTCTTAACTTCAAGCTCAACAAAACCAAGCTTTTTATAGAACTCTACAGCATCAATTTTGGCATCCACCACCACACCAATACAACCAACTCTCTCTTTTTGCTCTATTGCTAATCTAAAGGAGACCATCATAAGCTCTTTTCCTATGCCTTGATTTTGATACTTCATATCCACACCAATCCGACTAATATGTAATATAGGCAGAGGATAGAGAGGAAATTTTTTCTGTATCAACAGAGGTAAATCATCACGCATCAAACTTCCAGCACTTACAGTAACAAAACCAAAGATATTCACATTGTCTGTGGCTATATAAGTTGACCCCACAAAGTGTTTAAACTGATTTTGACCTGCAAACTTCTGAAAATAATAATCAAGTTCTATCTCTCCACAAGAGAAAAGGCTTCGATTATCACTTTTTTTAAGTATTCTAATACTAATCATTGCGTTGCATCAACTCCTTCAATTCTTGGGTCGGCTCAGGAGGATTTTCCATCATATCCGTAACCATTTGAAATGACTCTAAACTCAAAACCAACTTAGTAGGAATAATAAACTCCTCAGGTATAGCATAGAGTGCTTGAAGATAATGGTCAAGTGCATTCTCTATAAGAAATCCTTTTTTTACACCATAAGTTACACTATAATGCTCCATACTTGCTTGTGTCTCACTAGATATATACGCTGAAATCTGCTTTGACATAATAACTCCTTCTACTTTTCTACATTTTTGTAGAAAAAAATATTTTATTAAGTATAGCATAGTTTTTTAAAGATTTAATAACAATAATCACGATAGCCACACCCCTTACAAAATTTTATCTCTACAAATGGTGGTGGTTTAGGTTGTGATAAAAATTCACTAACCTCTGCTATTAAATCCTCTATCAATCTCATATTTGCATCATCCCCACGCACCGATATTTTGGTGCGTCCACTTACCACCATTCCATTTATCTCTTTGAGCTTTAGCGAAGTTTTAAGTTGCCACATATAAAAGAGCAACTGCATCTTTGCCCCATTTGGATTACTCATGCTCTTTTTATATTCGGTAACCATATAATGCCCACGCTGTTTACCTATCTTGTCAAATTTGAGATTTGAAAATGGAAAATCATGCAACTGCTCCTCTTTTATCTCGGCTAGGGCTTTACCCATCAAAATATTCTCATCCCACTGATCAGCTGATATTTTACGACTAAAAAGCCACGCTTCTCTTTTACAAGTGGCGTAGTAGTGAATTAGGGTTCCTGTTATTAAATTATTATCAAACATCTACTCTATCTTTTAATCTATTATAAATCTTGTAAGCCCTAAAATAACTACACTAAAAAAATAACCAAAACCCCATAAAATAGTAATTTACTAACCTATACAAGAGCCAATTTTAGCTATAATAACACCATGAAAACAGAGGTTATTTCTATAGTAAAGTTACTG
>CAYVNI010000278.1:0-8629 GCA_964452815.1 uncultured Sulfurovum sp.
TTAGAGATTGGACATCAAGCTGGGGAGGTTAGTAGGTTTTATATATAGATATTAGATGTGGTGCAGGTAAATTATTTGGTGTTGGAGAGAAGACCTAGAATATGGCTTTTTGAAATTTTGGATGATGAAGTTGGGTTAAGATTTTTTTCTGTTTTCCTTGGTTTATTGAGTGTTTTAGTTTATAGGTTCTTAGCATTAATTAGTTCAACTAAAATATTATTGTTCTCATCTTTAAAGCTATTTGGAATTTTACCTGCATTAAATCTATTCCACGTTGTTCTATATGTTACTGAATGGTTCTTTGCATAATCACGAAGTTGGATATATTTTTTGTAACTAATCACGCTATAGAAACCCCTAAACTTGGGCTTTTCTATTTTTTAAAAATATTAAAAATAAATATCAAAGCCCACAATATAAGGATTCTCTATTATTGATAACAAATATCATTTTTTATCAAATCCCTAAAAATCGGTATCCTAGATAGCGTGATTAGTTACTATTTTTTCATAACATCATTATAACATAGTGTTGTTTAATATTATTTTAAATAATTTTCTATTGTTTCAAATACATGTTAGTGATACTCTTCAAAATATTGAAAATTTCTCTTTTCTTAATACTGTAGATAGAAGCAAGATTACTATTACATCTTCGACACTCTTGGTTGGCTTGGGTTAATTGATTTTTTGCCCTGCAAACAGGGCATTTGTAACTAAACTCCATTAGCAATTGAGTCCTCTAAAAAGAATATGGTATCTATTATCTCCTCTTCTAAACTCTCTTTATCTTTACTATCGGCTGATATATATTTGGCTCTAAGCTCTTTTAAATCACCTTTATCCGCATCTAAAATATCACTCTCTAGAAGTTTATCAATTTTTGAAATAATAGTCTGGTCATGGTCATTTAATATATCCATCTCTTTGACTTTTGAGTGTTGAGTTGATTTTGATATTTTAGTCTTGAACTCTCCGTTGATTATTTCACCTGTATGAATCTCTTCGCCTACAACCGATAGCATTCCATCTTGATTTAGGCTAAAAGTTACATCTATAGCACCCTCTTCTACAGGCTCTTCAATCTTTAAAAGCATATCTCCAATCTTATAATTCTGCTCCAAATTCTCTTCATCTTCACCCTGATATATATCAATTTTAAAAGCCGTTTGAAACTCTCCTGTGGCATAATATCGTGAAGTTTTACTGGTTGGCACAGGTGTATTTTTAAGTATTATTTTAGATAGAACCTCATCTATACTGAAATCTCCTCTAAGTGCTGATGTACCCAAAGAGTATGGAGTAATATCAACCAAAATAGAGTCTGTATCAACCCCTTCAATCATAGCCCCTTGCAAAATAGATCCAATAGAGACAGATTTATCAGGGTCTTCTATTAAGATAGGAAGTTTTCCTGTTCGTTCTAATATCTTATTAGAGATAAGAGGAATTCTACTTGATCCCCCTGTTAAGATAATCGCTTCAAGCTCATCAATATCACTATTTGCCTCTTCTACCGTATCAAGCAGTAAATCAATGGTTTTATCAATATCCTTTTGAATTAATTCTTCAAACTCCTCTTTGGTAACCTCTACCTCTAAATGGAGTGGTTCTCCATCTTTTTTAGCAAAAAACTTCTCATCTATAGAGACAATATCTTTTGTAGAGAGGGCTATTTTTGTCTTCTCTGCCACTTGATTTAGTTTAATTTTTAACTTTTTGCTTAATGGTATATCAAATTTACTCTTTTCCCAAATTAATGTGGCAAGTTTATTATCAAAATCATCCCCTCCAAGGTTGTTATCTCCTATGGTAGATAGTACCTCAATTAACCCTTCGGAGTTTTCAATAATAGATATATCAAATGTTCCACCACCCAAATCATAGACACCATACATCATCTCATCATCTCTATCTGCCCCATACGCAATGGCGGCAGCTGTTGGTTCATTGATAACTCTTAGCACCTCTAACCCTGCCAACTTTACAGCTTGAGAAGTTGCCTCTCTTTGATTTTCATTAAAATAGGCAGGAACAGTAACGACACATCTTTTATACTCTATTCCCATCTCTTCTTCAGCAGTTGTTTTAATCTTTTTGATAATAAAAGAAGAGACCTCTTCTGGTGTAAACTCTTTGCCGTTAAGTGTTATTTTTTTCTCTGTTCCTATTACTCTTTTTATAGATATGGCTGTATTATCCTCTGCAATCATTGCCATATTTTTGGCTTTTATCCCAACAATTACACCCTCATTACTCACGTTTACTACCGATGGTAAGAGAAAATCTCCATCAAAAGAGATATGTTTTAATCCCTCTTGAGTATATACTGTTGCTACGCTGTTTGTTGTTCCTAAATCTATTCCTATGATGTCCATCTGTTTACCTTTACTTTTGCATAATTTATTACTTTGTGTTGAAAGAGAAAACCATCCTCTAAAATCTCTATAATCGTTCCGTCTTCTATTTTTTTATTCTCTATTACCTCAACAGCCTCATGGAGATTAGAATCAAATCTATCTCCAATCTTAGCACCTTTTTTTAGACCTATCTGCTCTAAAATTTTTCTGTATTGACTCTCGATAGAACCAAAACCATTTTGTAAAGAGCGAATACTTCTATTGACCTTTTTTTTACCAAAAAATGAGGCTTGTGGTAGAGAGTCTATGGCATCTTTTGAGTTTTTTAAAAAAGCATCAAACTCTATAAATGGCGTTAACTCCTCTCTATCGCTAATTGCTTTAGTCTCATCAATTTTCTGACCCATAGACTGCACCAGTTTTGTAAGCTTTTTAAACTCTCCTTTAATAACAATTAGCTCCTCGGCAATATTTTCCTCTCTAGGATTACCCTGTAGAAATGATGAAAACTCTTGAAATTCACTACCATCCATTAAATCTATCTGTTGACAGATATACTCTTTAAACTGCTCTCTTGTCATATTGTAAAGGGTACTTCAAATATATTTTTTAGATGTTGAGAATTATCTATTTTTTCATTTTTCTCTACTATTAAATCAATAGTTAACACATATAAATCATCTTGAGAATTACTAAAGAAATACTCTTCATTGGTCAAAATATCATAAGCATCAGAAATCATAGCAAACTCTTTTGGTTTCTGCTCTGGAGGATTGGCACGAATAGCCTTTCGGTAGGCTTTTTTTATATCTTTAAACTCAAAATCCTCTTCTAAGCCAAGTATCTCATAAGGTGTTTTTTTTACCATAATCATTCCCTCCCTTTACGTTTTTTTATCTTTTTATATTTAGCATTCAATGATTTAAACTTCTTCCTCTCTTGTATCGTTAAGAAGAGGTCTCTGTAGTATCTATATTTACTATCTTTCTCTAATTTATATTGATTAATCAACGTTAAATATCCATCTATCCATTTAAGATACCATACATACTCTCTGCTTATGGAAACAACACTATCTAACGCGTACCTTAATAGTAGCCTTGCTGTCTCTATATCTATTTTAGCATATCTATTTATGGCTGATACCAAATCATCTCGTGCAGAAGAGTTATATAAATCTATTCTTAAATAGAAAAGCATATGCTGGATGGCTGAAAGATGATTCTCTTTTAATCTAAGTACTTCTGTTAAGAGTCCTAATAGAGTAGAGAATCTAAATTTAGAATATTTAAATTCACTTAACTTATTAAGAGCTTCAAATGGACTCTCCTCTCCACTCTCTAATGCGCTTAAACATCTCTGTTTAATTATAGATATATCATACTCTTTTATATCAAAATCATATATATCTTCATCCTCTTCTTCTTCAAGAAAGATTTTTCTTGCTAAAGCAAAATAATCATCTTCATTATCAACAGATATATCAGTTTTTTTAACTGACTCTTTTTTAGAGATAGAGACAAAAAGTGCTTTTATATCTACTGCTAAATCAAATCTATCTACTTTTAAATATTCAATATATTTTTCAATTACAATAGATAATTTAAGATAGATAGACTCCTGTTCAGCATAAGAGAAGTTTTGAATCAGAAGAGCGAAGGTTTTAAACAGTTTAAATAGAGTATCTTTATATTTACGATGAGGATTTTCTAAATTTTGCAGAAGGAGTATTATGAGAGATAAACGATAAATAAACATCTTCTCCTCTTCTGGAGATAAATCATGAAGCTCTTCATCCATAGATTCGATATTCTCTATCATTAAGTCTAGAAGAATATTCGTAAAAGTAGAGTATTTTTTTAATGCCTTATTGAAACTGGTCTGATAATAGGGATTAAACTCTCTTATAAGAGGAAGCTCTTTTAAAAAAAAGATAAAATTATCTCGATTGTACTCTTTTGCTAAATCCATACTTTTTTTTATCTCATTTTGTTGAATTAAAAAAAGAACTATATAGTCTATCTCATGAGGGGCTATTTTTTTATGATGGAGTTTAAGATAAGAAGAGAAAAAATGAACTAAAATAGAATCGTTTGTTCTCTCTCCTATACGATTTTTTATCTTTATAAAAAGTGAAGCTGACTCTATAAATTTAACCAAAGAGTTTCTATATTTAAGAAAAATCTTAAGTGCCTCTCTATGTTTTCGTTTATCAACCAAAAGGACAATATTATTATAGATTAATCGACTCTCTTGCTCTCTATTTTCTGCACTTTTTAAGATAACATCTATCGGTACATAAGTTTTAAGTTCGAGTAGATTTTGAATATGAATATCTTTTTTTACTTTAGAAAAATTCTTCTTTAACTCTTTTTTTATTACTCTAAAATTTTTGGAATTTGATACACCACTCTCTTCTCCTGTAAGAAGAAACCGATATAGAGGTTTTATATATTGAGTGATATCTATATCTTGATGTACCACAGTCGCAATAACTGCTTTTATATTCTCTTTCTCTACTTTTGCTCTAGGATTACATTGATTAAAGTAGTCCAATGCCTGTTGTTTATCATCTTCTAATAGTGCTTTAAACCCTAAAATATACCGTTGTTTTGAGACAGGAATAGCTTTTAAAAGCTTACTCTCTAACTCATAATGTCCACCATAAAGTTTAGCCATTAAGTATAGAAATATTGCATCTTTTTGAATCTTTTTATTTTTAAGAACAATTAATTCTTTACCAAGTAATATAGCCTCTTCAAAGTGTTCTATATAACAGAGATATTTTAGTTTAATCAACCTAAACTCTATCTCATCATTTCTCTGTAATAGAGAATCAATATCTCTAATAGCTCTTGATATATCTCCCTGCTCAAAGTTTAATTGAGCCAAGTTTTTATAGGAGGTTGAAACAATATCATTTAACTCATTTTCACTCAAGCCATCTATCTCGAACTGTTTTACTTTGGATATAACTTTTTGATAATTTCCATTTTCAAAAAGAGAGACAAGCTGTTTCTTTTGGAATTTCTTCTTTTTTCTCTTTGACATCTCATTCCAATCATTTTTTAAAGAAATTATAGTTAGTAGAGTTTAAAACAAGCTGTTCTTTTTTATTGAAAAGAAATTTTATAGTAAATTTCCATATTTATAATAAGCCGAACACGCCCCCTCGCTACTTACCATACAAGAACCAACAGGACTTGTAGGCTTACAAGCTGTTCCAAAAATAGTACACTCCTGAGGTTTTGCCATTCCTCTTAAAATATCCCCACAGATACACAACTTATGGTCTTCTATCTCGGCAATTGGCAATACATCTTTATAAACTATTTCGGCATTATACGCATCAAACTCATCACGAAGTTTCAAACCACTATTAGGCACATTCCCAAGACCACGCCATCTAAAGAGGCTTACTTTTTCAAAATATTTCTCTATTAATGCTTGTGCTTTTAGATTACCCTCATAACTCACTACCCGTTTATATTGAATCTCTAGCTCACAACGATTCTCTATAAACTGTTTAACTATCATACTAATTCCCTGCATCGCATCCACAGGTTCAAAACCTGTAACCACAACGGGTCGCTTATACTCTTTTGGGAATTTATCGTAGATTTTAGAGCCACTAATCACCGAAACATGGCTTGGCCCTAAAAAAGCATCTATTTGATTGTTATAGCTATCAACATGAATATCACGGCTATCTATCAACTCCACCATAACTTCGGGTACAGTTACATGGTTTATATGAAAAAGAATATTGGGGATTTTTAGCTTAATGACCTGCTCTACTAAAACAGCTGTCATGGGAGTAGTTGTCTCAAAACCAATGGCAAAAAAGACCACCTTTTTATCAGGGTTTTCAGAAGCAATTTTAAGAGACTCCATTGGAGAGTAGACAAACCGTACATCTGCCCCTTTGCTTCGTGCATCTTGTAAGCTTCCATTGCTTCCTGGGACTTTTATCATATCCCCAAGAGTTACCAAAATTACATCACTCTGCATTGCCAAAACATACGCATGGTCAATTCGCTCTTTTGGCATAATGCAGACAGGACAACCCGGTCCATGAATGAAATTTATATTTTTAGGAAGGAGTTGAGGTAGTCCAAATTTCATAATGGTGTGAGTGTGTCCACCACACACCTCCATAATATTTATGGGCTTTTTTAATTTTTTGGCATCTTGGGCGATAATCTTCGCATAAGCTTTGATGGTCTCACCATCACGGAAATTATCGTAGAGGTTTTTTAATTGTAACTCTTTCATCTATTTTCGCAATTATCATCATCTAAAATCGCTTGACGGCGTTCCTCTTCGTCCATCAATTCCAATATCTCTTTATAGGTCTCAATAGAAGCCAACGCCTCCTCTTCATCTATCTTATTCATTACAAAACCAATGTGAAGAAGCACATAATCCCCTATTTTAATATCATCTTCGCCCATCATCATAAGGTTTGCTTCTCTTTGAACACCCATAGTATCAACACGACACATTGTTTTATCTTCTGAAACCTCTACTACTCTGCTTGGTATAGATAGACACATCTTATTTTCTCATCTTTCGTTTAAACTCAATCCAATCTACCACGGCTTTTACTGAATCTATATCATTTACATTAACCTCTAAAATATCCACATTTGGTTTAATGCGTCTCGCTTCAGCTTTCTCTTGCTCAACATCATATTTAAAATGAGGTAACAAATCGGTTTTGGTAATAAGTACCAAATCGGCATGACGGAACATTACAGGATATTTTGCAATCTTGTCTTCTCCCTCTGGCACAGATACAAGCACAATATTGAGGTGTGTTCCCACATCATAAGAGGCAGGGCATACCAAATTTCCTACATTCTCTACAAAACAGACATCTATTGTATCAAGTGATATATCATGAAGCCCCTTATGCACCATAAAAGCATCTAAATGACAAGCACTTCCTGTCTGAATCTGTACAGCTTCTATCCCTTTGGCTCTTAATCTATCAGCATCTTTATTAGTCTCTAAGTCGCCCTCTACCACAGCAAATTTAAACTCTGCCACCTCGGATAAATACTCTATTAAAGTAGTCTTTCCTGAACCGGGGCTACTCATTAAATTGATTCCTAATACGCCATGATTGTTAAAGTGACTTCGATTATGCTCTGCCTCATGGTCATTTTTATCTAATATTTTCTGAATAACCGAAATGGTTTTGGTATCATTTAGCTGTGGGTTATGATGCAGATGTTCATGAGCCTTTTGATGCTCATGACTATGCGAATGCTCTGCCTCTATTCCTCTAATACTACAACCACAATCTGTACACATACTGTCTCCTACTTTTTTTCTATTTTTTAAAATGAAAGAATATTCATTCCTACTATTATTGAGATTATACCAACCGTGGCAAAAGTTCCTCTTACATTTTCTAAGTTATTTAGAAAATTTTGATTAATATAAAGTATTAACATTCCAAATGAGATAAAAATCAATATCACCCCAAGAGTAAATGCACCCACCATGCCAAAGTCAACAGCACCCCCCTGAACGGCTCCAAGGGTAATAAGCATACCTCGAACACCCCCTATCCCCATCAGAAGCCCTAGCGTAAAGGAGGATGTGGTATCCACCTGCGTATGGTCATGTTTTTTTCCAAACCAAATATGCACATGCTCTTTGCCTTCATGCTGATGGGTATGAAGATGAATTCTATGGCTCACAACCATAAAAATCAGATAAACACCCATCCCCATAATAACCGTGGCAGAGATGATATCTCCATAGGCTAAAATCTCTTTTGAAATATTAAAATTTTGCAAAATTTTCGCAAATACAAAGAGACTCAACCCATGCCCTATAGCAAAGAGTGTTATAATAATTAACGTCTTTCTCGTATCTTTTCCTATTGAAAAATCAGCAATCGCTGTTAGATGGTCAGGACCAAAGGCGTGAAGAATCCCATACCAAAATACAATAAGTAACGATAATTCCATAAACCTCTCCTTTTAACTCTACTTTTAAAATGAATGAACATTCATTAATTATATAGTAGTCAATTAACTTTAAATTTATATTAAATGGATTTAATAATTTTTATTCTGTAACGGAAAAGTGTAAAAAGTGAGGATAAAAACAGTTAAAAATTAATGCAAATAACGCAATAAAATCACTTTATTTTATTGTTAAATAACATTATTTTAAACATTATATAATATAAAAGCTTGTAAAATACATATGTTTGAATCTATTAGTTTAGATAATAGTTTTGCACCATATAGA
>CAYVNI010000279.1:0-3313 GCA_964452815.1 uncultured Sulfurovum sp.
TTCTTGCTTTTTTTGTATAATCAGCAATAGCCAAATACTTTGAAGAGAGGGATTTTTTGTATTTGTTATTTTTATAATAGGAGAAAGCTTTTTTTAAGGCTCTTTTATTAATATTTGTCTTTTTTGATACCTTTTTATAAATTTTATTAAGTTTTTTTACTTGATATCTATTTAATTTTTTTGTTTTTTGTCTTTTTTTATATTTTTTAGATTTTTTCCATTTTGCAGTAATTCTCTTTTTTTTACTTTTACTTTTACTTTTGGCTAATTTAGCTTTTTTTAAAGCAGCTTTTCTCCATTGAGCTTTTCTCCATTCCGAAACATATTTGGTTTTTTTACTCTTTTTTTTTAAAGAGGCACTTTTTTTTGCTTTAGCAAGTCGCTCTTTTCTCCACTGCTCTTTTCGCCATTCAGAGATAAATCTTTTTGGTGTGTGTGTAACTTTATTCGCCTGTTTGGTGGTGGTTTCTTTGGCATCAATTGTGATATTTATAAAAATAAGTACCATTAGAATATGGATAATTTGCTTCATATATTTTTGACTTTCCCTAGTTAAAAAAATTTTGGAATTTTATATTTTTATAAGTTAATAACTACTTAAATATATGTAAAAATCTATTTAAAGCCCAGTTTTGTTTCTCTTCTCCTGAGCGAATATAGTGTAAGTCGTACATATTAGAAGCGATGTACTCTATCTCTTCTCGACTCTCCTCATCACACGCAAAAAGAAGTTGATCTCCCAATTCTAAAATCTCATCTCTTGGCAAGAGAATTTCACTCTCTCCACGCTTGAGAAGTAGAGGGATTGCTTTGTGATATTTTGTCCAGTCACTTAATGATTTTAGTAAAACATCTATATTGATACGTTCTCCTATCTCTATTTCATTGTAGAGTGCATAAGCCCTCTGTCGGGTAATTGTCAAATTCATAAGCTTAGGGTTATTGCCCAATTGACTTTTTAGTAGATTGACCAAAGCATTACCCCACATCTCATTTTTATAGATAACTTTTTGTAAGAATGCGTGTTTGAGTGGGTTTGCCAACTGCAAAGAGGTTTTGTTGATTAAGATACGTTCTATCATAAAAAGCCAATCTATGTTGGCCGCCTCAAAGATACTTACCTCTTTCATGGTGTTTTCTCTGGCAATCAGATAAAGCTCAGGATTTAGTTTTTGTGCAGTTAAAATAATAGAGATATTATCTATATCATTTTGTGTTCCTGCAATTAATACAGAAGCCTCCTCTATTCCTGCTTCTAGTAATACCTCTTTATCATCAGCATTCGCAGAGATAAATGTATTGTGTTCCATCATCTCTTTGGTAGGCATAACACTCTCATCAATAATAATATAAGGGATAGCATGAAAATCTAGTTTCTCTTTGATGACCCTACCTAATCTTCCATAACCACAGATGATATATTTTCCTTGGGGTAGAAAAGTAGCCTCATGGGTAAGGTCATAGTTTTTATAAATCCAGTTTTCAAGTATCATAATATGTGGAGCTGTTAATGCGATATCTAAACGTTTTGCAAAAATCTCAAAAGGGTTCTCTACTTTTGCTATATCGGTATCGAGCAGAGAGGTCATGGTGTCACGCTTGGTGGCCTTGGTAATGACTTTGATATTTGGATTTAAAAATTTAGTCAAAATAGTAATGCGTAAATTCTTATCCTCTTTATAAAAATGAGATACCACGGCGATACATTTTTCATGATGAATTCCTGCATCTTTAAGGGTCTCTGTAAGCATGGCATCAGCAACCATCACAGGAATAGAGTGAGAGAAATCCTCTAGGAGAAAGCCATTTATTTTATCTTCACTAATATCTACCAATACCACCTTTAATCCATAATTTAGTAGTTTTGGTATCACTTGTGAGTTAACATGGTTATAGCCTAAAATAATAACAAAGTCAGCGTCCAACGCCTTGACCCGTTTTCTAAACTTCCCCTTCATTAGCTCAAATCGTAACATTTTATCGGAGAGAACAGAGACCAATGCACCTATGGCATAAAACCACCCAATAACTGTCAGATAGATACAGACAAGTACCCACATTCTCTGTTCATAAGTAAACTCGTATGGGGTCTCCCCAAATCCAATGGTTGAGGCTGTGTAGGAGATAAAATAGAATGCATCAAAGAAGCTAAGATGATAGACTTCCCCTTTGTCATCGAGTCCAGGGATAAGTACCATTCCCAAAATAGCAATGGAGTAAGTGATGATAATCACCAAGAGAGGGGTTCGGAGTCGCTGTAGGATTATCCATAAAGCATTGTTGTTCATGCTTTACCTTTTCGATTTGAGCGTTTCACCTATATAGAGGATAACTGAAGTTATATTTGCCATCAATGCCCCACCTGATAAGGAGACAATTGTTGCCATAGTACCTACAGTCATACTCTCTGAAAGCATCCAAACAATGGTTGCTGTAATAAGTTGCATATCTGCAACCAAAGAACTTGCAAGTAAAACTGACCCTATCTGTGTCTTATCTCCAATTTTTAATACCGTAGCAATCAAAGAGACCACCAATGCTGCATATAATTCATAGTTGGTATGCATGAGAAGGTCTTGAGCATCTCCATAAAAAAAACCAAAATTGAGGGTCATTGCCAAGATAAAGAAAAAGCCTGATATTACTTTTTGTAAGTTCATGTGGTGTCCTATGTCTATTTTATAAATTATATAAGAATATGACTTAATTCATACACAATTCATCTACAATTACTATAATCTTATTTTTAATTTATAACAAAAAGGATATTTTGATGAAATCAATTATTTTATTATCAACCCTAGCGATATGGGCTACCACTTTAAATGCTTCAAGCCCAAAAGAGCTGGTAGAGAAAAACTGTGCCTCGTGCCACATACTAACCGTGCCAACTCCTGAAATGTTACCAACCCTAAAAGCCCCTGCAATGGAAGCTGTTCTTTTTCATGTCAAAGAGGCTCTTGAAGATGATAAAAAAGTAAAAGCGTTTATGATGGACTATGCACAAAATCCTGATATCAAAAAATCAGTTTGTGAATCTAATAAAGTAGCCAAGTTTGGGGTAATGCCATCCTTAAAAGGCAAAGTTTCGCCTGAAGATTTAGAAAAAATAGTAGAGTATCTTGTGGATGCCTATCCCACCAAGCCTTTTGTCTCCATGCTCAAAGAGATGCTCACCAATGACAAACTAAGCTCACTCAAAAACTCTCCATTTCTAATGAATCAGAGTGCCTTGCCCCATCTTACAAAGATTTTAATGGAAAATTGGGAAAAGGGAACACTCAATTTAAGCGATGAGCAGAAGCAAAAACTA
>CAYVNI010000280.1:0-4058 GCA_964452815.1 uncultured Sulfurovum sp.
ATATAGAACGCAGAGGATTGGAGTCTCTTGGGCTAGGAATTAGCCTTCAAGACTATAAATCAGAAAGCCTTTCAAATTCAGACTCGTTGGAGTCTGCTAGTTAGGAAGCCTCTAGCTCTTTAGCTAGAGGTAGTTCACAAAAAATATTATAATCAAAAAGATATTCATAACATATTTTTGTTATGATTAGAGACTTAAATATAACAGGAAAATGTTATGAATACAAAAAAATGGATTTGGCAACATAAAAACTTTCCCAATTTTACCCATGACTACAGTAAAATAGAACCGATGATTTTTCAACTTATAGAGAAGAGTGGAGAGTTAAAAGGGAAGATGAGTTATTTGGCTATGAATGAACATGATAACGGTTCTCCCCCATCTTCCGTGACCCCCTAAAGACCAAAAAACAGGGATTCACTAAGAAAAACTAAAACTAAAAAATGTTGTAACTATTCAGCCCCAAAAAGGTAATTTTCCCGAAATATGCTAAAATATCAAACAGATTATGAATATAAATATAACCAATAGCATAGTATCTCACACCCCTGCCGTTGAATCTCCACTTTTAACAACCTTAGAGATAAGTGATTTTGATAATTCAAGATAGTTTTCAATCTCAATTTTTTTGGTGCATTAGGGTCGACACATCGGTCGACCCCTACATATTGCATAAAGAAACAATATTCATAACATATTGAACCCGTAGGGGTTGACCGATGTGTCAACCCACATTCATAATTCAATCCCTATCTGCCAAACTCAAAAGAGTAGGAAGAAGCAGTAAATCAATTACCAATGCAACCAATAACGCAAAGAGTGAAAATGAGACCGATAAGATAATGGTTGGTCGGAGTAGTCAATATCAGCTAAATATGTAGAGGTTGCCAAGCTTTAGACCTCTCTCTCGCCTCAATCCTCAACCAATCCCCAACCCCTCATCAATCAAAATTTTTTGTAAAGAGGTCTGAATATCAGGCTTAATCATCAATGCTGTAGAGTAGACTCCTGACTCGACCACGGAAGAGGAGATAACGGTGGTGGAGATGATTTTGCTCTGTAGCTCTTTGCTGTGGATAATGTGTGAGTAGGTTTTTCCCTCTATTTTTTGGTGACGCTCATAGGAGGCAGAGGTGGTGAGTGCTTGGTTTTTTAGTGTTACGTGAGTGAGGTACTCGCTTGGGTTTAGTGGGTTTTTGATGCCGACTGAAAATGGCGTTCCATTTGGTTTTGCTCCTAGCACATAGATATCTCCACCAAAGTTGACCAACGCAGAGGTTATCTTCTCTTTTTTTAATATTTTTATTGCCATATCCACGGCAAACTCTTTTACAAAACCACCTAAATCTATAAGGGTATAGGGGTTGTCAAAGCTGATTTTATCGCGTTTTATTTTGAAATGCTCCACACCGATATAAGGCATGACTCTTTTGGTCTCTGCTTCTATTTTGGCAATGCTGTTTAGTTTTCGACTGCCACTTAGTGTTCCCATGGTGATATCAAATATGCCATCTGTTTTTTTATAAAAGAGTTTGGCTCGGGTGAGTAAATCTTTGGTTTGGGGGTCAAGTTTATCTATGTTGCGTTGGTTGATGTGCGATAGAAAAGAGTTGGGATTGTAGAAGTTGTATTTTTTCTCCAACCCTTTTGCCATCTCTAAAATCTTACTGGCGATGGTGCGTGATTTATTGGCATCATTGCAAAAGATATGCACTTCACACGGTGAGGTCATCACCGTGAATTTGTAGATGTGTCGTTTAGTATCTATATTTAATCCCTGTGGTAATGATGGTCGCATCTAACCCTGTGGATTGAGTATAGAACTCTCCACCCAAGTTAAAGCTCATCGTGTCGCTAAATTTATAGTCCACACTCGCTTTGTAGGTCAAGGCATCAAAATCACTTAGACGCTCATCACTAGAGGCGTACTCTTCATTGGTAAAGAAATCTTTTTTACCATTATAGAAGTCTGCTTCGCTTTGAGCATAGTATCTCACTCCTGCTCCCAAGGTTAGGTTATCGGTCACTTTATAGTAGACATCATTGTTAATGGTATGCGAACCAATGCCCCAATCATCATCATAGAAACGGTAGCCCACTTGGTAGCTAAGGTCATCGGTTAGCAGTCTAATATATTTGACATCTGCACCATAGGCAAGACGTGTATCGGGTCTCTTTTCGCTGGTCTGTCGTCTGTTTGCACCCTTATAGTCTCGGATAACTGAAGCGTGTGCATTGTCAAGATATCCATCATCAGAGATAACAAATCCTGCTACTTTGAGTGAAGATTTGGCATCAAGTACTTGACTTAATCCTAGCTCTGCATTGATGCTAGATGAGGTCTCTTTTTGACTCGCTCCACTTCCTGTGTCATAATAGTCATAAGATAAAATCTCATTATAGGCATAAGATGCTCCTATAGTTATGGATTGGTTGTGAGAACTATCGGTATAGTGCATATACTCTGCTGATACGCTCTTGGAGTCAAAATCACTCTCTCGTGAGTAGTCAAGACCTGTATAGAGTTCATCTCGGTTATCAAATCTGGTGGTCAACACAATTGACCCTGCGTTTCTCTCCTCATCAAACTCTTGGTTTCCATAAACATAGTCACTACTACTCTCACCTTTAGCACTCGCACCACTGGCAGTATCACCTTTCCAAGATGGTGTTGCACCACTGACAGCATCATGCACAAAATCAGCTTTGATATTGTAGTCTGTACCGATATCATAACTCAAAGAGAGTGACGGAGCAGAGACGCTTACGCGTGAATCACTCTCATCATATTGAAGATACTCAACAGAAACATAGTTTTCAGCCTGAACCATAGATGATGTGATAATGGCAATCGCTGTTATTTTACTTAATTGCATCCACAACCTCCTCCACCAACACCTGAACCCCCACGACTCGCCTCTTTTGAGAAGTAGATGTGTGATTCAAACTTTTTAACCTCAGGGTGTAACCCCTCATACTGCATAATCTCTTGGGCAAGGTTCTCCTTCTCCCACGGCTTCACCTCTTTGCTAGAGCATCCCATCAATAGGACTCCTAGCATAGAGAGTATTAAAAGTCGTATCATTTCATCTCCTTGATATCCTTGGCAATCTGCTCATCAATATTGTCCACAGCACCCATAATGGTTTTGATTATTTTACCATCTCTTACATAATAAAGAGCAGGAAAGCCAACAGGGTCAAACGCCCCAATAAACTCTTTATTGGTATCATAAATCACTCTAAATGGTACAGCAAATTTCTGCACAAACACCTCTCCATCCTCTTTTTTCTTGTCCACATTTACCCCAATAACCTCTACCGTCT
Source organism: uncultured Sulfurovum sp. (assembly GCA_964452815.1). Taxonomy (GTDB): domain Bacteria; phylum Campylobacterota; class Campylobacteria; order Campylobacterales; family Sulfurovaceae; genus UBA1140. The sequence goes on from CAYVNI010000280.1 coordinate 3,327, forward strand.
GCTCTGTGTGGACTTTTGAGATAAGAGGTAGCTCTTTTTTACACGATTTACACCAAGAGGCAAAGAAATCAATCACATAGGTTTTATTGCTCTCAAGGTTTAGTTGTGTTTGAATATTTTGAGGAATGCTATCCCCTGTGTCAAGTGCCATAAGGCTGATGGTTGAGAAGCATAAAGCGTATATTGTTTTTTTTATCATTTTTTAATCCTTTGTTATCTTTTATGAAGTATATCATGGCTTTATGAATTATTTATGAATTTGGATTCTTAAATAGTCTATTATTAAATTCTACTATAATTATAAAAAAATATAAGGAAATATTATGAAATATGAAGAGATAGAAAAGCTTACTCCTGATTATATTGTATGTGAGTGTTTTGATGTAACACTGGGAACACTCCTAGATGCTATCAAATCAGGACACAATACACTAGAGGCACTGATGGATAAGACCGATGCAGGAACAGCGTGTGAATTATGCCAAAGTAAAGAGATAAATGAAGATGAGGACAGAGAGTTACATCTTGATGAGATTTTGGAGTATACTAAGGCAAGTAACTGTTACTAAAAAAGCTATAAAAACATATATAAAAGCGTTGATTAATATTATATATTATGCTATAATTCTTTTGCCATAAAAAATAGGCAGATATATTTTGTGAAATATGCATTAAGAGATATTATGGTTTTGTGGAGTAAGATGGCTGAAATAAATCTAATCTGACACATAT
>CAYVNI010000281.1:0-4477 GCA_964452815.1 uncultured Sulfurovum sp.
GTGATGTAGATAAGCAAAATGGTGGCGGCGACCATGGTTGCGATATCAAATGCGTTATCTACGAGTGAGATTGGTAAATCTTTGACCATGGCAGAAAATCCAATCACCAGTGTGGTGTTGGCGAGGTTGGAGCCGATGACATTACCTATTGCCATGTCCACCTTGCCTTTGAATGCTGCAGATACTGAGATGACAAGTTCAGGGAGAGATGTTCCAAAACTAATCATAATAATACCAATGACCCATTCACTTAACCCAAAGTCTAAGGCGATAGAGGAGGCACTTTCAATGGCAAAATGAGCACCGATGACGACAAACATAAATCCTATAAAGAGAAATAGAATAACTTTTAGCCATTTGAATTCATTTTCTGCTTTAAGCTCTTCGAGATTGTTTTCATCTAAATTATGACAGTCATTAAGTAGAAATAGAATATATGCACCCATAAGTAACAGTAGAAGCACTGCATCAAATGAGTTAATAACCCCATCCATACTCATTAATAAAAAGAGCATAATAGGAACCAATGCCCATGTGGTATCTTTGGCAAAAAAGTCTCTATCGGGAGTAATATTTTTTGTCAGTAAAAAAATTGTTCCTAATACCAAGGTGATATTAAAGATATTACTCCCTATGGCATTGGCTAAGGCTATTTCAGGTTTTCCACTAAAACTAGCAGAGACACTCGCAGCCATCTCGGGTAGACTGGTTCCTAGTGCGATGATTGTTGCACCAATGACAAACTCTGATATATTAAAACGAAGTGCTACTCTTTCACTTTGATTAACAATAAAATCAGCACCTACAATTAATGCACCCATTGCCAATATAAATATCACAAAATCCACTACTCTCTCTCCATTCTTACTATTAAACTTTTTGGAAGATTAAACTGTCTGATAAGCTCCTCTTCCCTCTTCCTCATCTCTCCATTGTCTATCTCATGGTCATACCCTAAAAGGTGCAATATACCGTGAATAAAAAGAAGTGATAACTCCTCCTCATAACTGTGACCCAGCTCTTGTGAGACATTTTTTACATAATCTACTGAAATCATAATTGACCCCAATGGCAGGGGGATCAATTCACTCTCTATCTCATTCTCCAATGGAAAACTAAGCACATCGGTAGGCTTATCTTTTCCTCGATAGAGTGCGTTATATTTTTGGATGGTTGGATTATAGCATATATTTAGGTCAATCTCTTTTATTGTTAATTCGTCAGAGATTTTTTCTAGTAGATTGTAATCAAGTTGTACGGTTGTGGCATTTTCAATATTTAACATAGCCAAAAGTTTACCAAATTATTGGTAAAATATGTTTAAAATAGCTAAGGAGTGTGTATGAAAAGAGCAGTATGTATCATATCAGGTGGAATGGACAGTGCTTTGAGTGCAAAAATAGCACAAAAAGAGGGGTATGAGTTAATTGGAATTCATTTTAATTATGGTCAAAGAACTGAGCAAAAAGAGTTGGCGTGTTATCGAAAAATAGTTCAAAATTTGGAGATTAAAGAGAGTTATGAGATTCCATTGGACTTTTTTAAGCAGATTGGTGCAACGGCACTAATTGATAAAAAGTTAGATATACCCATAGGTGGAATAGAGGAGGGCGTCCCCATTACCTATGTTCCATTTAGAAATGGTATTTTTCTCTCTGTGGCTACCGCCATTGCCGAGAAGCATGGGGCAGAAGCACTCTATATTGGCGTGGTAGAGGAGGACAGTTCGGGCTATCCCGATTGCAGAGAGGGGTATATCTCTGCGATGGAGAGTGCAATAAATTTGGGTACCAAAGATGAGACCAAAATAGAGATAAAAATGCCTCTGGTTCATCTGAAAAAAGGGCAGATTGTTCAAGAGTCATTGGCATTGGGTGTTCGCCTAGAGGATACATGGAGCTGTTATAAAAATGAGGATTTGGCGTGTGGTTTGTGTGACAGTTGTAGGTTACGGCTTAAAGGGTTTGATGATGCCAATATTAGTGACGCTATCACATATGTTACTGATATACAGGATTAAGTATTGTTTTTATATCAACCAACCAAAGGGTATGCCTATAACAGTGATTCTATTTTTCTTTATGATTTTATTAGCAATCTTAATCCCAAGGGAAGGCTTTTAGATGTGGGCTGTGGTGTGGGAATCATCTCTCTTCTTTTAAGTAGAGATTTTAATATAAAAACTTCAATTATAGATAAACAAGTGTCAATGTTATCCTATGCAAAGCATAATTTTGATATCAATAATCTCTATGTTAACAGTTATTTAGGTGATTTTTTGGAGTTTGAAATCCAAGAAAAATTTGATTTTATTGTCTCTAATCCACCATTTTATGACCAACATGTGGTTCAGAGTAAAAACGAACATATCAATATCGCACGGTATGCCAATCATCTTCCTTTGGAATCGTTTATCCAAAAAGTAAAAGCGTTGTTGACCCCAAGAGGTAGGTTTGTTTTCTGTTATGATGCAAAACAGATAGATAAGATACTATTTTTATTGATAAAATATAAGGTAAAACCTGAAATCTTACGTTTTGTTCACTCAAAAAAAGAGAGAGATTCAAAACTTGTCATGATTTTGGCAAGAGCAAACTCTAAGTCAATGATGAAAATCATGCCACCTCTTATTATATTTGATACGGAAAACAGTTATGAAAATGAAGCAAAAAAGGCTTTTGAAAAAGCAGGAACAAATAGCATAAAAGGGGATTTAAAAGATGAATGATATTGTGAAAAAAGAGGGATACCATTATGGTTTTACCCCCTCGGCTTGTGCCTCATGTGGAGGTGCTTGTTGTACTGGAGAGAGTGGTTATATATGGATAAAATACCCCGAGATAGAAAAAATGGCTGAATTTTTAGAATTAACTATAGAAGAATTCGCTACAATGTATCTTAAGAAAGTGAAACATCGTTATTCTCTTATCGAAAAAAGGTTAGATGAAGAAAGCTATGCGTGTATTTTTTTTGATGAAACCATCAAGCAATGCACGGTATATTCAGTGCGACCGTTGCAGTGTCGTACTTTTCCTTTTTGGGAGACATTTAAGGGAAATCTAACGGAGTTAAAAAAAGAGTGTCCAGGGATAATAGATTGAAAAAGATATGTATACAGAGCTTATTATTGTTATTTTTTAGTTCATGCAGTTATAATCCAGATATTACACAGATTTCTGATGAGAAACTTGCAGATTATAATCCAAAACATTTCAAGATGCGTACAGATGCCTCTCAAAGAAAAAGAGTTGAGAATGAAGATAGTATGATTATGCAGGCTATTTTCTATGAACAACGGGGTGATTTTCAAAAAAGTAATTACTTTTATTCTAAGCTATATGATGAAACAGGGAACGATGAGTATATGTTTAGAGAGATGCGTACAGCACTCTATTTGGGTAAAAAGTCTAAAAATATAGTCAAATTGGAGTCATGGGTAAAAGAGAATCCAGAGAATATTCAAGCCAAACGTATTTTAATCTCTTTTTATCTTAATGAGAAAAAGTATGATAAAGCCAAAGTGTTATCAAAACTTCTTATTTCTCAATCCAATAATCCTGTGGATTTTGAATTGGCATCAAACCCCCATATTATGACAGAGGAGTACAAAGAGGCAGTAAGCCTTTTAACTCAAGCCTATAATAAGACAATGAACGCAGAGATACTCTTAAAGATAAGTACACTTTTAGCAAACTACATTGGGGATGTGGATGAAGCAGTTGTTCGGTTGGAGCGTCATCGCGTCTCTGTCTCTTGTGATGAGCGAGTCTGTCTACAACTTGCAGAGATATATAGCAAACAAGAGAAGATAGACAAGCTCTTAACTATCTATCAAACGTTGTATAAAAAAACCAAAAAATCAGGCTATGGGGTTAAAGTTGTTGAGGGATATATCTATAAAAAAGAGCCTGACAAGGCGATAGAGTTTCTCCAAAAAGATTATGTAAATAATGAGCTTCTCTATGAGTTATATCTTTCTAAAAAAGACTACTTCAAAGCACAAAAGGTAGCCCAAAAAAATTATGAGAGTGGTAAAAATGCCAAGTGGTTGGCTGAATCTGCCATGGCACTATATGAACAAGCTGAGAATAAAAATGATAAAAATATGCTTTTGGAATTGGTAAATAAGTTTGACAAGGCGATTAGTGAAGGGGCAAGAGATGCGGTGTATCTGAACTATTATGGGTATACCTTAATTGATAAAGAGATGGACATTGAAAAAGGGATTCAACTTGTTAAAGAGGCACTTTTAACAGATGATAATAACACCTACTATTTAGACTCTTTGGCATGGGGATACTATAAACAAAACCGTTGTAAAGAGGCAAAGATTGCGATGAAAAAAGTTGTGGATATTGAGGGTTTAGATGAGGATGATATTCTTGACCATTGGACAAAAATAAAAGCGTGTAAATAGAAATAGAATTAGTAGAAATAAGGGAAATAAATTGGCAAAAATTTTAGATGATATTATAAA
>CAYVNI010000282.1:0-2260 GCA_964452815.1 uncultured Sulfurovum sp.
ACATCCTCTTTGGAAGCTCCTGTGATTTTAACGCTATTGGTATCACGGTCAATGTCGATACTTACCGAGTATTTTTCGATAATCTCACGAATCGTTCCCCCACCTTTACCGATAATCGCGGGAACATGACTGCTATCTATCTCAAACTGCACCATCGCAGGGAGGGCTGTACTTGCTGTCATGGTGGTTAGCGCCTCTTCCATAATGTTCAAAATATGAAGTCGTCCCTCTTTGGCTTGATAGAGTGCCTCTTTTAGTACATCAGTTTCTATTCCACCCAATTTAATATCCATCTGCATCGCTGTTACACCATCGGCTGTTCCTGTGATTTTAAAATCCATATCCCCATCATGGTCTTCTAGTCCCATAATATCAGAGAGAACACAATTTTTAGTCCCATCAGTTACAAGCCCCATTGCGATTCCTGCAACAAGCTTAGAGGTTTCCACTTCAGCTGCTTTTAGTGCCAATGAACCACCACAAACCGTTGCCATAGAAGATGAACCATTTGACTCTAAAATTTCAGATACCAAACGAATTGTACCATCTCTTTTTAAATCAAGTGTTGGCTCTAATCCTCTTTTTCCTAAGTTTCCATGACCCAATTCTCTTCGCCCTGGCGCTCTTGCTGGTTTTGCCTCTCCTACCGAGTAACCTGGAAAGTTATAATGCACCATAAAGGTCTCATAGAGAGAGTTTTTAGAACCGATAAGCTCATAGGATTGAGAAGATTTCATATCACCAAGTGTTGCAGTGACCAATGCCTGTGTCTGACCCCTTGTAAAGAGACATGAACCATGAACAGAAGGAAGCAGGTTAATATCTATATCAATGGGACGCACTTCATCTAATGCTCTTCCATCGGCTCGGATATTCTCATTTAAAATAAGTGAACGTACCACGGATTTTTTATAGGCTTCTAACATCTTAGATACCAACTCTTTATCTGCCTCTTCCCCTTTGGCTTCGAGTGCATCCATGATATTTTGACGTACTTTTTTAAGCTCGGTGCTTCTCTCACTTTTTGCCATTGATTGTACTGCTTTTGAGACGGCATCTTTATAGTTCTCTTCTATAAAAGTATAAAGCTCCATATCCTCTTTATCCTCAGCTAAAACAACCTCTATCTCCTCTTTCTTAGCAGACTCAAACCCTGTGATATACTCGGTGGTGGCTCTCTCAATTGCCCCTTGTGCCACATCAATAATCTCTAAGAGTTCATCCTCTTCAAGCTCATTGGTCTGTTGTACATACTCTACCTCTGACGCATTAACACACATCTCAATCATCAATACATCTGAACCTGTTCCTACTACCAGTAAATCCAATGAAGAGTTCTCTTGTTCTATCAAAGTAGGATTTATCAACACCTCATCCTCTATTTTTCCAAGACGTACAGCTGATACGACTTGGTTAATAGGAATATCAGAAGTATAGAGTGATGCAGATGCAGCGTGCATTGCGGCTACTTGCATATCCACAGAGGCATCTGCTGAAAGTACGGTTACACTGATAACCACAGGATAATGAAAGCCTTTTGGGAAGAGTGGTCGCAACGAACGGTCAATAATCCGAGAGGTCAAGGTCTCAAAATCCCCAGGCTTGGTCTCTCGCTTTATAAATCCTCCAGGAATCTTAGCGGCTGCGTATGATTTCTCTACATACTGTACAGTTAATGGTAAAAAGTCTTCATCCACAGGTTTTGGGTCAATCGCCACAGCTGCCAAAAGAACAGCATCACCCACTTGGTATAACACAGCACCACTTGCTTGTTTTGCTACCTTATCAAAGGTATACTTCTCATTTATATTATTAACTGATATCTCTATAATTTTTTCACTCATCTATATTGTGTCCTTAACTTTTTAATTTTTCGTTTTTAATTTTTCGTTTTTCGTTTTTCATTTCTTGTTTTCGCTTTTGACATCAACTCATCTATCTCATCAAAAGTAAACTCCTCTATCGTCTCATAATAGTAATCTATTGAGATATAATCATCAATCCTCTTTGAACAAAAAAGATTATCACAGACATTTAGTAGGCTTCTGTAGACAATGTTATCTAAAATAGGTACAACTATAAAAACATTCTTCGCACCCAGTGCAATAACTGTTTTAATAGCCGTAAGCATCGTCAAACTTGTCTCCACACACTCATCTACTAAAACAACATATTTATCCTCCAATCCATTTAAAACTTCTCCATTTCTATACTTCTGAATATAACCAAAAATCACTTGATTATATTTACGGGATGCTTC
>CAYVNI010000283.1:0-26653 GCA_964452815.1 uncultured Sulfurovum sp.
ATAATCATAAACAAGCTATTTGCAACCATGAAACCAACTACCTATGGGCCAATTACCATTGACAATACTCGTGTGTTAATTAATAACATAGATATCAATCCTAATAATCACTTTAACTACAATGCCGAAACTGTTACCATCTCCGCAGACACCTCATTTGCAAGTAGTACCCAAACAGGTTTTATTAAAAACTCCGAACTATTTACCACAGGGGAGGTACTCACCCATGAGCATCTCTTTAGTAGATACTCTCTACCTCTTAATCAAAGTGAACTCTACTCTCTGCCTGTCTCCTTAAAACTAAACCACACAGGCTTATGGCTAGATATCGAACACTCTGTCAAAGATTTACTTGTATTAGAGAGTGACTTTAACATTAACTTAGACCACGCAAAACATAGAATGGAGTATGAGTATCTGGACAACTTTATCACCATCATTTCCGAAGCAGATGGCTCAACGAACTATACCAATGCCCTTCATATAAAAAATATTGTAGATATTGATTTTAGAGGGGAGTCTACCCAAACAACCTACCACGGAGATGTGACAGCAGATAGCATTACCAATATCCCCAATTTTTTAAGCGATACTCTCCTTCAAAATCCTATTGCCTCTTATCATGGTGGGGTTGAACAACTTTTGGTCAATATTGATTCCGACCAAATATCAGGCTCATTTCTCTCACAGGGATACCAAAATGCAGAGGTGACACTAGAGAGTAAATATGATATTGAACTGCTAAAGCTTATTCCTCAACTTCCTTTTGAGTTACAGATGGCACACGGGGCAATTCAGAGTCACTCAACCATAGATTTTCACAATATTCAAAACTCTCAATTTCATATTGACCTAAACTCAGATATCGCCAATATATCTGCTGATATGTTATTACTAAAACCATATCAAATACGCTATAGTACTACAATACCCACCTACTCTTTGCTCTATAACTTCGACCAAAAAATAAAATTTTCAAACCTAAATACACTATCAGGAGAGGTAACTCTTGGCGATAGCTTACATCATATTGAGATAAATAATCAAGATTTACAGCTTAGTTTTGATTATGATGTAGAGGGGAAAAGGCTCAACAGTGGCAGACTATTTATCAATGGGGAGAGTATTAGTTTTGATGGTAGTTTAGAAAATATCATTGATGCCACACTAAATATCCATGATATCAATAGCCTCTCCAAGACACTAATGTACTACTATGATATGACACTGCCCCCTATTGGTGGGAGTGCTGATATTTCAATTCATAGATTATCAGATAACAGTATAAGTATTACCCTCAATAGTCCCTATCTCTCTTATGATAATTTTGAAGGGGACATTAATGCCAAAATAGAGATAGATGCCTATCAGAATATTCAAACAAGCATACAGAGTTCTCAAATTTCAGACATAAACTCTAATGGCAATTTTGTAAGAGATTTAAAAGCAGAAGCTACCATAAATACCGTAGATACCGTAGATACCCTTAAAAATATCCAAATAAGTGTTAATAGCCCTCAGGTATCTTATGAAAATATGATAGGGGACATCAATGCCAAAATAAAAATAGATGCACATAAAAACATCCAAATGAGTGTTCAAAGCAGTAAACTCTCACATGAAAAGTTTAGAGCAGACTTAAATATGATGGTAAACATCGATGAAGACAAAAGTATCCATGTGAATTTGAACAGCCGTCAAATTTCAATATTAGAAGAGAATGAAGTGAAGCAGAAGATTGATAAACTCTCCACAAATTTTTCTATCTATAATTATGGGGAGGAGATTTATCTCAATAGCTACAGTTTTCATCTTAGAAACAATCCCTATATCAGGCATATTTTTTCAAATAGCATCTCCTATTTAAGCTATAGAAACGATACCATTTATAGTAAATCCCTATGGGTTAATGACCAAATAGAGGTCACAGGAGAGTACAACATTCCAACTCAAAAAGGAAAATTAAAACTACTCTCAGACTACTTCCCCTATAAAGATAAAAATTTTGATATTTTAAGTAGTTTTAAACTTATGCTACAGCTTGATAAAGAGAAAGTTTTTATCAGTGGAAATATTAAACTTCTAGGCAATAAAATAACCTATGAATTTCTTGATTCTGGATTATCTGAAGACAGTGATATTATCATAGTTCAAGAGTTCCAAAAGAAAAAGGAGAGTATCATAAATAATATCAAAGCCTATGTGACAATTGAAAATGAGACCCCTATAAAATATGAAACCAAAGATATTCATCTCAATCTTATAAATGAGATTACAGTAGTGAAGGGCTATAACAAAGATATTCGACTCTTAGGAAAGACAAAAATAGCACAAGGTTACTATATGAAGGAGGATAAAAAATTCTTTTTAGATGAGAGTCACATCTATTTTTATGGGGAGCCAGAGGACTCTATTTTAGAGATACGAGCCAACTACCTCAAAGACAAGTATGAGATACAAATTTTTATCTCAGGCTCAAGCTCTGACCCCATTATCAATTTTTCATCAAACCCCTATCTGACACAGCGAGAAATTCTCTCACTCATTCTATTTGATACCACCGCTTCCAATAGTGGTGCAGGAACGGCTGTTTATGCCATGTTAGGAGGAACATTTGCCAAAGAGTTGATGAAAAATCTTGGAATTTCGGTAGACCATCTACTCCTTGGAGAGGGGATTGACGAGAGCCTATCACTGGAAGTGGGGAAAAAAATATCGGACAATATCACCTTTATTTTACAGCATAAAAATGGGAGGGATGGTGTTAAGGTCAAAATAGACCATAACTTAAATTTTGAGACAGATATTATTATACAACCCCCCAACACTTCTAGTATTGAGTTTTTGTATAAGAGTAATTAATGTTTTTATATTTTTATATTTTTATTTTTTCTTTTATTTTCTTTTATTTTTTATCTTCTTGAAATTTCGTTTAAAACTATCAGTGTTATACGTGGTAATAGAGACCCCATCAACCATCACTAAAGTGATGCCCCCTTTGTCCTCTATTTTTAATATATATTTTCTTAAGAGATTCAAACTTTTAAGAACTGCTTTGTCTCCGTTTGCTCCTCTTTGGGTTCTTCTGTAAAAATCAACTTTCTTCAAAAGCAGTTTAATTCTCTGTCGATTCATAAAAATTTTATCACGTTGATGTTTACCATAAAGAGAGACAATATCTATCATATTTTTATTAATACCCCGTTGAGACATTTTTCGCTTAATGTGATGTGTTAAAATCATTACTGTTCATCTTCTTTTACTCAAGATATTATCATATTATAAGGTCTCTCTAGTTTTTCTTTTAACTGATATAAACTTACACTACGCCCCTCTCTTATAAACTCACGACCATCTAAAAATACCAACATTGTAGGAACAGAGAGTACCTGATAGTATCCTGCAATTTCGCTATTCTCTTCTGCATCCAAGTAAACCTGTTTGACCAAAGAAAACTCTGCATCAAAAAGCTCTTTGAATTTAGGTCTTAGGGCATGACAAACATTACAATTTTCACCTGAAAAATATATCAATACACCAACCTCTGCTCTAACACGCTTCTGTAACACTTCTAAGTTCATATTTTACCTTATTTATATTTTTAAAGTATTTTACCATAGTTCCGTAAATATCGTTCAAAAGTTACTCATTTTTAGAAAGTTATGCTAAAATAAAACAGAAAAAATCAACGCTATTAAGGAAGAAATTGCAAAAGATATTCGGTTTTTTATTTATTCTGTTCTCTGCTGGATTAACAGTTTGGTACCCACTGGGAAAGTTGTTAGGATAAAGTATGTCAAAAGCAAAACGCTATCAACCATTTCACCCTAAGAAAAAAAACAGCTTTAAAAACAGGCAGGGGCATTTTCTCTATCTCTTTTTAGCTCCCCTCTCTTTGGCTATTATTTTGGCACTTTTACAAAGAGATATTGGCTCTTTTATTCTAAATATTATCGCTTTTGGTCTTTTTTTTGCGACTGCAAAGATAAACAGTATAGGACTCTCAAATGAGTATGAGTATCACACCAAAACACTTACTAAAGCACCGAAAATACCCTTTAAAACCATTGCAGCGATACTACTTGGTATCTCAACTCTATTTACAGCAACTGTAGCAGGAGAGAGGTCTATTTTAACGGGTACTTTTTTAGCAATCGTCTCCACTATTGGACATTATCTCTATTATGGAACAGACCCCAAAGAGGATAAAATTGATAATATTGGTGATATATCGGCTCAATTTGTTATTGAAACCCTCTCAGAAGCCAGAGCTAAACTCTCCAGTATAGAGACTGATATTAGCTACATTACCGATACAGAACTCTACTCCAAACTCAAAATTGCAACCAATAAAGGGTATGAGATAATAGATACCATAGAGGATGACCCAAAAGATTTACGGGTGGCTAGAAAGTTTATTATTGTCTATATTGATGGGATTAAAAAAGTAACACAATCCTATACAAGTATTGATGAAGAGGAGATTACAAGTGAGACAAAAAAGAAACTTTCAAACCTACTATTTGACATAGAGGAGCGTTTTGAAAAAGAGATAAAACGTCTCAAAAAAAACAATCAATTTGATTTAGATGTCAATATAGAAGTACTACAAAAGCAGATAAAAAATTAGAAGGAGTAATAGATTATGAATACAAAAAATAGAGAAATTGTAGAGGCAGAGATAGAGGAAAAGAGTGAAAAACTACCTGCTGTTATGCCCGAAGAGCAGAGCCAACTTGAAAAAGCGATGAGTGAATTGGATTTTAACAACCGAACCTCTATCATCTACTTTGGAGCTGCTGCCCAAGAGGAGCTTGATGAGATTTCTAATCGCATGATTGATGGGGTAAAAAACAAAGATACAGGTCGAGTGGGAGCCGTGCTTAATGAGATGGTTGCCGCTATTAAAGGGTTTGATATTGATGAGATTAACCCCAATAAGAGACTACCTTGGTATAAAAAACTTTTTGGAGGCACCAAGCCTCTGGCAAAATTTTTGCAGGGATATGAAGAGGTACGTGACCAAATAGACATGGTTGCTAACAATTTAGAGGAGCATAAATCCACACTTATGAGAGATGTTGTCTCTTTGGATAAACTCTATGATGCCAATCTTGACTATTTTAGAAAACTTGAACTCTATATTGAGGCAGGAGAGATAAAGAAAAAAGAGCTAGAGACAGAGATACTTCCAACGTATGAAAAGAAGACAGAAGATGAAGATATGTTGGCTATCCAAAACTTAAAAGAGATACGCGCTTTTGGAGAGGATTTGGAGCGTAGGATTCATGACCTAAGACTCTCACGACAAGTAGCGATGCAGTCACTTCCAAGTATTCGACTTATCCAAGAAAATGACAAATCACTTATCAATAAAATCGCCTCTACACTGGTCAACACCGTACCGCTGTGGAGAAACCAATTGGCTCAAACTGTTACTATTTTTAGAAGTCATGAATCTGCCAAAGCACTCAAAAATGCAACAGATTTAACCAATGAACTATTGGAGAAAAATGCAGAAGGGCTTAAAGAGGCAAATGTAGAGATTAGAACACAGATGGAGCGTGGAGTATTTGATATTGAGAGCATTAAAATAGCCAATAAAACACTCATAGAGACCTTGACAGATTCTCTTCAGATTGCAGAAGAAGGGCGACAGACACGGGCTAAAGCACTCATAGAGCTAGATAAAACAGAGAGAGAACTCAAAGAGGCACTTCTTGCAACCAAAGCTAAAATTGCCTCTTTGCCTGAAGAGACTATTCAAGATGTGGCAGATGGTACAAAAGGATAACATATGGGACTATTTGATTGGATTTTTGGTCAATTCATTGATGTTATTGAGTGGACAGACAACTCACAAGATACCATGGTTTATCGCTTTCCAAGAAAAGATAATGAGATAAAATATGGGGCAAAACTTACCGTTCGTGAGTCACAAATGGCTATTTTTGTCAATGAGGGGGTTATTGCCGATGTACTAAGCCCTGGAATCTATGAGCTAGACACCAATAACCTACCAATTATCACCTCCATTCAACATTGGGATCACGGGTTTAACTCACCATTTAAAGCTGAAATATACTTTTTAAATACCAAGCGATTTACCAACCTAAAATGGGGTACAAAAAATCCAATTATGCTCAGAGACCCTGAGTTTAGAATGGTGCGTCTTAGAGCATTTGGAACTTATGAGATAAAAATTATAGAGCCTAAGAGATTTATGAAGGAGATTGTAGGGACAGACTCTCTCTTTACCGTTGATGAGATTGAACATCAACTCACCAATCATATACTAAGTAAACTGCCTACTATTTTGGCAAAAAGTAAAGTCTCTATTTTAGATTTTGCGGCAAACTATGGAGAGTTTGGAAACTATATCACCGAAAAAATTGCACCCTCATTTGCCGAATATGGCTTAGGCTTGACACATATTTTAGTAGAGAACATCTCTCTGCCTGAAGAGGTAGAAAAAGCATTGGACAAACGAACCAGTCGAGAGATTACAGGTGATTTAAACAAACACATTAAATACCAAACAGGAGAAGCACTGGGCCACAGTGCCAAAGGGAACTCTTCTTCTATCGGAGATATGTTGGGCATGGGTGCAGGAGTGGCACTCGGACAAGATATGATAAGTCAGATAAGTAAAGCCGATAAAAACACCCCTCCAGCACTTCCAAGTAGAGATGAAAGTCTCTACCATGTCGCCATTGATGGTATTAGTGATGGTCCCTATGATATTCGTAAAATTAGAACCTTAATTAAAAGTGGTGAGCTAAAAGAGGAGACACTTGTATGGACAAAACGGCTAAAAGATTGGACAAGTGCCAAGAGTGTTTTTGAGCAATATTTTGATAAGAACACACCACCCCCTCTGCCAACATCTTGAAATTTCAATCCATAAACTTCACCTGTAACAGTTGTGGAGCTCCATTGCGATATAGCCCTACAACAGCGTCACTACAGTGTGAGTTCTGCTCAACAACCCAAGTTATCACCCACTCTAATAAGCGTATAGAGGAGTATGATTTCAAATCAGCACTCAACTTTTTGGATAAAAATAGTTCACAAGAGATAAACAAAAATATCACCTGTAATAAGTGTGCCGCCAATTTTCAACTTACCCCCTACTCCATCAGCTCCAACTGCCCCTACTGTAACACTCCTGCCATTACCAATTTTATCAAAGAGATTACCCCAAAATCCCTGCTACCTTTTGAATTGACCCACGATAAGGCACAAGAGAAATTTAAAAAATGGATTGGATCGTTATGGTTTGCACCCAGTAAACTAAAAGATTATATAGAGGGTAATGAGAAGCTTCAAGGATACTATCTTCCTCACTGGACATATGACAGCGATACACAAACCTATTATCAGGGTCAAAAAGGAGTGATATATTACGTTATGGTGGAACGAACTGTTATTATAGAGGGGCGACAACGCAGAGTAAAACAGAGAGAAGCCCGTATTAACTGGTCACCTGTTCGAGGAACGGTTCACAAGAGCTTTGATGACATTACCATTGGGGCATCCAAGACCATATCTCACTCTATTTTAAACAGTTTAACCCCATGGGATACCACAGAGCTTATCCCTTTTGATGAACGCTACCTCGCAGGGTTTGAAGCAGAGGAGTATACCATAGGGCTTGATAATGCGTTTGAGTATGCAAAGATGAAGATGAGCCATATCATACAAAATGATATTCGTAGAGATATCGGTGGAGATAAGCAGAGAATTGATACCATGCAGACCACCTATAGCCATACCACTTATAAAAATGTTCTTTTTCCCATCTGGACGGCTCAATTCAGATGGAAAGAGAAGGAGTACAACTATGCCATCAATGCTCAAACAGGTAAAATAGTGGGAAAACGTCCCTACAGTACGCTTAAAATCACCCTTTTGATCATCTTTACACTTCTTGTTTTAGGAGGTATCTTTTATCTCCAAGAGAGGTACAGTAATAAAACCAATATCAACTACCCCTCAATCATATTCAATACCTCATCAATACGCTTATAGTCGTACTGTTGATACTCCTTACTCTTGGAGCCAATTGCATAGACAGCCATTCTATCGGCTAATTCATTCCCCTCAACACCTGAGTGACCTTTAACGTGTTTGACTCTCACCCTATCTTTTATTCCATTATAGAGTTCATGGGCCAACTTTATAATCTCCAAATTTTTAATCTCTCCCCCCTTTTTTTTCCATCCCCTACTCTTCCACCCATATGCCCAGTTGGTGATGGAGTCTATACTGTATTTTGAGTCACATAAAATAGTCACCTCTGATACATTAGCCTCTTTGGAGATAACAAGGGCTTTATAGAGAGCATTTAACTCTGCTGTGTTATTTGTTCCTCTCTTCTCATACTTTCCATAGAGTAAAATAGGATTTGCATTATCCTGATAGATAGCCAATCCACTGCCTGATGCACCAGGATTTCCTTTACATGCGCCATCACAATATATCTCTAATCTATTGGATGAGACCTCTACACTCTTCTCTTTAGAATCTTGCTCTTTAGAAGCGTTCTCCTTAGAATTTTTCTCTTTATTGTTATGAAATGTAGCCAACAGTATGTAGTTTTTGACTATCTGCTCTTGAGCTTTAAGTGCTAATTTTCCTCGTAACAGCAAAAAGAGATTGGTATCTTTGGTCGTGAGTTCTCTCTCTAATACCAAATGCTCCCACCCCTCATTTGGAGGATAAGGTTGCCCTAAAATTTCAAACTGTGCCTTATTTAAGGTATCACCTTGCATACCTAGCTCTATAAATGCTCTATCAACCCTCATTTTTGACCTTTTTTGTTAAAATCTTATAGATAATAAACCCAAAAAAGAGCGTAACAAAGATAGAAAAATAGAGTGGAATGCTCTTCATAATGACGAAAACAACAATTAAAATAGCCAGTAATGTAGGTACTTCGTTATAGGCTCTAAAGAACTGTCCTGTTTTACTACATATGTCTCTTTCTAATACTTTTCTAAAATACTCCATCGAAAAAGAGTAGATAACTAAAAGAAGCAACATCAAGAGTTTTGCCAACATCCAATCCTGTTCTAACAGAGCAGGATTGAGATAGATAAGCGTTGCACCACTAATAATAGTGGCAATCTTGGCAGGAAAACCTATCACCCCATAAATCTTACTCTCCTGAATTTTAATAACATCAGTAAACTCTTTACTATTTTTATGCTCTTGATGATAGACAAACAGCCTTGGCATATAGAAAAGAACACTCATCCATGACAAGACCGCAATAATATGAAATGACAAAATCTCTTGATAATAACTCATCGTATTACTCCTTATTTTTTAAAATAGTATCATAACCTAATTATCTAGTGAGTTCATAGTAAAATCAATAATCTCAAACCTACCCTTATAGATTTTTGTCTGATAAACATCCACTTCATAAAAATGGTTCTCTTTTATGCTCTTATCCACACCATAGATAATAACTTTACTACTCTTATCTGTAACTGTTACAGCTCTTTTTTGCGTATCTATAATACGAACTCTCTTTAAATGACAAGGGAGTGAGACTTTTTGATTAAGAATATCTGCGATAGAGCAGTTTAACATGGTCTTCTTTTTTTTAAACTTATATGGTGTTGTTGAAAAGGTTGCAAACACAGGAAAATGGTCAGAATAACCTTTCCCTATATGCCTCTTTTTCTTATAGAGCCACCGATTGACATACCCTTTTTTCGTAAAAAGATAATTACGTTTAAATACGCCAAAAGAGTTATCAAGATAGTCAAAACCTTTTCCATCAAAAAGAGTAGGAGGTAATAGAATTGCATCTAATCCTTGCTTATCTCCATAAAAGTTATGGCTCCATCTCTGATAAGGTAACAGCTCTAGCCATAAGTTATAGTGTTTAAAATCTATCTTTTTTTGCATCGACTCTTCTCTAAAAAGCATACTGTTTAATACATGGTTTATACCTGTCTTCCCTACTCTTTTATGCTCATTTTTTTTATGCTCATTGTAGTTGCTATTAAAATCCCCTATCAGTAGATATTCACTCTCTTTTTTTAACTCCATAAGCCTTTTTTTTAACACCAAAGCAGAGATAATTCTTTTGCTTTCAGGAGAGCGTTTGGAGTTCCAATGGTTAACAAAAATATACAGAGGTTTTCCCTCTATTATAAATTTTACTTCTAGAATATTTCGCATCCCCCCTGCTCTTTTTACGACAATATCACGGTAACTTTTGATGGGAATTTTAGAAAGAAGTGCCACATTAATAGCGATATTCTTTTTGGTTGTTATGGCTGAGTATCTATAGTCATAACATCCATATTTTTTTAAGGATTGCTGTAGCAGTCTTAAACTATTTTGATTCTCTATCTCTTGAAGTCCTATAATATCAGAATTTAGTTCACAAATCACCTCTGAAATATTTTTTAATTTTTTTTCAAGTATTTTTCCTGTCCAGTTATGTCTATTGGGGATATACTCTAAATACTCTGTTTTGTCATGGTGCATATCAAAAAGATTTTCTACATTATAAGAGGCTATTTTAAGTTCAATTGAGTGTATAAAAATGGGGAAGAGAAATAGTAAATAAACCAAGGAAGAGAGAATATTTTTCATAAAAAATGTGGGCATATTTTTGCCCACAACGGTGTGCTATCTAAACATTTTACCTAACATACCCATGGCACCTTCAGCACCACCAAGACCAGAGAGTAGATCCTCTACCAAAGAGCCTTCGCCCTCAGAAGCCTTGTCTACCATATTTGGCAAGACATCAGCCAACGCACCTTTTGCAGACTCTTCACTTAAACCTAGGTTTGATGCAAATTCAGAAACCTTATCAGCACCCAACAGGTCAGTAATAGAGTCCAAAGAGATAGATTCATTTTCACCTGAACCCAACCATGAACCCACAATCGAACCCAATCCATTTTCAGAAAGTCCTGAAACCAATGAACCCAAATCAATTCCACCATCTTGACCACCAAGAAGATTCCCTAAAGCATTAGAGAGCATATCACTATCAAGTCCTGTTGTTGAATCATCACTGTTACCCTGTATTGCACTTGCACCCATTCTAAGTAAATCTGTTAAATCCATATCATCTATCCTTTTATTTTAAATATCACAAAGTATACCAAAAAA
Source organism: uncultured Sulfurovum sp. (assembly GCA_964452815.1). Lineage (GTDB taxonomy): Bacteria > Campylobacterota > Campylobacteria > Campylobacterales > Sulfurovaceae > UBA1140. The sequence goes on from CAYVNI010000283.1 coordinate 11,146, forward strand.
CTGCTAATAAAAATAGAAATTATGATGCTTTTTCACCACCAGTTGAATTGCTATGGAAGTTATTAGTGTATTTAAAGGTTCTCTTCATTACTAAAAATAGCTTCTCCATAATACTTTTTGGCTTTATCAACTCCTCCATTAACTCATGATACGTCAGGTGTCTAACCTCTAAAAAGCCTTGAAGATAAAGTAGTGATTGCTCCATCCCATTTTTTTTCTCTATTTTTAACAACTTCTCATACAGCTCTTCAACACCTGATATCGCCATCTTAGTAGCAGGTCGCCGATATGCTATGTAGCCTATAATCTCACCACTGTTACTTCGAATAATCTCAAAATCTGTTGTTACCCAGTAGTATTCCCCAGATTTTGCCAAGTTTTTAACAATGGCAGTAATATTATCTCCCTCTTTAATCGTTTGCCACATAAGATAAAAAACTGCCTGTGGCATATCAGGGTGTCTCACAATATTATGTGGCACACCCATGACCTCTCCCTCTTCATATCCCGAAACTTCACAAAAATACTCATTTACGTACTGTATTTTTCCATATCTGTCAGTTTTACTGACAATAATTTTTTTACTATTTAAAGGTATTGCTTTGTTGACTGGTAGGGGTCTAAAATATCTCATAATATCCTCTTTCTTATATTAAGTTAGAGGTAGTGTAACCAAAGAGTTGGATTCAATTATGAAATTTGAGGAATTTTTTTATCAAAAAAAATTTATAAAAGTTTAATGCCGTTACTTTCTAACACAATTTTTTTCTTTTCTAACAGAGAGGTGAGTGTACGCTTAAAACTTTTTTTACTCAATCCAAATACTTTCATAATATTCAAAGCATCACTTTTTGAATTGAGTGCCACAAAACCTTTTAACTCTTCTATTATCTCTAATACTTTTACTTCATAGATATCTGCTGAGTTCTTTTTTCCAATGGGCTGCAGTGATAAATCAAGTTTACCATCTTTTCGTATTTTTTTAATATAGGCTACTTTTCTATCACCAACATTAAGCATTTCAAAAATCTCATTCTCAAAAAGCATCCCCTCATAAAGGTTTTCAATAATAACTTTGTATCCCAAAGGTGTCTTTGAGAGAACCATAACATCTACTTTTTGATTCTCTTGAAGTTTCTCAGTATCTTTTGAGAGCCATTTTCCTATCTTATGTGTTCCATAGAGTCGTCCTGTCTCTTCATCCAAACAGATACGCAAAATATATTTTGAACCGATATGAAAATGACACTTTTGTTGAGAGAGAGGAACAAACAAATCTTTTGGTAATCCCCAATTGACAAATGCACCAAACCTCTGATAATCCACAACAGTAAAATATCCAAACTCACCCAACATTGCATAAGGATATTTGGTGGTAGCCACAGGTCTATCCTCTGAATCAGTATAGACAAAAACATCTATCTGTGAACCCATTGGCATCTCATCTTCCATAATATAAATATTAGGAAGTAACACCTCTTCAAAATTTTCAGCTATTAGATAATAGCCATAATCTGTATCTCTCTCTATCTTTAAGCAGTTTACCTTGCCTATCTCTATGGTTTTATTCACTTAATAGACTTTAGATGTTCAGAAAAAACTTTTGCATTTATAAATCCATTAAGTGATTTTTTTGGTAAAAATTTATTATTAGTATCAAAAAAGATAATATTGGGTGCACCAAAAAGACCATAATGCTTAAGGATAGCCTTATCTTCATCAGTTTGAGCTGTAATATCAACCGTAATAAATGTAAATCTTTTTAACTCTTCCACCACTTTAGCGTTGGGAAATGTCATCGCCTCTAACTCTCTACATGATGGGCATGATTTTTTACCAAAGTCGACAACCACAGGAAGTTTACTTGCTTTTATCTCTTCCATCAATCGGCTAAGAGAGTAACCACGATGAGATCCTTTGCGCTCTTCTACTTTAGGAGGTGTTATAACGGCTTCACCACCATTATCTCCTCCTATGGTAATAACTTGTGACATTGTAAACTTCTCAAAAGGATGCATCATTGAAGTTGAACCACTTAGCAGTGCAATAAAGAGTGAACCACCATAAATTAAAGAGGCAAATCCAAGAAGCTGAAAGAGTTTGAATGCACCCTTACTCTGTGAACTGTTATTAAATACTCCCATATATAAAGAGACCCCGATAAAGAGTAATGCCCATAGTAGCATAGTCACTGTCTCAGGAAGTACTTTTGAGAACATAAAGATTGAGAGTCCTAGCATCACAACACCAAAAACCTGTGATACCGTTGTCATCCAACCCCCAGGTCGTGGCATAAATTTACCTGCACCTAGTCCCACAAGAAGCAGTGGAAGACCCATTCCTATACTCATGACAAAGAGTGCCAATCCTCCCAAAAAAGCATCTCCTGTTTGAGAGATAAAAATAACAGCTCCTGCCAATGGTGGAGCAACACATGGTCCAATAATAAATGCTGATAAAAATCCCATAAGTGCTGTTCCAAGGATTCCTCTTCCTTGTGCATTGTCACTCGCTGAGTTCAGTTTAGATTGCCATGATGATGGCAGTTGCATCTCATAATAACCAAATAGAGAGAATGCCAATGCTAAGAACATTAGAGCAAATGTGGTTAAAACCCATGGATTTTGCATGGCTGACTGGATATCAGCTCCCAACAATCCTGAAATAACCCCTACAGCCGTATAGGTAACTGCCATAGACAACACATAGATAAGAGAGGTGATAAACCCTTTCATTGCACTTGGCTTCCCATCTCCTGATTGTGAAACAATAATAGATGATAGTATCGGTATCATAGGAAAAATACAAGGAGTTAATGCCAAAAGTAGTCCTAATACTAAAAAGAGTAAAACAATAAAAAATGAGCTTTCACTTTTTAGTACATCTATAATACTTGCAGAGTTTTTACTGTCTGTTAAACTCATAATTTTACTCCACAAGCTAGGCTTTGGAGTAACAAAATTATACTCTTTTTTTACAGTGTCGTAACAAATTCCCTTGGATGAACATCCTTGAAACTCAATGAGCAAGGTATATTTTTTCTCTTCACCTTGAATCTTAGAAGCGATAGATGATACTGGGATATCAACTATTACATCATTCTCTAAATATAACTCTTTTTGAACTTTATGAGGTTTGGGCTTATCCACATCTAATTCAAACTCCGTGGGTTTAATTATCTTATACTTTAAGGTTTCATAAGTAATATGAATATCTTTTCCTAAAACAATTTTAGTATTGATGGTCTCTCCATCATCAAAAGCATACACTTTAAATGCCTCATTAGGTGGTAAATATTTTGATTTATTTTTAAGCGCTGATTCAAATCCAGCTTCAGCCCCTGTTGCCAAAAATAGTGTAACCAATAGAAATAATTTTATAATTTTCATATTTGTTTTAATCCCTTTTTCAAGTGAATAGATTATATTAAGAGCAATATTCTCTTCATCTCTAATACTATATCAAATGATATGTAAAAATTTCGTTAATAAGTCTAGAAATTCTATATTAGTGGGGATTATAAAGCAAATTAGTGTTTATAAATGTTATATTTTATTATAATTACTAATTTTTAAACAATAAAAAGGATTCTTGTGTCAAATTATTTAAACAATGAAACTTCTCTCTATTTAACTGAGTATTTTAATACTCTTATCAATTGGTATCCGTGGAGTGAAGAGGCATTACAAAAAGCAAAAACAGAGAAAAAACCTATTTTTCTCTCTATTGGCTATAGTGGGTCAGAGAAATGTACTGTGATGAAAGAAGAGTCATTCATCACTCTAAAAGTAGCTCAACTTCTTAATGAAAATTTCATATCTATCAAAGTTGACAAAGATGAACGTACCGACATAGACAAATATTATAAACAGGTTTACAAACTTATGAATGGACAGAACTGCTCCTCTCCTGTCTCTGTATTTTTAACAGAGGAGTTAGAGCCTTTTTATAGTGCTTCATATATAGGAATTACCCCTCAAGGGAATGTTTTAGATTTTGAAACACTCTTACACACAGTGTATACAAAATATAAAGATGACAAAGAGACCATGGTAACCAAAGGAAGAGAGGTCTTAGAGTATATCAATCCAAATAATAAAATAGTAGAAGCAACAAGGATTCAAATTGACATCACTAAAACAATTACCTCTCATGCTCTTAACCTCTATGACGAGAGCCATGGTGGATTTGGTAATGCCCCTAAATTTTTACATATATCCACGCTAGACCTACTTTTAGATACTTATGAGATAACCCAGAATAGGGAGCTTCTAAGCATGGTCTCATCTACTCTTGAAATAATGGCTAAAGGTGAGATTTATGACCATGAGGATGGTGGTTTTTTTAGATATGCCTCCAATAGAGATTGGAGATTACCACGAAGAGAGAAACTAAGCTATGACAATGCTAATATCGCATCTCTTTATCTTAGAATCTATAAAATCACCAATAATGAGTTTTATAAAAAAATAGCATTTGAGACACTGGACTTTGTGATAGATAAGATGAGTGGAAACAGTGTTTTTTATACCAATGCCATCAAACATCCTGATAGTTCATATTTTATAGATAAAAAGGTAACCACCTCTTTTTCTGCTATGGTCATAGATGCTCTTTTTCTTGCCTCTATATATGATAAAAGATATAGGATAATAGCCATTGATACACTTGATAGTTTACTAGAAAAAAACTACAAGAATCAAACACTTAAACACACTAATAGTATTAACGCTTTTTTAGAAGATTACGCCTATCTAGGAACTGCTCTACTTACGGCTCACAACAGCACTCAAAACAGCAAATATATTATATTAGCAGAGGGGATACTCAACCAAGCTATTGAGAAATTCTATGAGCGTGGACGATGGAAATTTGCAAACAGTGATATTCTTGTTTATGATGATATCTATGACCTACTCTACCCCTCTGCTATGGCAACTCTTCTACTCATGGCACAAAGAGTATCTTTTATTATTGACAATGACTACACTCAAATTATCTTTAAAAGTCTAGAGATGCACTCTTATAGTTTAATGAGACAGCCACTTAGTAGCCCTAAGATGAGTAAAGTTTTATTGAAACATCTTAAAAAAATGATATAATTTCAGGAAATTTTTTAAATTATATCACATGGGAACTCATACATTATGAAATCTATTCTTTTAACCATTCCTCTCGTTATCTTAACGGGATGTTTTAATACAAAAACAACCGAAGAGAAAGTCATCAAACCAATAGAGACCAATAGCACCCAAAAAAAACCATTACGCCAAAAAATATCAAATGAAAATGTTAAAACATATACAAGAGAAGAGCTTTTAAAAAGACGTCAAAAGAGCGTCTCACCCACAATATGTAATACCTCTTATACTCAAATAGAATCCTCTACTCCCACTACCAACTATATCCCCATCTATACCGAAGAGGATTTTGTTGCAGAAGATGTTAAACCTATACAAAATAATAGTTTTGAACAGTCTGAACTAAAAGATTATATTGATACCTATTTTCAGCAACTTCAGACACTCAACACAGATGGTATCGTCTCAATGACCTACCCAAAATTTTTCAAACCTATTAATGAAAACCTTTTTAGACAATACATCAATACTATTTTAAACTCCTCCCAAATTGCCGTAGAGTCGTTTAAAACGAATCTTCTCTACTTAGGAGATGTCTATCCTTATGAGGGGGGTGAGTTTGCCCAAATTATTTATCAAAGTAATATTACACTTAACTTTTTAAATCCAGAGCTATATAATGACGAGCTAAGTGTACGTGTATTAAACAATGTCTTGGTCAATAAGTATGGTCAAGAGAACATTAAAATCAATCCAACCCAAAGAACCATAAATATCAAAAAGGAAGAGAAGCTACTCGCTATCAAAGAGAGAAATGAGGAGTGGAAGTTTATAGGGGATAACCCCGCATATCGAAGATACTACCCCTCTGTTTTACCAGCGGGTATCCTATCTCAAATCTAGAGTCTCAAATCTAAAGTCTAAAATCTAAAAGACTTTGGTATTTGTAAATTCAGCAATTTCACTCTCTATCATCTCATCAATCATACGAACAAACATATCATTAATAAGATTGGGAGAGAGATTAAGCTCTATCGCTCTTGTACGAACTCGACTTACAACATCAGCCACCCTATCATCAGATTTAATCTCCTCGATAGAGTTTTTAAAGTGTGCAATCTGCTTAATATAGTCATTACGCAATGCCACTAACTCAACTATTTTTTCATCAACTTTATCAATCTCTAATCTAGCATCATCAAGTGTATTACATTTTTTTAAGGTCATAACAATCTCCAAATATTTTTGGAGATATTATAGCAGAGTTTTAGTCTACCTCGGCATCAATGATGTCATCATCTTCTGCTTTTTTAGCAGCAGTCTCTTTGTTTGTACCCTGCTCCTTTGCATAGACTGCTTCTGCTAACTTATGAGACTTTTCAGTCAATACTTTAACTTTTTCTTCAATCTTCTCTTTGGTTGCACTGTCCTCTTTTAGTACCGCTTCCACATCTGCAATTGCTTTCTCAATTCCAGCTTTTTCAGCAGCATCAAAATTATCACCCAAATCGGTTAATGATTTTTTAGTCTGATGTACCAGTGCATCAGCTTGGTTTCTGGTATCTACAATCGCTTTTCTTTTCTCATCATCAGCTCTGTTTGCCTCTGCATCTTGAACCATTTTTTCAATCTCTTCATCACTAAGCCCTGACGAACCAGTAATCTTAATCTCTTGTGATTTACCTGTACCCTTATCTTGTCCTGAAACAGTCAAAATACCATTCGCATCAATATCAAATGTCACTTCAATCTGAGGAACACCTCTTGGAGCTGCTGGGATATCTCTAAGCTCAAACATACCAAGTTGCTTATTATCTCTACTAAACTCTCTCTCACCTTGAAGTACATTGATACTTACAGCTGGTTGATTGTCTTCTGCTGTTGAGAATACTTGTGACTTCTTAGCAGGAATAGTAGTTCCTTTTTCAATTACTTTGGTCGTAACTCCACCCAAAGTCTCAATCCCAAGGCTCAATGGTGTAACATCTAGTAGCAATACATCTTTAACGTCACCTTTTAAAACTCCACCCTGAATAGCTGCACCCAGTGCAACAACCTCATCGGGGTTTACAGACTTGTTCAGCTCTTTTCCAAAGAACGCTTTAACCTTCTCTTGAACCAATGGAATTCTAGTACTTCCCCCCACCATAACAATCTCATTTATCTCAGAAGGAGCAACATCTGCATCTTTAAGAACATTTTTAATAGTGCTAATCGTACTCTCCACCATTGATTCAATCAAAGACTCAAATTTCGCTCTTGTAATTTTTTGAATAAGGTGCTTAGGTCCTGTTGCATCTGCTGTGATAAATGGTAAGTTTATCTCGGTCTCTATTGCAGAAGAAAGCTCTTTTTTTGCATTTTCAGCAGCATCTTTAACTCTTTGAAGTGCCATAACATCAGCTTTGATATCTACACCTGTCTCAGACTGGAACTCAGATGCTACAAAGTCGATAACTTGATTGTCAAAGTCATCACCACCAAGGAATGCATCTCCACCTGTTGCCATAACTTCAACCACATTATCACCAGTCTCTAATACTGTTGCGTCAAATGTACCACCACCAAGGTCATAAACAACTATCTGCTCTGCCTCTTTTTTATCAAGACCATATGCCAAAGCAGCACTGGTTGGCTCATTAATAATTCTGAGTACATTAAGACCTGCAATGGTTCCTGCCTCTTTGGTTGCTTTTCTCTGTGCATCATTGAAATAAGCAGGTACGGTAATAACCGCATCCGTTACGGTCTCTGTAAGATACGCCTCAGCATCCTCTTTTAATTTCATAAGAATTTTTGCAGAAATCTCTTGTGGAGTGTAAGTTTTTTCTGCAATCTCAATGGCACACGCACCATTTCTATTAATGATGTGGTAAGGAAGTCTCGATTTTGCTTCTACTGCGTGTTCCTCATCAAACATAAGTCCCATAATTCTTTTAATAGAGTAGATGGTCTTCTCTGGGTTTGTAATCGCTTGTCTTTTAGCAGACTCACCTACCAACACTTCACCTTTATCGGTAAATGCTACAATTGAAGGTGTTGTATTTTTACCCTCTTTGTTTGCGATAATTTTCGCTTCGCCATTCTCAAACACTGACATTGCAGAGTTTGTTGTTCCTAAATCTATTCCTAATACTTTACTCATATATATTTTCCTTTATTTATTTATTTTGGTTATTTAGCTGTTGAAACCATAGCAGGTCTTAAAACTCGCTCTCTTATGGTATAGCCTTTTTGTAAAACTTGCACTATCTCTCCAGCTTCATGCTCTGCACTCTCTACTTGCATAATCGCTTGATGCACTTCAGGATTAAACTGACCCTCACACTCAACTGCTTTTATACTATTTTTCTCTAATACTTTAGTAAGCTGACCATAGGTTAACGCCAACCCCTCTTTGATTTTCTCTAAAACCTCTGAGCTATTTTGAGTATTCGTTGAATCAGTTGAATCAATAGTTGCCAACGCACTCTCAAATGAGTCCATAACCGACAAAATATCATTGGCAAAACTCTCATTTGCATAAGCAACCGCAGCCACTTTATCTTTTTGCAACAATTTTTTGCTGTTCTCAAAACTGGCATGGGTTCTTAAAAATTTATCTTCCCAAGAGGCAACAGATGCCCTAAGCTCTTCCAGTTCAGAGGAGACAATAACTTCAGGCTTTTTCTCTTCTTCGTAGGATGTATCTAAAGTTTCTATTTCAGCGTCTATGGATGAGTTTTCTTTTTCATTACTCATATAGATATAACTCCTATTAATATAATTTATATCTTCAAACTATCTAATATATTTTGAAGATTGGGTGAATTATACAACATTGAGTCTAGTTTGTCAAGGTTATAGTTAGTCAAAATATTAAATATAGTTTAGTCCATATGACTAAACTATGTTTAAAGAGAAGACTACAATATAGAGAAGTAACCTAAATTTAGGGATTTCAAACAACAATATTAAAAAGTATGGGGGAAAGTTATTGGGATAAAAAAGTAACAAAAGTAACACAGGAGTTAAATCCTATGTTATTTTAGAGGTAAAAGATTCTATTGTCTTAGTTTCTAATACCTAAATCAGCTTTAATGGTACTCCATCTTGTCAAATCAGTTTTTCTTAAATATCTCATAAGTCTTCTTCTTTGACCAACAAGTTTAAGTAGTCCCAGTCTTGAAGAGTGGTCTTTTTTGTTTATTTTAAGATGCTCTGTTAAGTATTTAATTCTCGCTGTAATTAATGCAACTTGAACTTCTGTAGAACCTGTATCGTTCTCACCTCTTGAATATTTAGCAATTATCTCTTGCTTGTTTGCCGTATCTAAAGCCATAATGACCTCCTGATTGGTATTTTTATTTTTTATCTAAAACAGTTTTAAATAAAATGAGCCGTATTCTATCAAGATATGTTTAAATAGAGATTACAATCAGCTATTAATATAACTTAGAGTAAAATACTCCTAATTAGAATAAAGGAATATAATATATGCTACTAACACGTGCAAGTGAATATGCTCTACTCTCATTAGATACCATCCGCAATACAAATAAACCAATAGGTGCTGAACAGTTGGCCAAAGAGTTGAATTTCCCAAAAAGCTTTTTAGCAAAAATATTACAATCACTTGCCAAAGCAGGAATTTTGGAGTCCAAAAAAGGAGCACATGGTGGGTTCATCATGGCAAGAGAGCCTTCTGATATTACCTTAGCAGAGATAATTATCGCAGCAGAAGGAAAGCCCCCTGCTATTTTTGATTGTACTCAATATGCTGATGCTTGTCCAAATGGAACCATAGGAATGTGCAGTATCTCACCATTTTTAACTAACTTTCAACGGAAAATAGATACATTTCTAAAAGAACTTACTTTAGAGGATATCTAATATTTATGAACATCTATCACCTATCACATATTGACCTTGATGGCTACGGCTGTCAATACCTGACAGAGAACTGCTTTAAAAATATCAAATCATACAATGCCAACTACGGTCCAGAGGTAAAAGCCCGACTAGAGGAGATTATTACTACCATCAAACGTGAAAAGTTTTTGGGCAACCAAAAGGAGCATATCATCTTAGTCACCGACCTAAACCTTACCCAAAAAGAGGCAAAATGGTTAGAAGCAGAAGCGATAGAAGTAGGTGCAAAAATTCAACTTCTTGACCATCATGGTTCAGGAGAGAAAACAGCAGAGCAGTATGTATGGTACAAACTAGACACCACAAAGTGTGCCACACTTATCACCTATGATTGGCTCAAAACACATCACAGTTTTGACCAAGATAAGTACTATGCACCGATAGTCAAAGCGATTAATGCCATTGATATTTGGGTTAGCGATGATGAACTGTTTGAGTTTGGAAAAGTGGGTCTTGGTATGATTTCAGGAGCCAGAGAGATAAACAGAACCCTCTTTCCTGCTGAGGACAGAGCATTAAAACTCTCATTAATCGAAGCGATGAAAAACCATGTCGAAAAAGAGAATGCACATATAGCACTGGATGACAATCTACATCAACTCAAAAAAGCTTTTTTTAAACAATCAGAAGACAACACCAAAGACAATCTAGCCGCAATATACATGACACAGCTACTAAGCTCAGATAAACAGCGTCTTACCATAGACTACAGAGGCTACAAAGGGCTACTGGGCTATAACTTGGGAAATACCTCTATTTTAGGAAACACCTTTTTAGTAGAGAACCCTGATTATGATTTCTATATGGACATCAATTGGAGAGGAAACTTCTCTTTGCGTTCAAATAACAAACTCGATGTCTCAAAAATGGCTGAAGAGATAGGAAATGGTGGGGGACACCCAAATGCAAGTGGTGGCAAGATAAAAGAGTATAAAGACTCCTTTATCTATAGCGATATTAAATCTTTTGTTCAAGGGTATATTGAGCAAAAAACAGCTTAATCTGCTATTATAACCTCTTCTATTGTCTCTTCAACCTCGTTGATTTGACTAGCAATAGAGGAGTCAACAGGAGATTTTTTGATGCTAGAATCAACCACAACATCCTCTACAGTGTTAATAATGCTATTATCTGTATTCGTCGTTGTAACCTGAAGTTTATTATCTATCATATAAATCATACACTCCGCACTCACTTGATAGTTTAACCGAGATTTATTACACCCCTTCATCGCTTTAACAATTGCTCTTTTTGTATTTAAAAACTTAAATCCCCAACCAGCGGCATACTTCTCATCATCCATAGCAACCACCAGTGCTTTATGCCCTCCGAGCATCTTGTACTGCTCAACAATATCAGAAACCATATCACTACTATTTGCAAACGCCGAGTGAGTTAAAATTATCATAAATGGTAAAATCATTTTTTTCATAACGAATCCTTTTTAAAAATATATTCAAATCTAAATTTGATGCTGAATCATAACATTAGAAAATAGATAAGCAAATAAAAATAATTAATCATATTTTTAATTAAAGCTAAACTTATCTAAAATCAAAAAATAACGTTAGCTATTTGGCTATAGTTTTCTCATGAAAAATCAAAAAACTGTTCTCATCACAGGTGCAAGTAGTGGCATGGGCAGAGCCACGGCTCTATTTTTAGCCCAACAAGGATTTAGGGTCTATGCAGGGTCTCGTACCCCTAGCAAACTTTTGGAGATAGAGAGTGAAAATATCCATCTACTGGCACTGAACATTACAGAGACTCAAAGTATCAACAACGCCATTGCCAACATAAAACAGATAGATATTCTCATCAACAATGCAGGATATGGCTTGGTCTCTACCGTGGAGGAGCTAGAGGAGAAGGAGATGTTTGACCAGTTTAATGTCAATGTTTTTGGGGTATTACGCGTCTGTAAAGCTGTTATTCCCCTGATGAGAAAAAACCGAAGTGGTGTGATTATAAACATCAGCTCTTTTCTTGGTAAAATCGGACTCCCCCTACTCACCATGTACAACTCTAGCAAATACGCTGTAGAGGGCATCACCGACTCTCTGCGTTATGAGCTACGAGATTTTAACATACGCGTCCACTCCGTTATGCCAGGGTTTTTTGATACCCAATTTGCACGGTCAAACTTGGTCACCAACCTAAAGACTTTTGACCCAAACTCCCCCTATGCCCCGATGGTCGCCAACTTAGCACCCAATATTGTAGAGCAGATAAACCAAGGAAATGATGCCAAAGAGGTAGCCAAGATGATTTTAGAGATTATAGAAGAGGAGCAATTCCCTGCCCGTGCCACGGTCGGAGAGAAAGCCAGTAAGTTTATCCCCATGAGACAAGAGCTTAGTGATGAGGATTTTGAAAGACGCGTCAGAGAGTACTACCACCTCTAATGGAAAGTCTCTTTTTCAATACCCCAACCCAACGCTATCAGAGAGAGCAAACATCCCAAGGCATCACCAAAGTAGACATCTCCAATGGTATCTTTTTTTATGATATTGACCTAAAAAACCAGACCAAAACCATCAAGCTCAAAAACTTAGACCGTATGCTTATGATGGTGGTAATAAAACGGGGAATATTAACCATCAACAACCACATAGAAGATAAAAAACAGCAGATAAAAGAGAACAGCGTAATCGTCTACGGCTCGTCAAGACAAGATTTCTCTTTAGATGTGGAGGGGGAGGCTTTCATCCTCTTTATTGCCGATTTTTTTCTCAAACACTACCTAAGCTTCAATCCCAATGAGCCGATAGATTTTCTATACGAAAAGATACAGCACGAAACGGTATTAGAGGAGATAGCCCAACACCCGATTGATGCCCTAAGCCTCTACCTCATCAAAAAGATAATCCACACCCAAGAGGATAGAACCATGCAGAGCATCCGTTGTATGCACCGTGTCATGGAGTTTATTACCCATCGTTTTTCCCTACTCGATATGGTAGACAAAGAGATAGACAAAGAGGAGCTAAAGATTGCCTCCAGAGCCAAGAGCCAACTCCTCACAAGCTTCAAAACCCCACCCACCATAGAGGTTCTAGCACACCTCTGTGCCACCAACGAATCCAAACTCAAAAAGGTCTTTAAAAAGGTCTACAAAATCACCATCTACGCCTATATCCAACAGCTACGACTAGAGGAAGCAAATCTACTCCTAAGAGAGGAGATGATGACCATCGGAGAGATAGCCAAAAGGGTAGGATACAAACACCAAGGACATTTCTCCAAGCTCTTTTTTGAGACCTATGGGGTCTATCCTAAGGATTTGTTGAAGCGATAACCAACCACTGTTTTAATTATCCTTTTAATATATTAGAAATCTCTACAGATGGTGTTTTTAAAATATTCATCCCCTCAAAATTAATATCAGTTTCAAATAATCCACTCGTATTTGTCTGTATCAAAATAGATTTTTTAGATTTTTTAATTTTCATCGCTTTGGCCAAAAGAGAAGCTGATTCACTAAGTGTCTCTTGTTTTTTTTGTACTCTAACCAAAATAGGAGTTCCCTTATACTGTTCAATAAGTATGGCATCGATACCTTTGTTTCTCTGTACGGCATTAAACTCTAATCCATCCAATAATGCCAATGCTTTTTTATCAGCACTTAGATAGGATTCTCTACCCTTTTTTAACAAATTTGATTCTGTTTTAATAGGGTTCTCTATTCTACTTTTGGACAATATTATCGCCTCTTTAGAACTGTCTATTCCTATATAATTTCTTCTCAATAGTTTTGCAGCAACACAAGTTGTGCCACTTCCACAAAAGGGGTCTAAAACAATATCACTTTCATCTGTTGTGAGTTCAATAATTCTCTCTAAGAGCAATAGAGGTTTTTGTGTAGGATAGCCAACCCTCTCTTTTGCTTTAGGGTTTAGATAGGGTATATCCCACACATCACTCAATGGAACACCTCTCTTTTTATCTCCCAATAACACTTCACCATTTTTATCAGTATCATAGATAGATTTATTGTCACTGTCTCTTGTCCTTCGTTGTAATATCTGGTCAACATTGGTCGTCTCTGAATAGTTGGTAAAGACTCTATTAAATTTAAATTTTTTTGTCTTTGAGTAAAAATAGATATTTTGATGTGTTGGAAGTAATCCTTTTTTTGAGTTAGACCAACGCTTATAGCTCCATATAATCTCTGACTGAAAGTTTTTTTCTCCAAAAACCTTATCTAATACGGCTCTGACAATATGCTCTCCACTTTTATCACAATGTACAAAAATAGACCCATCCTCTTTTAAAAGTCTATACATTATTTTTATTCGTTCATATAAAAAATTGGCATACCCTTCATTGCTTCCCCACGTGTCATCAAAACTAAACTCCTTTGTTCTCTCTCTATTTTTTAGTGTATGTTTTCTTTCCGTAAAAAATGGAGGGTCTAAATAGATTAAATTGATAGAAGCATCATCAATAGACTCCATTTTATCAAGACAATCTCCTTCAAGAAGATAGTTAAAAATAGACATTATTAAAATTCCCTACTATCAGCAATTTCAGTCAATATGGCTTTTAAGTCATAACCACTAATTTTAGTCAAATAGTCCCATGCCTCATCTCCTGCATAATACTCTCCACCCACACCTTTATACAACGTCTTTAATGTCTCTTGTATTTTAATGGCTTGTTCTCTTTGTGGGTAATAGAACATAACACGTACAGGATTATAACCATGATTTTTAATAACTTTTACCCTTGTATGCTCTTTGGTGATATGGTCACCATCTGTAGTTGCATCTCTCCATTTTAACTCAATGGCATCATTGGCATTTAAAAAGTCTATTTCAAAGGTTTTTGGTTTCTTACCCTCTGTATTCTCTACCGTTATTTTTCCACCACTACTGTTTGAGAAAAAAATACATAAAGATGAAGCCTCTTCTAAAAATGAACCAGCGTATTTATATAAAAAACGACCTGTATTTTGGTACTCATCAATCAACATGCCTTTCTCATCTGATATGCCAAGTACTCTATAGATTAAGTAGTGAGCGTTGTCATCCTTTTTCATCTCCTCTTTTCTTGCCATAATTTTAAAATCAAGATTGGTTGCATATTCATCTGCAAGGTTTTGAATTTTTGATTTTAAAAGTTCAAGAGAAGTTCCATCTTTTATTGCAATATCTATCTCTTGACGTTGATAATCATATAGAGCTTGAATTAATTCACTTTTTTTCTTTTTTTTAATATCAATATTTAAACTTTTACAATAATTCTTTAATTCGGGTATCTTTAATTTTTCTATCTTCATAAAATTCCTTTCATATGAAATTATATTCTTTTAAAATAAAATCCCTCTCCTGCTAAAACAAAAACCCTCTGGTGCTAAAAAGCTATTGAGTCACCCCATAACTTTACCCTATAATACATATTATTATAAGGAGCAGATAATGAAAAAACTATTTCACCCTGTAAGCATTACTTTTTTGGTTGTTACTTTTATCTTTTTACTACCTTTTATTTTGCCGTCAAAAGATGTCAAAGTT
>CAYVNI010000284.1:0-6304 GCA_964452815.1 uncultured Sulfurovum sp.
CCAGCTGTTTTAAGCACTTTTCTACAATCCTCTGAGAGGTGTTTGATGGTGAGCTTTTTACCTGCTTTGTTATATCTTTCTGTGATGGCATCAATCGCTTCTGCTCCTGAACTGTCCATTACTCTTGCTCCTGCAAAATCAATCACTACTTCACTTGGGTCATTTTCTATGTCAAACTGCTCTCCAAACGAGGTGACAGAGGCGAAGAAGAGAGGGCCGTTTAGACAGTATACTTTTTTGCCGTCATCATCGGTGGTGGTTCGTGAGTGGATTTTGGCGTGTTCCCATGCAAATACCAGTGCAGAGATGATAATACCTGCGATAACGGCGATGGCTAAATCTTCAAAGACGGTGACAACGGTTACGGTGATAAGCACAAAGGCATCGGCTTTTGGCATATGTTTGATACGTCTTAGACTTGAAAACTCAAATGTTCCGATACTTACCATAAACATGATTCCAACCAAAACAGCCACAGGGATAATGGCAATGATATTGGAAAAAGAGACCACCAAAACAATAAGCAGGGTAGCAGCCGTAAAGGAGGAGAGACGACCAAGACCACCTGATGTGTAGTTGATTATACTTTGACCAATCATCGCACATCCTGCCATACCACCAAATGAGCCTGAACAGATATTTCCAATCCCTTGTGCCACACACTCACGGTTTCCTGAACCTCTTGTGCCACTCATCTCATCGAGTACCGAGAGTGTCAGAAGTGATTCGATAAGACCCACAAGC
This sequence comes from uncultured Sulfurovum sp., assembly GCA_964452815.1. Lineage (GTDB taxonomy): Bacteria > Campylobacterota > Campylobacteria > Campylobacterales > Sulfurovaceae > UBA1140. The sequence goes on from CAYVNI010000284.1 coordinate 745, forward strand.
CCCACAAGAATAGCAGAGGGAAGAATAAGATACATAGAGTCAAAAGAGAGCAGGGAGGTATCAGGCATCACAAAGGTAGGAAAAGCAGTGTTTGAGAGGTCTGCTAAGTCACCCACAAGCTTGGTCTCCATACCTGTAACAAACACAAGTAGGGTTAAGCCTACAATTGCAACCAATCCTGATGGAACAGCTTTGGTGTACTTTGGTAAGATGTGCATAATTGCCATGGTGATGATAACGATAATATACATTAAATAGTTTTCAGCAAGACTCGCTTTAAAAAACTCACTCCATCCATGTAGCTCTTCAATGTTGCTTGGAGCAAAAAACTTTAACTGTGCCAATGCGATAACGATTGCCAAACCATTTACAAAACCAAACATGGCAGGTTGAGGTACAAGACGGATAAATTTTCCCATCTTTAGAAGTCCTACGATAATCTGAAAGATACCTGCAAAAATAGAGGTCAGTAAAATATAGTGTAAAATTAGCATCGAGAGGGCCTCTTTACCCAAATCAGGATTAAGCTCGGCTACCCCAATACCCAGTGAGACAAATACAATAGCAACAGCACCTGTTGCTCCTGAAATCATTCCTGGTTTACCTCCAAGAATAGAGGTGATAAGACCAATAATAAAAGCAGCATAGAGACCAACAACAGGACTCACCCCTGCGATAAACGAGAAAGCAATCGCTTCTGGGATAAGTGCCACAGCAACAACTGCTCCTGATAAGATATCATTTTTGATATTTTGTGTAGAGTAATTTTGAAGTTTAAACAATAAAATTCCTTTGTAAAATTTTTTTGAGATTTTAACATAATAAGGGTGTAAATTTGATTTTATCGAACATAAAAGATATTGATTAGGTTGATAAAGTTTTGTGAAGTTAAAGTTGAAAGTTGGAGCGGGAAACGAGATTCGAACTCGCGACATCCTGCTTGGAAGGCAGGGGCTCTAGCCACTGAGCTATTCCCGCGTAACTTTAGTTTTGTAAATTTATTTAATTGGTTGCGAGAGGCGGATTTGAACCACCGACCTTCGGGTTATGAGCCCGACGAGCTACCAAGCTGCTCTATCTCGCGATCGTTTGTTGTTAGGGTGAAAGTATACCCTAAAAAACTTTAGGTAAACTTAAACTCAAAAATCTTTGAATCAAATTGATTCAGTGAGAAAATTTTGTTTCTACTCAATGGATGGGGTAGAGGGATTCGAACCCCCGAATGTCAGTACCAAAAACTGATGCCTTACCGCTTGGCCATACCCCAATAGGTTTGTTACACATTCATTGTGTGGACGGCATTATAGAGAAATTATTTGCTAAAGTCAAGCGTTTATATTAAAATAACAGTATAATGTTGCCAATTATAGATAATAAGGGATTAATATATGCAAAATAGAGCATTAAAGAGAGTGGAAATCGCGATAAATGAGATAAAAAAAGGTCGAATGGTCATTATGATGGATGATGAAGACAGAGAAAATGAGGGTGATTTGGTCTATGCTGCAACTTTTTCTACCCCTGAAATGGTAAACTTTATGGCAAAAGAGGCAAGAGGACTTATCTGTACACCTCTTACAAAAGCGATTGCCAAAAAACTGCATCTTTTACCAATGGTAACAAACAATATCTCCAACCATGAGACAGCATTTACGGTATCCATAGACTCTACTTCAGCAGAGACGGGAATCTCTTCGGCTGAGAGAGATGACTGTATTTCAAAATTGGCAAACCCTTTAACCTCTGCTGATGATTTTGTACGCCCAGGGCATATTTTTCCTCTGATTGCCAAGGATGGTGGTGTTTTGGTAAGAACAGGACATACCGAGGGGTCGGTGGATATCTGTAAACTTGCAGGACTCGCTCCTGTGGGTGTTATCTGTGAAATTATCAAAGATGATGGGACAATGGCACGACATGATGATTTGGAGATTTTTTCTGAAAAACACAACATGCCAATTGTCTATATTGCTGATTTGGTAGAGTACCGATTGGCAAACGAACAGTTGGTGGAGTGTGTTGCTGAAAAAACCATAACCATCATGGGTGAAGAGGTAATAAAACGCAACTATGCTGACCATCTAGGGCGAATCCACAAAGTAATCTCATTTGGAGAGATATCAAGCACAGCCAATGTAAAATTTCACAATGTAGGGCTAGATATTAACCTTATTATTGACGCTAACCGTATGGAAAATATGCAAAAAACATTAGAATTTCTAAAAGAGAAGAGTGGTGTACTTATCTTTTTAGACACCAAAACCATCTCAAAAGAACAAGCAAAAGAGTTTGGCGTAGGGGCTCAAATACTTAAAGATTTAGGGATAGAGCATATTAAACTGTTGACAGAGAACGTCGATACGGAGTTTGTTGGACTTTCAGGCTTTGGTTTGAATGTGGTAGAGAAGATGGTTATCTCGTAGGGGAAAAAGGTGACATGATGTATAATAGCTAAAAAATAGGGATTGAGCATGAAAAAAAGACTCAAAGAGGTACTATGGGGAAGCGTTAGCTCTTTGGTTAGTGCCATTATTATTAGTGTGTTTTTTGCAATATGGAATGATAATCAAGGCTATAACTTAACAGGAATATGGAGTGCTAAAAAGCATATCCAAGAGACAAGTGTAAAGAGAGAGAAAGAACTTATTGTAGGTTATGATATCTTTTTGACAGAGTTTAAACAGAAAATGATTATGAATGCTGAGAAGCGTTATGAGATTTTTGATGGTAATCAAACCACCTATTCAGGAAAAGATAGAACACGACTAAAATGTAAAGGGGAAAAAGTATTTAATTTCTTTTCAGCCAATCATATTGTCTTTAACTGTATTGAAAAAGGAATTAGAAGAGACACCATTACGATTTTAGACTTAACAGTTAAGTCAGAAAATGAACTTTTTGGAACTTTTTCATCTTCAGCAGCTGATGAAAAAGGGATGATATATTTATTTAAGGAAATCTTTTGAGCTACACCATTGACACCCTAACCAAAAAAACAGGCTTCATAACAGCCATTTTAGCCCTCATCTTAGCCCTTATTGTGGGGTATGATGCCACCATGCGTTATCTTTTCTCTGGAGGCTCTATTGCTCTTCAAGAGATAGAGTGGCATATTTTTGATATTATTTTTCTTTTTGGACTCTCTTATGCCCTTAAACATGATAAGCACGTTCGTGTTGATATCTTTTTTGCCAACTACTCAACGGAGACCAAGGCTGTGGTGCAAATCCTCTCTATGCTGATATTGGTACTCCCTTTTTCACTCTTTTTTCTTAGTGGTTCATTGGATATGGTGACACAATCCTATCTGCAAAATGAGATTTCTAGTGACCCTGGGGGGCTTACTCATCGGTTTTTGATAAAAGGGGTGCTTTTTGTTGCGTTTATTCTCTTGGTGCTTCAAGCCATTTCTGAGATTCTCAAAGCTTATGATAGGTTAGCATCTCGTAAAATGTTGTTTATCTCTTTGGGGGTGGTGACTCTTCTGTTTGGGTTGAGTCTGCTTCATCTTCCTTTTTGGCTTGACCCTTTGATGTTGATGTTTCTGCTTACGCTGTTTCTGCTAATGAGTGGGTTTCAAGTGGCGTTTGTCTTTGCAGGGGTGGCTCTCTTTTTTGCTTTGATTAGTGAGGAGTTGGGGATAACGGTTTTGGAGATGTTACCCTATCGTGTCTATGGGATTATGGGCAATGTGACGCTGATGGCTGTGCCGTTGTTTATTTTGATGGGGTTGATTTTGGAGAGGTCAAAAATGGCTGAAGATTTGCTCTTTTCTATGGGGCAACTCTTTGGGCGTGTGCGTGGAGGATTGGCTGTCTCTGTGGTGGTGGTTGGGGCGATTTTGGCGGCCAGTACGGGGATTGTGGGGGCTTCGGTGGTGATGATGAGCTTGATTGCTCTGCCTCTGATGCTCAAACACAACTATTCACCTGAACTCGCCACTGGGGCGATTGCTTCTAGTGGGACATTGGGGCAGATTATCCCTCCCTCTATTGTGCTGATTGTTCTTGGCGACCAGATGCATCTAAGTGTGGGAGATTTGTTTAAGGCAGCCGTTGTGCCAGGGTTGATTTTAATAGCACTTTATATCTTGTATATCTTGATTTATGCTCATTTTGATAAAAGTGTTGCCCCTGCGATTGAGAGTGATGAGCCATACTCAGTGGTGCTACGACGGTCGCTTAAACTTATCGCTCCTCCTCTGCTTTTGATTATCGCTGTTTTGGGGTCGATTTTTGCAGGGATTGCCAGTCCTACTGAGTCGGCCGCATTTGGGGTGATTGGGGCGTTGATATTGGCACTCTATAATGGTCAATTCTCCATAGAGTTGTTGCGATATGCATCGATAGAGACGGTAAAGCTCACCTCGATGATATTTATGATACTTATTGGTGCTACGGCGTTCTCTTTGGTCTTTAATGAGCTTGGTGGTGATGTGATGGCGATGGAGTTTTTTACCAATGATATGGGAAGCAAGTGGCAGTTTGTCTTGATTGCGATGTTGGTTATATTTTTGCTTGGGTTCTTTATCGACTTTATCGAAATAGCTTTTGTGGTTGTGCCTATCTTAGTGCCTATTGTCCATGCGTTTGGGATAGACCCTGTGTGGTTTGCCATTCTTATTGCCCTAAATCTACAAGCCTCATTTCTAACCCCACCCTTTGGATTTGCTCTCTTTTACCTTAAAGGAGCATCTGGGGACAGGGTGACTACTGGGCAGATTTATCGTGGGGTTATACCGTTTATTGGGCTACAGTTGTTGGCATTGCTAATTATTGTGATGTTCCCTGATTTAATTTATATATTTGGAAAATAGGAGAAAAAATGGAAAATGAACTAAAGATAGAGCTGAAAATGGACAAGTTAGAGGGGCTAAAACACTATGCAGGGCTGTTAGATAAAGATGTAAATACAATGTTAGATGAGGCTCTTGAACGCTATTTTATAGAGGAGCAAGAGAAGCTTGTCGCCAAGGAGCAGAACGCTACGAATCTTAGCTATGATGAGTTTTGGGACGGGGTGGATGTTTGAGTAATCAAATATTAAAAGTTTTTGAGTTATTATTCATTTGAGTTATTATTAATATAAAAGGAATTACAATGAAAACAGTAAAATATAACGATGGTTCGATTTCTCCGAGTAAAATAGTCTGTATTGGTAGAAATTATGTAGAGCATATAGAGGAGTTAGGAAATGAGATTCCTGCTTCAATGGTTATTTTTAATAAGCCAAATTCAGCCATTTCTGATACGTTAAACTATTATGGAGAAGATACCCGTTTTGAAGGAGAAATCTGTTTTATTATAGAAGATAAATCGATAACAGGGATAGGTTTTGGGCTTGATTTGACCCATGCAGAGATTCAAAATAGGATGAAGAGTAAAGGTCTGCCATGGGAGAGAGCAAAATCATTTAATGGGTCAGCTGTTTTTAGTAAATTTGTCACTTTTGATGGGGATATCTCTAAGTTAAGCATGAAGCTCTATCTTAATAGTAAATTAATTCAGTTTGCCAACCATGATTTAATGATGTATAAACCTTTTACAATGATTGAAGAGAT
>CAYVNI010000285.1:0-2448 GCA_964452815.1 uncultured Sulfurovum sp.
TAACATATTGACACCTGTGATGGTATTTTTTCACTCAACAACTTGCGGTCGTTGGGTGATGCTTCTATATTATTATTTTATTTCTTAATTTATTCTTAGATTATTTTTGGGTTGGACTGTATAGTTGTTATGAAGGATGCCTTAAAATCCTTTGTCAATAATTTACTATTGGGGCTAGAATTTTAGGGGTGATTTTGCTTGATATGTATCTCGTTCCCATCCTCTCCTGAGGTGCGATGTATGACGGGATGGGATGATTTAATTATTTTAGGAATCTTCAAACAACGAATCTACCCATTTTATAACTCCTTAGAGAGAAATAAAGTATCTTCTGTTATAATATTTTAAAAAACAGGAGACTCTTTTTTGTCATGTACCAAAAAATAAACGCCCTAAAAACAGAACTCCACAAAGCGATTATCGGTCAAGATGAGATGATAGAGGGGTTAATTATCGGGCTTCTTTGTGATGGTCATATTTTGGTAGAGGGAGTTCCAGGACTTGCCAAAACCTCTACCATCAATGCCCTCTCACGAGCCATAAACCTCGACTCTAAACGGATACAGTTTACCCCTGATTTACTTCCTTCTGATATTATTGGTGCTCAAATCTACAACCCACAAAATCACTCTTTTAGCATCAAAAAAGGGGCATTGTTTACTAACCTTCTTTTGGCAGATGAGATAAATCGGGCTCCTGCCAAAGTACAATCAGCCCTGTTAGAAGTGATGCAGGAGCGACAGATAACCATTGCCGATGAGAGCTTTAAACTCTCTCCTCCTTTTTTGGTTATGGCAACCCAAAACCCCATTGAACAAGAGGGGGTCTATGCCCTTCCTGAAGCCCAACTTGACAGATTTATGATGAAGATAGTGGTAGGGCATAACAGTGAAGAGGAGGAGCTAGAGATTATGCGTAAGGCTTCGAGTAAAAGTTTTAAAGAGGTGCAGAGCGTATTGAGTGTGGAGGAGCTTTTTGAACTCCAAGCCAAGATAGAGAAAACCCATATAGATGAAGCCCTAGAGAGATACATGGTACAGCTTATCACAGAGACTCGAAAAATGAATAAAGATATTATGTTTGGAGCAAGTCCTAGAGCCTCCATCGACCTCTACAAAGCCTCCAAAGCCAAAGCATTTTTACGGGGTAATGATTTTGTAAGCCCTGCTGATATCGGCTCTGTACTCCATGCGATATTGCGTCACCGTATTGTCCTCTCCTATGAAGCCCGAGCCAAAGGGGTCAATGTAGATGATATTATCTCCAATGTTATAGAGAGCGTTCCCATCCCGTAATGAGTATCAACCAATATGAGTTAAAAGCCCTACAGCTCAAAGCCAAACGGCAGGTCTATACCCTTCTAAGTGGAAACAATCTCTCAAAACTCTACGGAGAGGGGTATGAGTTTGCTGAACTGCGTGAGTATCAGATGGGCGATGATATCCGAAAAATAAACTGGACAATTACTGCCAAACTGGGCAAACCCTACATCAAAGAGCTTCATGCCAATCGTGAACTCTCTATTGTTGTCTCTGCTCTGCTTGATGGAGGACTCTATTTTGGAGAGGGCAATGCCAAACAGAAAAAACTCACCGAAGTAGCCACCATCTTAGCCTACGCTTCACAATACAATAACGAACTTTTCACAGGGCTAATCTATCAAAAAAACAGTACCTATACTACCCCACCAACCAAGCAGATATATCACATAGAAGCGTTCTCTAAAAAACTCCACGAAGCCTCTATTTTGGGAACATTATTGAACCAAACTAGAGCAGTAGAGGATATCTTTTCACATGTGAATAAACCCTCTTTACTCTTTATTGTCGGAGATTTTTTAGAGGAGATAGATTTGTCTCTCTTGGCACAAAAACATGAGGTAATTGCCATTATTATCCGAGACAGAGCCGAAGAGAATCCTCAAAATTTAGGAGAAACCACACTAAGTAGCTCAAAATCAAATCTAAAATTAGATACCTATTTTGGTCAAAAGAGTATAAACAGATATCTCACCAAACTTAAAGAGCAGGATGAGAAGCTACATCAACATTTTTTATCTCACAATATTCGTTCTGTTAAGATATTTACTGATGAAGATGTTATTTCTCGCTTAATAAGGCTTTTTTAACTCTCCCTCATAAAGTTTATTCCCTTGGAGTAGTCTTACCTCTTGAACTTCGGGGTCTGAGTGTGCCAAGAAGGCGTAACAACTAGTGTAAATTAGGAGGATTACATATAGCCATGCTATATATAAGAGATGGTAGTAGGTCTACCGTAATCGCCATGCAAGTGGAGGTTACAAACCACCTTAACCCAACTTCATCATCCAAAATTTCAAAAAGCCATATTCTAGGTCTTCTCTCCAACACCAAATAATTTACCTGCACCACATCTAATATCTATATATAAAACCTACTAACCTCCCCAGCTTGATGTCCAATCTCTAAA
>CAYVNI010000286.1:0-42325 GCA_964452815.1 uncultured Sulfurovum sp.
ATTCCTGCTCCTCTTCGAGACAGAATGGAGTTTATTACAGTATCTTCATATACACCTGATGAGAAGTATGAGATAGCCAAGCAGTATCTTATCCCACAAGAGCTAAAAAAACACGCTCTTTTAGAGGGGGAATTTGCGATAACGCCAAAGGCACTAAAGATTTTAATAGATGAGTATACACGAGAGCCTGGTGTGCGTGGATTACGTCGTAAGATATCAGAGTTGATGCGAAAATCTGCCACATTATTACTCAAAGATGAGACACTCAAAAGTATTAAGATAAAAGTAAAAGATTTACCAAAATTTGCGGATAAAAAGGTGTTTGAGGTCTCAGCCATTGACAAAGCACCTCTAGTCGGTGTAGTAAATGGGTTAGCATGGACATCTGTGGGTGGTGATGTTCTTAAAATAGAAGCGATTAAGATAAAAGGTAAGGGATTAGTAACCCTAACAGGTAGCCTTGGAGATGTGATGAAAGAGTCGGCTCATATCGCCTTCTCTGTGGTAAAGATTTTAATTGACAATAAGCTATTAGAGGTTGAAAAAACAGATAAAGATATAGAGATATATAAGCAGTATGATTTGCATATTCACGTCCCAGAGGGAGCAACCCCAAAAGATGGACCAAGTGCAGGAATCACAATGGCAACTGCCATCGCTTCGATTTTATCTGAGAAAAAGATTGATAACCAAGTAGCCATGACAGGAGAGTTAACCCTTACAGGAAAAGTTCTGCCAATAGGGGGGCTCAAAGAGAAGCTTATCGCGGCGTATAAAGCAGGAGTGACCAAAGCACTTATTCCTGATAAAAACTATGAGCGTGATTTGGATGAAATTCCCCACGAGGTTAAGAGTGCGATTAAGATAATTCCAGTCTCTAATATTGAAGAGGTGCTTTTAGAAGTATTGGTTGATTAGCATGTCAAATATAATAAAATTTATTTTATCATTACTGCTGTTTACAGCGACCATCCAAGCCAAGGACTACAGAGAAAAAAAGGTTACAAAGAACTTTATTAATAAAATGGTAAAAGAACACCACTTTAAAAGGGCCTACCTAAACAAGCTTTTTAAAGAGGTTAAGTTCCAAAGAGGAGCTTTGGGAATGTTTAATCCAAAATATAGAAAGAAACCCAAAAAGAGTAGTCTAAAAAAGAGTAATCCAAAAAAGAAAATTTTGAAACAGGGTAGTTGGGATAGACATGAGCAGATGCTGTTAGGAGAGACCAGAGTTAAAAAAGGGGTGCAGTATATGCGAGACTACCGAACGATATTTGGTAAGGTCTATAAACAATATGGTGTTCCCCCTGAGTATATCACCGCAATTATTGGGGTGGAGAGTTACTATGGGTACAATCGTGGGAAGTTTCCTGTGTTTGATACGCTAACCACTTTGGCATTTGAGAAAAATAGACGGAGTAAGTATTTTAGATATGAACTCAAAAAGTTTCTGCTTCTTTCTCGGTCGGAGAAGTTTAATCCAAAAGATGTGAAAGGCTCATTTGCAGGGGCGATTGGACTGGGGCAGTTTATGCCCAGTGCCTATAAACCCTTTGCTGTTGATTTTAATGGAGATGGCAAAAAGAGTATGCAGACCACTTCAGATGCCATTGCAGGGATAGCAAACTATTTCAAAAAAAATGGATGGAAGCAGGGAGAGCCTGTGGCTGTTAGGGTTTCATATGAGGGTAATCGCTATAAAGAGAGAAAAACAGGCTATCCTTATAAATATTTAAGGGCAGAGCTAACGGGGATAACTCCTAAATATGCCAAATGGCACTATGATGGTAAGGTTCGACTTATCAAACTTGAGAGATATGCGTATGATGAGCTTTGGTATGGAGCTAAAAATTTTTATGTGATAACACGATATAATCATAGCTCCTATTATGCTATGGCGATACATCAACTGGCTCAAAAGATAAAAAAAGCGTACAAAAAAAAGTATGCTTCAAATTAATGAACATTATATATCTTGGATTCACATTATAAAAGTTCTCTATTTTTAATTTAGAGAGTTTGATGAGGATAGTATTGAAGAGAGTAGTTTCTCTTCAGTAATGGGTTTTACCAAAAAATCATAAGCCCCTGCGTTAAAGGCATCTTTTTTACAGAGGTCATTGGAGGAAATGGCAACAACGGGTGCATGTTTAAAAAGAGAGTTGCTAAAATATTTTTCTAAAAACTCTATACCATCGATAATAGGCATCTCTATATCAAGTAGAATTAGATGAATATCATTCTCTTTTTGACAGATATCTAGAGCCTCTTTTCCATTACAGGCTTCAAGTGTTTGTACTTTGTATAGCTTTTTATGGAGAATGGAGCTTAAAAGTTTTCTATTAATATAATCATCATCTACTACCAATACCTTAAACTGAACCATCTATCTGCTCCTATATTTTTCAATAACACTCATCAGTTTATCTTTGCTCATCACACCGATAATCTCCTCTTGAATATAGCTATTTGGAAGTTTATCATTGGGATCATTAAGACTAAGACGAATGATGTTCATTCTATTATGATGTTTGGAGAGGGCTTTTTGATGTAGCACTTCAATCTCAATATCAATAAATAGTAAATCATAATTGATATCTTGAACTTTACTTTCAAGATTTTTAACGGTGTCTAAAATTTCAATTTTATATGTTAAATTAGAGAGAACCTTGGAGAGTATTTGTGCCTCAAGAGGATTTTTTTTTGCAATTAGTATGAATCGTTCACCTCTCTCTTCTTCTTCTTCAAGGAGCAGTGTAATGCCATTTGATTGGATGATAGATGTTGGTTTTATCGTCTCTAGGATATCACCCTGTTGCTTGTTATTTTTATCTATATTTTTATCTTTATCATTATTTTCATCATTTTTGGGTTTACTCTCCTCCTCTTCCTTGTTAGAGAAGTCCTGTTCTAAAAACTTTTTAAGAATAAAGAGCAGTTCATTGGTCTCAATAGGTTTGGGGATATAATCATCCAATCCCTCTTCTATAAAACGCTCTTTATCCCCTTTTAGTGCATTGGCTGTGAGTGCTATGATGGGTGTGTGTTTAAGTTTTTCCTCTGCTTCATAGTTTAAGATTTCATGGGTTGCCTCAACCCCATCCATAACAGGCATCTGTATGTCCATAAATATCAAATCATAGCTGTTGGTTCGGTATCTTTCAAATGCTTCAAGACCATTATTGGCAAGTTCAACTTCTAGACCATAACGTATAAGAATCTGTTTGACAAGCTTTTGATTAATAAAGTTATCTTCTGCTACTAAAATTTTACCTTTGAATTGAATATTTTGAAATTGTACAGCTTTATTGGAGAGTTTATTTGGCTCCTCACTATTGCTGTTTTGCTCTTTTTGAACCTCTGCAATGGCATTAATATTGTTGAGTATTTTTGTGGGTGTAACAGGTTTATAGATAATTTTACTTTTAGAGAGACCATAGCTCTCAATTTTTGCTCTATTTGAAAAACCTGAGATGATAGTAACTCTCTTGGAGTTTAACTTTTTTATGTGTGTTAAGATGTCATCGTTTATATTGTCAATATCTATCCAAATATTGTTGGATTTAGACTCATCTCCAAACAGTTTTAAATCAGAAGCGGTATGCAATTTTTGAATTTCAAGGTTAAAATAGTTAAGATACTTTTCGATATTAATATCATTTTTCTGTGCTACTCTATTTTGATATTTAACAATAGAAACATCTCGGTCGATACTCATGTCACAAAGTGAAGTTTCCTCTTCAAGCTCTTCTAATCTTAATGTAAAGTAAAATCTTGTCCCTTTCTCTTTTTGACTCTCTAGTTTTAGTTCACTCTCCATCAGTTCCAAGAATTTTGTTGAGATGGTAAGCCCCAATCCTGTCCCTCCATATTTTCTTGTGATAGAGACATCGGCTTGTGCAAACGCAGCAAAGACATTGAGCTGTTGCTCTTTGGTCATTCCTACCCCATCATCCTCAATACTAAATGAGATAACGGCTCTGTTGTCTTTGGATATTACTTTGAGTATCTCTACATCTATGTGTCCTCCAAAGTCTGTAAATTTTACAGCATTACTCATAAGGTTAATGAGTACTTCTTTAATTTTTATTGCATCACCTAAAAGTTTTTTGTTTATTTGTGGGTCAAGATAGAAGGTAAGCTCTATCTCTTTTTCTGAAGCCTTTACCCCATAGGTCTCGATGGCGTTCTCGAACTCAACAATAGGATCAAAGACGATGTTTTCTATCTCTACATTGTTACTCTCTATTTTTGAGAGGTCAAGTATATTATTGATAATACTTAGAAGATTCTCTGAACTTTTTTCAATAATTGAGGTAAACTCTGTCTGCTCTCCATCAAGTTCAGTGCTTTGGAGTAGTTGTGTAAATCCTACAATACCGTTGAGAGGGGTTCGAATTTCATGAGACATATTGGCTAAAAATAGAGATTTTGAAGCATTTGCTTCGAGTGCTTGTCTTTTGTCTTGTCGTGCATTTTCAATTAGAATTTCTAAAAATCGATAAGCATCTTTAATGCCTTTATTGGTATTGAGATTAATACTTTTGATGGTGTTTAAGCTTGGAACATCAAAGTTTTCATCAGACTCTACCTCTTTTACTGTATTGTTTAAAATGTCTTCCAAGCTTTTGATGTTATTAGAGATTTCATTTCTTGTTTTGTAGCCTAAAAAAGTAAGAAGTAGTGCTAAAATCCAAAAAAAAGTTGCCACAATTAAAATAATAATGTACTGTAATATATAGGCATCATTTTTTATCGTCAGTGATTTTTCAATCTCTTTTTGAATTAAGGCAAATTGGTTAATTTTATCGGTGTGCATAATGTGCCAACTCACAGGGTCAATAGAAAACTGTCCATCATTGATATTTGATTGTAGTTTTGAGTATGAGGTCTCTATCTCTCGGTGAATATTTTTATAATCCCGTGTGTCAATATGAAGATTAATTTTATCTCTCAAATCCAAATCACCAACCTCTAAAGGTGAAAAAGTATTGGATTTACTCTTGGCATAGTTCCAAAAAGTGATATCTTTTTGTGTTAATGCTATCTGTTTCATTAAAAAATAGTTGACAAAATCTCTCTCTAATGAGGAGTACTCCGTGGCAATATATAGCTGAGAGAGAGAGGTTACTAAAGAGGCTATCTCATCATTTAGTTTATAGTGATTAATAAGAAGTTGTTGTTCTAGTATTGGAGTGGTTAGGGTTCTTGTATATTTTTTGTCAAATGCCTGATAAAATGATAGCTTTCTTTGGTCAATTTTCGCTCGATAGGAGGGGAGTTTGTCAAGATTATCAAAAATATTTTGGGAAATATGTTTATTTTGAAATTTTGACAATCCAGAAAAGGGAGACTGTTTATTAATAGGGACAATATGTTGCTTCATTCTTTCAATAGAAGCATCGGTATTAAGCCTCTGTCTTATAAGCTCATCTTTTGCTTTTTTCCCTTTTGAACCAAGAAAAATAGAGTTTAGTCCTCTCTCTTTTCCCAGCTCTGTAATGGTATCATTAAAAAAGATATTGTTTTTTATAATGGTTTTTAGCTCATTAGCCTTATGATATTGACCATAAGAGGTAAAAAAAAAGTAGCTAGAGACAATGAAAAGCAGTATTATAGGCAACATACTTATTAATCGTAATTTATTATTTATCTGCATGATAGAACCTTTCTTTGTCTATTTAAATAGTGTTTCTCTGTTTCATATAATCCTCTAACGAGATAAATAGACCCCAATATTTTGTAAATAAAGATTCTAATTTATCATAGTTTGTAGAGAATTGAATCTCCTCTAAAACATCTGCTAGTTCATTGATACGAAGGTTACTCGCAGCCCCTTTTAACTTATGTCCAAGCTCATGAATATTATCAATATCTTTTTGATAATAGGATGTTAAAAGGTGATCTTTGTCATGGTGAGCCTGTTCAATAAAATCCTCAACAAACTCTTCGATTAGCACAACGGGTAGATTTAATTCATTGGCTGCAATTTTAGGGTTATAATTAATAGGCAGAGCCTTTACATTATCAAGAGTAAATTTGGTCTCTTCTTTATTTTTCTCTTCTTGATTGCTCTCTTTTGGTTGAGCAGTAGGAGTAACTTTCTCTTGAGCCTCTTCTAAATCAAACAGTGCTAAGTCGTTATCAAGGTCAAAGTCAAGAGAGAGTTCCTCCTCTTTCTTGTCAACATTAGAGAGAAGTTCGGTAAAGGTACTGTTGAGTTTTTCCTCTTTTTGCACCATATCTAAGGAGTCTTTTTCCAAAAGATTTTTCATCTCTGCTTGATGAATATTGGTAGGCTTTTTAAGTGTTAGGAGTGCGAGTTTAGTATAGTACTCATCAACCAAAGGGAGACGCTCATCTTTTGGTAACTTTTTGATTTTTAGTAGCAGTATATTAATATTTGGTATCTTAAGTGTTAGTGCAAGGTTAGATAAGTTTTTAACTACCTTATCATCTCCATCTTGAAGACGTTGCTCATCAATAATTGATTGGTCTATAAAACTATCAAGGTAGAGTTTATAATCTTCAACAGACAATCCAATCTCTTGTGCAATTTTAGCCACATCAAGATAAATCGGTTCGTAATTGATATGGATATTATACCCTTCACTATTGGTTTCAATAGCATTAGACAGCTCTATTAATTTTATCTCTTCACCATTTGTATAGAGTATACTCTCTTTGAAATTGGCGATAATCTTTCTATCTTGGTTTAAAAATTCTAATTTGTTGTTCTCAAACGTAATACTATTTATAGCTTTAGCAGTTAAAAGTTCATTAAATGTTGCGTATCCAAGTAGCTCAATAAATTTTTTATCTGCTAATATTAATTCTTTTTTATCATTGTATCCGTAATACATACTTATTTACCTCATTTTTTAATCATATTGAGCGTATCGCTCAAGTTCTTCTTCTATATCTATTTTCGACGCTGGTTTATGTACCACAATAAAACCGATGACATTATCATCTTTATCACGTTTTGGTGTACAGTGAATACTGCTCCAAAAATACATACCATCACGTCTTATATTTTTAATAGTAGAAAACCATTTTTTTAGTCTTTCTTCCGTTGACCATAGTTTCTCATAAATTTTATCAGGGACATCAGGGTGTCTAAAAACCTCATGATTTTTTCCAATCAACTCTTTTTTCCGAAAACCTGTTACCTCGGCAAAGTTTGAATTGCTAAAAGTGATGATACCATTTATATCAATTTCATATATTAAATTTGTTGTGTAGGTATATTCAATATCTAATGCAATAAGCTGATGCATAAGTTTCCTTTCTAAGAGAGTAAATTAATTTATAACCAGTAACTTTATTATAAAAATACTAAATATTTATTTAAATAAAACTATTTGATTGTATTAAAGAAAAAAATTAAGGTCTATTTTACATTTATAAATAATAAATGTTCATTTTGAGTACCTAATTAACATTATACAATAATTTATGTTTTTAAATTCTTAGCGATTCTTGGAGAGGTGGCAAGTGCCAGTTCTTTGAAAGTGGCATCTTTTATCGCGTCAAAAGTGCCAAAATAGTTAAGAAGCTTCTTAATCGTGGCAGGACCTATCCCTCTTTTTTGAAGCAGTGAGTTTTGGGTATCCTCTTTTCGTTTTTTGTTTTGGTGATAGGTGATGGCAAAACGGTGTGCCTCGTCTCGTTGATGCTGTACCCACTGTAGACGTTTATCCGTAGGGCTTAATTCAAAAACAGACTCTTTGGTATAGATAATGTCTTTAGCCGACCCTTTGGCTCGGTGGGCTTTGGAATCAAGTTTCTCTTTGGCAATGGCAATAACATCTAGGTTCAGATTAACCTCTTCAAGAAGTTGCATGGCGAGTCGTCTTAGGGTCTCTCCTCCATCAAGTATCCATAAATCAGGTGCAGGATTATTATCAAAACTCTTAATTCGTCGTGTTAGCATCTCCTTCATCTGTCCATACTCATCTTTGGATTGAAGTTCATAGCGTCGGTAGTGATTTTTTTGCCATTTATTTTCATTCCAAACCACCATGGCTCCTACCGTAGCTACCCCCATCATGTGGGAGTTGTCAAAAGACTCAACCCTATACGGTAGCGTCTCTAGCTCAAAAAGTTCAGATATCTTAGGCTCTATCTCCTCTCTATCTCTTTGTTTTAAAATCTCAAGGGCATTGCTAATGGCAAGATTGGTTAATCTTTTTTTTGAGCCTTTTAATGGGAATTGGATGGTTATCTTTTTAGAGAAGCGTTGAGATAATAGGGTTGATATCTCCTCTTTATCTTCGAAACTATCGGCAACCAAAATTGTTTTGGCGATTTGTGGTATGTCAGTATGATAAAACTCCAATATCGCCTGTTTGTAGGCTTCATTTTCTTCATAAATATCTACAGCTCTAAAGGTTGAAAATGCAGAGGAGATAATTTTGCCTTGACGCATAAAGAGTTTAATAATAACCCCTTGGCTCTCTTCATTGACAATGGCAAAAATATCCATATCTTCCAATGATTTAAGGTCAAGATTAGAGCCAATGGTGAGTTTTTCAAGTGTTTGAATATTGTCCCGAAGTTTTCCTGCCTCTTCATAGCGTTCACTTTGTGCTAGTTTCATCATCTTCTCTTGTAACACTTCTATTAGAATATGACGTTTACTTATTGACTCTTTGGCTCTTATAATAATTTCTTGATATGTCTCTTTTGTAACTTTTCCCTCACATGGTGCCAAACACTTCTCTATTTGATAAAAAAGACAGGCTTTTTTTCCATTAAGGCATGATTTTTTTTGAACCAGAGGGAAAACCTCATAGAGGGCATCAAGTAGAACTTTTCCTCCATTTGGGAAAGGGCCATAATAGGAGATATTTTTACCTTTGATAATTTTTCGAGTGAGTTCAAACCGTGGAAATGCTTGGGATTCATCTATATAGATATAGGGATAGGTTTTATCATCACGAAGCAGAATATTATATTTTGGATTTAACTGCTTGATAAGAGAGTTCTCCAAAATAAGTGCATCTGTTTCTGTCTCGACGATTATATATTCAAGTGTTACTGCTTGTGCTAACATTCGTGTGATTCTAATTTCAAGGGTAGAGTTAGGGTGTAGTGTTGGGGTAAAACGCCAATAGCTTTTAACTCTATTTTTAAGATTTTTAGCTTTGCCTACATATAAAAGTCTACCATTGGCATCAAAATATTGATAAATCCCTGCGTGGGTGGGTAGATTTTGAATGGTTTGTAGCATTTAGTTATCTCTTATGGAGTTTTTAATTTTAGAAAAGGCTTCGAGTAGCTCTTTATCTTCACTCTCTACCGTAAAATCACCATGTGCCATCTCTTGATAATAGGGAACAGTCGAGATGATTTTTTTCTCTTTTAGAATTGAGATATGTTTTGAGTTAAAGAGTATCACCTTTGAGGCACTCATTTGTTGACACTTTTCGTCACTCTTGGCTAAAATACTTAATAGAGTTCTTAATAAATCTTTATTATAATTGAGTTCCATTTTAAACCCTGGGTGAGAGAGTGCTACAAAAAGTGTATCTTCTCGAAGATAGACAAAGGCGATAGCTTTTTGAAACCTAGGAGCCAAAAGGGAGAGAAACTTCTGATAGCAGTAGTGCTTCTTAAGTAATTTAAACTCAGGTAGGTTGATTATATGCGAAAGAATAGTATGGGCATTTTTCATATTTTAATTATAACATTTTTTAGCTTTTTTTTATTGAATGGTTGTGGATATAAGGCTGACCCATATTGGGTTCAAGAAAGTGACAATAGGGGGAAATAGTCATGAGAAAGTATGATGTTTTGATAATTGGTGCAGGTATAGCAGGGCTTTATGCTGCGATGAATATTCCAAAAGAGAAAAAGGTTTTAGTGGTCTGTAAAGATATTCCATGGGAGTGTAACACCTTTTATGCACAAGGGGGAATTGTGACAGCATTAAATGAAGCTGATATCCCCTCTCACGTAGAGGATACGATGTCCGCAGGGGCATTTCACAATGACAGAGAAGCTGTGGAGATTATGAGTCGAACCTCTATCGCTACGACCAAAGATATCATAGACAGAGGAATGGAGTTTGACAGTGATGAGGAGGGGAATATTCTCCATACTAAAGAGGCGGCTCACTCGGCTGAAAGAATTATCCACGCAGGAGGAGATGCCACAGGGCGATATATGCACTACTTTATGATGCTAGAGAACAAGCATCAACTCCAACGAAACACACTGGTGTATGATTTACTGATAGAAAATGGTCGCTGTTATGGGGTCAATGCTTTGGTAAACTATCGACAGGAAACGATTATCGCGGATGATGTGATTATCGCTTCGGGTGGGGTAGGGTCACTCTATGAATTTAATACCAATTCACGAACAGTTTCAGCTGATATTCATGGTATCTGTGTGGAAAAAGGGATAGAGTTGGCCGACATGGAGATGATGCAGTTTCACCCAACGGTCTTTGTCAAGACCCCTTTTGCTCGAAAACTGTTACTAACTGAAGCACTAAGAGGAGAGGGGGCGTGGGTGGTTGCTGAAGATGGCAGACGTTTTTTGTTTGATTATGATGAGCGAGGGGAGTTGGCAAGTCGTGATATCGTAAGCCGTGCCATCTTTGACCACAAACGAAAAACAGGCGAAGAGGTCTATTTGGATTTTTCTATGTTTGAAGAGAAGTGGTTTGCCAAGCGTTTTCCTAATATTACACGAAGTTTTGAGGCGATTGGCTACCAGTTTCCAAAAGACCGAGTGCCTATCTCTCCTGCTTTTCACTACGCAGTTGGTGGGATAAAGTGTGATACTGATGGGTGTGTTGAGGGGATAGAGGGGCTTTATGTGATAGGTGAAGCGTCATCGACAGGCGTACATGGAGCCAATCGTTTGGCATCTAACTCTCTACTTGAAGGGGTGGTGTTCGCCAAACGGGCTGTTGACCATCTTTTAGGAAAAGCATCTGTAGAGATAGTAGTGCCGAAATTTGATAAAGAGTATAAAAATATTGTTCACCATGAAAAAGATACCATCTATAAACATCGCCTACGAAAAATTATGTGGGATGATATGGGTGTTATCCGTACCAAAAAAGGTCTACTTAAAGCCAAAAATGCCATTTTTGATATGAAAAACCGTGACATAGGACGGCTTTTAGAGCTTCGACTCAATACAGCATCTGCTATTGTTGAAGCGGCATTAAAGAGAAAAGAGAGCTTAGGGACACACTATATAGAGTAATAAAAATAAAGTAATAAAGAGAGGAGTTGTAAGAGTATGTACATGAGAATATACCGTAATTATATTGTTAATTGTTAATAGTACAAATCAAAAACACATTAAGTTTAAAAATAATAAATAGAAATAAAATTTAAGCTGTAAGTGTTACGAAATAGCTTACTTTCTCTCTTTTAAAATCCTCCTCTTTTATCGTGCCAAAAATTATATTTTTTTAACTATAATTAGAACAAATTAAAACTATTAGACCTTTTTGGGTCTTTATATTATGGAGTACAAATGCACGATTTACATTTAGCTACCACATGGGTAGGTTGGGTATCATTAGCAATCTTTATTATTGGATACTATTTTATCGCGACAGAGGATAAATATCGTATCAATAAAGCCAAACCAGCACTTTTAACAGGTACTGGTATCTTTATGCTTATTGGTGTATATTTTTCGATGAATGGCTTAGATGGACACCTTCTTGAAAAAGAGGTGGAGCATCTGATTGTGGAGATTTCAGGAATCTTCTTTTTCTTATTTGTGGCTATGACCTATATTGAAGCGATGATTGACCGTGGAGTGTTTATGGTTTTACGTTACAACTTGGTTTCAAAAGGTTACAGTTACAGTAAGCTTTTTTGGATAACAGGTATTTTGGCATTTTTTATCTCCCCAATTGCCGATAACTTAACCACGGCACTTATCTTATCAACGGTTCTTTTGACCATTGATAAAGATAACAGAGAGTTCTTGGTTCCAAGTGCTATAAACATTGTTGTTGCTGCCAATGCAGGTGGTGCATGGTCTCCATTTGGAGATATTACCACACTCATGGTATGGGTAGATGGTCGAGCTGAGTTTACTGAATTCTTATTTCTTTTCCCTGCAGCATTTTTAGGGTGGGGTGTCACCGCATTTCTTTTAAGCCGATTTATACCAGAGGGAACTCCTCCATTTAGTAGTGATGAAAAACCAGCTAAAATTTTAGAGGGTGGTAAGGTGATTATGGGACTATTTGGTTTAACCATCTTCTTTGCCATTGTTTCACATCAAGCACTTCATCTTCCTGCTATGTGGGGAATGTTATTTGGTTTATCAATTTTGAAACTCTATATCTATAAGATTAATGAGAGTGAGTCAGAGACACAGATTAATGTATTTACATGGATTGCAAAAGTAGAGAATGATACACTTCTCTTCTTCTTTGGTATTTTGGCAGCTGTTGGTGGGCTTCACTTCCTTGGATTCCTAGAGTACTTTACCGCACTCTATGATACCTTTGGGGCAACAGCTGTAAATATCGCTGTTGGTTTTCTCTCTGCCATAGTAGATAACGTGCCTGTTATGTCAGCGGTACTAAAAGCCAATCCAAACATGGGAACAGACCCGATGGTCATTCAAGAGCAGTGGATGCTTGTCACCATGACGGCAGGTGTTGGTGGATCACTTATTTCATTTGGTTCAGCAGCAGGTGTTGGAGTAATGGGTAAAATGCACGGTATCTATACCTTTGCATCACACATGAAATTGGCGTGGACAGTACTTATTGGATATATTATTTCTGTGATTGTTTGGTATATACAGTTTAATATTCTACATATCGGTTAAACTGTTTTCACTCAATTTATTTAAATGGTGCGTTTAAAAACGCACCACTCATAACCCCCTCTCATAAAATATACAGTATAATTCCAACAAATTTACATTAAAAAATAATCACAGGAATTACCCATATGAAACAAGTACCAATTCTAGTCCTCGACTTCGGTTCACAATACACACAACTCATTGCAAGAAAATTAAGAGAGTCAGGGGTTTACTGTGAAGTAGTGCCTTACAGAGAAAATATAGCCAACATCAAAGCCCGTAAACCACAAGGGATTATCCTCTCAGGAGGTCCTGCTTCTGTCTATGCAGAAGATGCTTATAAACCAAGTGAAGAACTTTGGTCTTTGGGGCTTCCTATTCTTGGAATCTGTTACGGTATGCAGTTGATTACACAACGTTATGGTGGAGAGGTGGTAGCTGCTGACCATCATGAATATGGAAAGGCAAAACTAACACTCAAAGAGTCACCACTGTTTAAAGGCATGACCAACAATGAGACTGTATGGATGAGTCATGGAGACAGAGCAGAAAGAATTCCTGAAAATTTTGAGGTTATTGGAACATCAGAAAACTCTCCATTTGCAGCCATTGGAAATGAGGAGATGAAAATCTATGCGTGTCAATTCCACCCAGAGGTTCATCATAGCGTAGAGGGGACAAAGCTACTTAAAAACTTTGCCAAATATATCTGTGGATGTGATAGTACGTGGAACATGGGTGGATTTGCAAAAGAAAAAATCAATGCAATCAAAGAGCAAGTGGGGAACAAAAAAGTTCTCTGTGGTGTAAGTGGTGGTGTTGACTCCTCTGTGGTTGCGGCGATGCTCAATGAAGCGTTACCAAAAGAGCAACTCATCTGTGTGTTTGTAGACCAAGGGTTGCTTCGTAAAAATGAGGTAGAAGATGTTCAAAATATGTTTAAGCTTTTGGAGATACCACTTATTACGGTTGATGCCAAAGTAGAGTTTATGAAAGCCTTGGAGGGAGTAAGTGACCCTGAAACCAAACGTAAAGTGATTGGAGAGAAGTTTATTGAGGTGTTTGATATAGAGGCTAAAAAGCATACCGATGTTGCCTTTTTGGCACAAGGGACACTTTATACGGATGTGATTGAATCGGTTTCGGTCAAAGGTCCTTCTAAAACCATCAAATCACACCATAATGTAGGAGGGCTTCCTGATTGGATGACATTTGAGCTGGTTGAACCTCTTCGAGAGATTTTTAAAGATGAGGTTCGTAAATTGGGGCTAGAGCTTGGGCTTCCAAAAGAGATGATAGGTCGTCACCCCTTTCCTGGACCTGGTCTTGCCATTCGAACCATGGGGGCAGTGACACAGGAGGGGCTTCACCTGATTCGTGAGTCAGATGCTATTATGCAAGAGGAGCTTAAAGCCACAGGCTATTATGATAAAGTTTGGCAAGCGTTTACCGTACTTTTAAATGTACAATCGGTGGGTGTTATGGGTGATAATCGTACTTATGACAACACCGTCTGTATAAGAATGGTAGAATCTGTTGATGGAATGACGGCAACCTTTGCACATATTCCACATGAGGTACTTGAAGGAATGAGTAGAAGAATTATTAATGAGATAGATGGTATAAATAGAGTAGTATATGATATCAGCTCAAAGCCACCTGCAACGATTGAGTGGGAGTAAAACTTTAAGGAGGAGAGATAATGTTACGAGAGATATTTTTAATAGGTTCTGTATCGACAACGGTATTATTTGGGATGGGGGGTCCTGTTCCCAACTATGACGAGAAGTTTAATCAGCATATAAACGAGAGAATTAAAGAGAATATGGCGACAAATGAAACGATGCCTCTGCTAGAAGAAGAGGTTGTTCCTGTTGTAAAAGAAAAAGTAGAACAACGTTTCAGTAACACAACAAATATCAGACTCAAAAGTCTAGTTTTTCAAGAGGTAAATCATAGAAATATTCCTGTAAGAGAGGTAAAGTCTGGTTCAAAAGTTGTCTATATCAATATTGCAATAAATGATAGTTTAGATATTAAAAAAGATATTGTTATAAGAAACCCTATTCCTATGGGAACAGAGTATGTCCGAGGGTCGGCTACTTGTGATAACAGATGTATTATCTCATACTCTAGTAGTTTTGGAGATACTTTGAGTTCAAATGAGGATGGTGATGTTAACTATATTGAGTATCATTTTAAGCGTATGGATTCAGGAAAAGAGTACCGTATGGGATTTAGAGCGGTTATAAAATAAGAGGGGCTAAAGATATATGCACAGTATTTTATTGATATTTATAGTAACTATCGCCATCTCTACGGTGATTAATGTTTTTTTGAAAAAGTTTGATATTCCTACGGTTATCGGCTATATTTTAACAGGTCTAGTGACCATGCAGATATTTAGTTTTGGAGAGCATTCACAAGAGACGTTGGCACATCTTGCTGAGTTTGGAATTGTTTTTTTAATGTTTACCATAGGATTGGAGTTTTCTATTGGACATATGAAAGCGATGAAAAAAGAGGTTTTTGTCTATGGGGCATTGCAGGTCATTGTCTCAGGAATTATATTTACCGTTTTGGCAAACTCATTTTTCGGAATGGAGATAAAGAGTGCCATTGTGATCGGTTTTGCTCTTTCCCTCTCCTCTACCGCCATTGTTATTAAGGTCTTAACCGAAAAAGATGAAACACACTCAGGTTATGGACGTATCGCCGTGGGGGTTTTGATTTTTCAAGACCTAGCTGTAATTCCAATGCTTTTGATGATTTCTATCTTTACCTCTCATGACAGCTCCATCTCTGAACTTCTACTTCATACACTATTTCACGCAGTATTGGTATTTTTTATTCTCTTTGTTGCGGGTAAATATTTTATTGAGCGATTCTTTGACTGGGTAACCTCATCAGATTCCGAAGAGATATTTTTGGTATCTGTAATGCTTATTGTGATAGGGGCATCGGTCATTGCTGACTCTTTTGGATTCTCTTATACTTTAGGGGCATTTTTAGCAGGTATGACCATTGCTGAAACCAAATACCGTTATCGTATAGAGGCTGACCTTGTCCCTTTTAGAGATATCCTTTTGGGTGTCTTCTTTGTCACCATCGGTATGCAGATTGATTTAAATATTGTAGTAGAGTACGGGTTTGTTATTTTAGGACTTTTGCTACTTATTATGCTTATCAAAGCGTTGGTTATTTTTGTGGTAATACAGTTTTTTACCATAAAAAGAACAGCCATTAAAAGCTCTTTGACCTTGATGCAGGTAGGAGAGTTTGCTTTGGCTATTTTTGCCTTGGCATACAGCAACAAGCTCATTTCATCTGATATTAACCAAGTGATGATTATGACGGTGGTTCTCTCTATGGTATTGACCCCATTTATCCTGAATAATCTCAAATATTTGGCCAATATACTCTTTAAAGAGCCAACCACCCTTCGTGAAAGAGCAATACAGTCAACAGGGTACAAAAATCATGTGATTATCTGTGGATATGGTCCGTTAGGAAAGCTCTTAGCCAATAAGCTTAAAGAGAAAAATATACTCTATCTAATTTTGGAACATGATGTAAAAGTAGTTGACAAAGGGATAGCTTCTGGTGAAGAGTCGATATTTTTTGCCAATGCCGCCCAAAAAGGGGTCTTGGAACATTTCTGTATCAAAGACTCCTCTGCCATTATTGTTGCCATTGAAAATGAGCATCAGCTACGGCTTATCTGTGAAAACTTAGATTCATTTGATGGCTATATTAACTCAGTGGTCAAGGTTAAAAACAGCTCAGAAGAGGAGATTATTCGTAATTTAAATGTTAAACATATTATTAACAGTCGAGATACCATCTCCGATGTCTTGGTAGAACAAGCATTGGTCTGTCACTTAAGATAAAGCTAAAGATTAAACTCTTTGGCTTTTTTTATATCTTTTTCTATGGCATTTCTCAGTACATCAAGCCCCTCAAACTTCTGATTTTCACGAATAAACGCGATAAATTCTATCTCTATTTCTATCTTTCCTCTAATTACGCCAATATCTTTCTCTAAAATATGTGTTTCCACAGAAAATAACCCATCTGTAGTGACACGATGACCAAAAAAACTCACACTAGGAAGCCAAATCTTATTAACAAGAGTTTTAGTAGCATAAACCCCCTCTTTAGGAAGTAGATAGTTTAATACTTTTAGGTTAAGTGTAGGTACAAGCTCTTTTTTCCCAAGCCCTTGACCCCTAATAACTTCTCCTTTTATCTTGTAGTTACGATTAAGTAACTCATTTGCCAATCGTATCTCTCCATTTTTAATAAACTCTTTAATGGAGCGAGAGTGTACAGATACCTTTTTGTGTTTTACTTCTGCTACAATAATAACTTTTCCTAAAAACAGCTTTTGTAGAAGGGAAGTATCACCCTCTTTTTTATAGCCGAACCCAAAGTCATAGCCTACTACAATGGTTTCAAGTTTTGGAAAATCCTCTGATAACTTTTTGACAAACTCTTTGGCTGAGAGAGACATCACTTTGTCTAAATGGTAAAAAAAGCAGGGTTTATTGATATGCTCCACCCGTCTATACCCCGCAGTCATAATTGAACGGTTACGCTCTATAATGACAACAGCCTCAGCCTGTTCTATAAGTGCTTGATGCCCCAAATGAATACCGTCAAATGAGCCAATTGCGATTGATTTGATATTGTTGTTTAGTTTCATTGTTTCCTAAGATGGTTTCCTAAAGTGATACACATATTCTATATTACCAGATTTACCTGCCAATTTTGAAAGCGTACTATAGCATAATTCCCACCCCAATTCACTTGTTTTAAGCTCAAAATTCTCTATCGCCTCCTCTATCGCTTTCTCATCAACCACTACCCCACGGCTATCTCGTTTTACCCCCAGTCCCACCTCAAATTGTGGTTTAAAAAGTAAAATCATATCACCACAACTTAGACGGTCAATATCCTCTATAATTTTGAGTATAGAGATAAACGAAACATCACAAGTAACCACCTCAAAAGGCTCTTGGCTCTGAAACTCTCGTATATCCATCTCTTCAAAAATCTCTACTTTTGGATTCTCTCGTAGAGAGTGATGAAGCTGATTTGACCCTACATCCACAGCAGTTACCGACTCTACCTCATTTTCAAGTAGTATTTGCACAAACCCCCCTGTAGATGAGCCAATATCCAAAGCCATTTTATCTCTTAAATTCATAGGATACTCTTCTAAAAATAGCTCTAATTTTTTGGAAGCACGGCTTACATAAAACTTCTCACTATCTATATCTATATTTGAGTTCTCATCACATTTAGTAGAGGGTTTAGCTTGTTTGCCATCTACAAAGACTTTGCCTCTTTTTATAGCATCTATCGCTCTGTTTCGGCTCTCGAAGTGGTTGTTTTGGACTAGGTATTTGTCAAGACGTTGCATCTGTTACCTTATATATATCACTATTATGTCTATCTACAGTTTCAACAAGAATATCAACGGAAAAAAGTTGCAAAGATTTTTTTAACTTCTTTAGTAAAATTTCATGAATAAGTGTTAGCTCATCCCTCTCTAAATCTCCTGTAATAAATAGAATAAACTTCTTATCCAAAGAGCCAATATCTTGGATTATAGTCTGAAACTCTTCAAATTTTTTAGAATCCATAATTTTCTCAATCTCTATAGGGTTAACCAAATGAATTACACCGTATGTATCAATGATATTTTTGCATAACTCTTTAAACATCTCATTCCAATCAGCTCTACCTGATGGAATTTTTCTCTTATCTTTTACCTCTATAAAATATATATTTTTATCATTTTTAGCAAGAAAATCAATAGCACTACTACATTGACTAATTTTAGGATAAAAAGAGGTGAATTTTTTTTCTATTTTTTCAGTGCTATCATAGTTAAATGCTTCTATTTGAAAATCAAACTCTGCTCCACTCTCTTTAACGGTCATTCTTTGCCTTTATGAAATAGTTTTGAACCCTCTAAATAGATATTTTCCATCTCATCAATAATTGCATTGTGTTCTATATCATATATATCTGTAGCTGTTTCACTATCTACTTGACCATCTTTTTTAAAAAGAGATATGAATTTTAGTTCTATACTCTTTTTCTCTTTTTTTCGTATATCAAAATATTTAATCATAAAATAGTTATGAGTTGCGATAAAAATCTGTATACCTAAACTCTCTAAGAAGATTAATAAATCAACTATATTTTTAATTAATTTTGGGTTTAAATTGGCTTCTGGTTCATCCCAAAATAGAATAGTATCCTTGTTTAATGCACCATTTTTTAGTAGATAAGATATCGTCCCTATCTTTCGTAAACCTTCAGCCATCATAGAGCTTACAACCAACTCTTTATCTTTGAATCTTCTAAGATAAAATTCACCATTGAGTTGAATAATTTCTCCTTCAAGTATCTCTTCTAATTCTCTATTCTTTTCTTCAATCAAACTTTGGTTTTTTAGTAGAGGTAAGTCAAGTTCAAGGGCTAAATCATTAGTAGTTTTATCAAATGCTATCTCTCTTTTGTTATAAGTTGCAATAAATCCTTTAAAATGAGACAGTATCTCCTTTGCAGGAATGAAAATTACCTCTTTTTTATAAAATTTTGGGGGAATATCTTCTATATTCACTTCATATTTAGAGCTTTTTGTAAAATTAAAATCTATATTATAGGCTGATAAATCTATTTTTATAGAGCTTTTTTGTTCTCCAAATGATATTAATTTATTGATTGCCTTATCTGTTGGTCTAAATATCTCTTTTAGCTCATGAACAATAAACTCATTAAATCTACCTTCACTATTATTTGTTGTAAGTATAGAGTAGAGTAGTTTTAAACTATGACTTTTACCTGTACTATTTTTTCCAATAAATACGTTTATACCTTTTGAAAAATTAAATTTATCTTTTTTAAACAGTGTAAAATTTTCTACTTCTAGTGATTTAATAACTATATTTTCTATACTGTCTATATGATAAAAAATTCTATTTAACTCTTCTCTCTGCTCATCATTTTTTACATAAGCTAAAGAGCGTGTATTGAAAATTTTATAGTTGATATTTATAGGTTTTTCTAAAATTTTAATATTTTTAATTTGATATCCATAATCAAAACTTCTATCTTCAATCTCTTTAAAACCCCCTGTATACTGGGCTACAACCAATATATTACCTTCAAAAGTAAAATATAAAATATCGTCTTTTTCAATTTGTCTAATTCGTTTAGAATAATAGAAGTAGTCATCTTGTTGTACTACTATTTTAGTAAAATAATAGACCACATCACCATTTTTATTAAAATCTTTATCTTTGTCAAAATTAATTCCCTTTTGTATCTTAACCAGTGCATCCATCTTCGTCCTTTATCTATCCTCTAATAATACCATCTTAATCCCAGAATGAGCAATGTAAACCACCGTTTTACCACTCTTAGAACTTATCAAAATCTTATACTTCACCAACTCATTTAGATACTTTCGTGCTGAATTTGCTGAGACATCATAATCCACAGAAATCTCTTTTGCCGTAAAAATTCTCCCAGGGGTCTTAAGTGCTTTTTTGACCATATCTTTTTGTACAAAATTAAGCTTTTCACCTATCTTTGAGCCATTGAGTAGGGTGGCTATCTCCTCAAACTCTCGGCTTTTGGCTTGTAGGTAGCCTAGCAACTCATCCACGGCTCTTAGGATAACTTCGACTTGATAGTATATAAAATAGGTGAGGTCATTGTCATCTATTTCACTATGTAGATAACTCATCCCATACTTTTTAGGTGCGTCTTTTAGAAACTTGGAGATAGAGATGTATTCAAAATACTCAAATCCATTTTTGAGCATGTACCAGTAGAATATCGCCCGTGCTGTTCGTCCATTGCCGTCACTAAAGGGATGCTCGTAGCCTATCATGAAGTGTAGGATAATCGCCTTTACAATGGGGTCGATAAAGACACTTCCACTCTCTCCATCGTGTTGTTCGTTGGCAAAGATACAGATTTGAGCCAAACGGGCAGGGATTTGGGTGTGGCATGGGGGTTGGTGTACTACTTCGCCATCTCTTCCACTGCTGATAAATATCTCGTTGTCCTCTCGAAACTTGCCAGGGATTACGCCATTTTCAGTGGTGTTTTGGGTGGCTATCTTGTGAAAGGAGAGCATCATGTCGATGGTTAGCTCTTCATTTTTTACTATCTTTATCTCTTTCATTAGCAGATAGTTGTTGAGAATCATATGCTCATCTTCACTTTTTGGTTTTCTGTTGTGAGAGAGCATATCTTTGGCGATTCGGCGTGTGACCGATGCTCCTTCGAGTTGTGAGCTACTAATCGCCTCTTCCATAATAAGTGAGGAGATGAGGAAGTTTTGTTTGAGTGAGTTGTGTGGCACTATCCCTTGACGTGAGAAGTTTACTATCTTGTAAAGTTTGGCTTGAAGTGAGTCGGGGATACAGAAGTTAAAATGGTTGTCCTCTTTGTCGTAGAGGTCAATATCTTTGAGTTTAAAGAGACGCATCATCTTGGTTGACCACCATGCCATTTGGGGGTTATCCTCTTTGTCCACACGCCAACGAAACTCATCCCAATAGAGATAGCGACCTTTTTTATCAACATCTTGATATTTATTAAAGTAGCTCATGAGTTCATTGTACTGTTGATTTTGTCCCAAAAAGTCATGTATCTTGTCTATGTTTTTAGAGGAGAAGCCAAACTCTGTGGGTGGGACTTCTATTAATTTTTTTGCCATATTTTCTACTTTAACGCAAATTTTTATATTTGCGTTATTGTAGCATAGTTCTCTTTTATGGAGGTTTATACTCAAAGGCTTATTTTAATACACCTCCAAGCATTCCTTTAATAGCTGATTGTATATCAGCAGGATAAACCACAAATTTGGCGTTTGGTGATTGGGTCATTTTCTCTAGGGTATTGATATATCGGTCTCCGAGTAAGAACATCGCAGGAAGTTCATTGCCATCAGTTGCTTGTGCAATCATCTGCATCGCTTTGGCAGAGGCATTAGCCAGTGCTACTTGTGCTTGTGCTTCGAGTTTTGAGGCCTCTAGCTTTCCTTGTGCTTCTAAAATAGCAGCGTTTTTATTCCCCTCTGCTGTGGTCTCAATCGCCCGTCTCTCACGCTCTGCTGCTGCTTGACGCTCCATCGAGTCTTGCATGGAGCCACTTGGGTTGATGTCTTGAATCTCTACGGATTTTACAGTAACCCCCCAATCGGCAACATCATCAATGATGCTCTCTTTGAGTCGGGCTTTTATCATCTCACGGTTACTAAGTGCTTCGTCTAGCTTCATCTCACCGATAATAGAACGTAATGTGGTCATAATAAGACTGGCAATGGCGAGTTGAAAATCCTCAACACCATAGAGGGCATCTTTGGGATTGGTGACACGCACAAAGGCGATGGCATTGGTTCTAATGACAGCATTGTCTTTGGTGATAACCTCCTGTTGGGGGATATCCATAATAATATCACGGGTAGAGATACGCTGACGCACTGAGTCCACATAGGGGATGATGAGGTTAAGCCCAGGGTTCAGTGTTCGTGAGAACTTTCCTAATTTTTCGATGACCCACTCTTCGCCTTGTGGGACAATTTTAATCCCTTTGTAGAGGGTGACAAGCATGGCGATAAGCAATACCACGAGTATATTTAAACTTTCCATTTTAAAATCCTTTAATATTTATATTTTTTAATTTATAGTGAAGCAACTTCGATAAGTTGCCCTTTGACCATGACAATACGAATACGGGTATTTTTATCCAAATTCTCTTTTGCTGTAGCCATCCACGTGCTGTTTCCCAAAACGGGCATATCAAAACGAACAATACCTTTGCCATTGATAATAATATCCTCTTCAACTACTCCCAACGTCTCCAAGGAGTAGTTTGATTGCCCTGAATTCTCTTTTGTCTTGTCTCTCATATATTGAAACCAGATAGCAATAGAGAGCAGTGAAAGTATCATCCATAAGATAAGCTCTATTTCTAAAGAGAGAGGGTAAACAACATCTATTATTCCCACAATAATAGCCGATAGCCCCAGTCCTAGCATCATAAAAGTAGCTGTAAAAATCTCAATGGTCAACAGTCCTAGACCCAAGATAATCCAATGCCACCAAAGCAGATTTTGTGTTAAAAGTTCTATCATTGGTTACTCCTCTTATTGTTTTTAAAGGTTAAACTATATTATACATCAATAACCTAATTATCATAAGTAATGTTACGCTATAATCGCGAAATTTTTTTAACTCCAAGGATAAATAATGTCAAGTTTAAACGTATATTATGACAAAGATTGTGATATCAATATCATCAAATCAAAAACAGTAGCCATGATTGGTTTCGGTTCTCAAGGACACGCACACGCAGAAAATCTAAGAGATTCAGGTGTAAATGTTGTTGTAGGTCTTAGAAAAAATGGTTCTTCATGGGCAAAAGCTGAAGCGAAAGGTTTTGAGACACTTACCGTAGCAGAAGCGTCTGCAAAAGCTGATGTTATTATGATTTTACTTCCAGATGAGAATCAAAAAGAGATTTATGAAGCTGAGATTGAGCCAAACTTAAAAGAGGGTGCTACTATCGCCTTTGGACATGGTTTTAACATCCACTATGGAAGAGTAAACCCAAGAAAAGATATCAATGTCACCATGATTGCTCCAAAAGCACCAGGTCATACGGTAAGAAGTGAGTTTGTAAGAGGTGGTGGAATCCCTGACCTTATCGCTGTTGGTCAAAACCCAAGTGGAACAACCAAAGAGTTGGCTCTTTCATACGCATCGGCTATTGGTGGTGGACGTACAGCAATCATTGAAACAACCTTCAAAGATGAGACAGAGACTGACCTTTTTGGAGAACAAGCAGTTCTTTGTGGTGGTGCATCAGCTCTGGTACAAGCAGGATTTGAGACATTAACAGAAGCTGGTTACGCTCCTGAACTTGCATACTTTGAGTGTTTACATGAGCTTAAGCTTATCGTTGACCTTATGTTTGAGGGTGGAATCGCAGACATGAGATACTCTATCTCAAATACAGCAGAGTACGGTGATTATGTTTCAGGTAAAAGAGTTATCAATGCTGAATCAAAACAAGCAATGAAAGATATTCTTACAGAGATTCAAGACGGTAGATTTGCAAAAGATTTCATCCTAGAAGGTCAATCAGGATACCCTAGAATGAACGCTGAAAGAGCAAATGACCAAGAGCTTCTTATTACTAAAACAGGAAACCAACTTAGAGAGATGATGCCTTGGATTAGTGCCAATAAAATTGTAGACCAAGATACAAACTAGTCTTTTTTCTTTTTTGCACTCATCGTTATATAGATGATGAGTGTTGTTACCTTTTACTTACTTATTTTTCTCCCGTCTATTCGCCAAAATCGAAGAAATAGCAGAAACTCCAATAATCCCAATACCCACTGTTCCCACAACTACTTCTGGAATAATATGTGAATCAAAAACTTTCATAATCATGATAATTGCAAGTACCAAGATAGCATAGTGTGCTCCATGCTCTAAATATCTATATTGATTAAGCGTACCTTTTCTTAACATAAATAGCGTTAAAGACCTAACAAACATCGCCCCAATTCCTAGACCAATCATAATGATAAAGATATCTGAACTCAATGCAAATGCACCGATAACACCGTCAAAACTAAATGAAGCATCTAGCACCTCTAGGTAGAGTAGTCCCATAATTCCACTTCGTACACCATCGGTATTTAGAAAATCATCGGCAGAGGCAATAATCTCATAGAGAATAACCCCTGTAAAGTATGCCAGTGCTATTTCATAGTCACTGGTTAAATTGGTAAGGGTAAGACCCACTGCTAGAGATATAACAAGTTGAATGGTATGGAGTTGTTTGAGTTTATTGATGATAAAGCTGTTTTCAAATGACTCTATCCAGTAGTGGTCATGCTCTTCATCAAAGATGAAGTCCAAAAAGACCATCAGTAAAAAAGCACCACCAAAAGCGTAGATAAGATGCTCTACAGAGATGAGTGTGGCATGATATTTTTCAGGCTCATTGAGTGCAATCTGAAATGTTTGAAAAACTCCTGTACCACTTGATATGGCAACAATAGCAATAGGAAAAATAAAACGCATCCCAAAAACAGCAATTGGCATCCCCCATGTGATAAATCTATCTTGCCATTTCTCCTCCATTGTCTCTAAGACTTTTGCATTGACAACCGCATTGTCAAAGGAGAGTGACACCTCTAGTATCGCTAAAAGTGTCACGATATATAGAGCTTCCCACTGCCCTATATAGAAGCCTAATCCTAGACCAATAATTGTAATAATAATAGAACTGTAAAAGTATCTCATTATTCTTTTCCCTTCAAGTTTAATAGCTAAAAGCTGAAAGTATAAAAGGATTAACTTAAAAAGAGACTCTTTATAAAATAAAAGTGGAAAAATTATTATTAAATTTTATTGATTTTTAAGATATAATATGAATATGAAGAAAATTAAATTGTGGTAGGGATTACTATTAACGCCTCTTAATATCCGAATATTAGTTTGGAGTTTCTAGGAAGCTCCATCATTTATGACAGGGTAGTTCAGATATAATTTTTGTTAAATATATAACTCAAAATGGAGAGATTATGAATCAATTAAAAAATTTAAAATTAAACAGTTTTATGGAGAGCTATAGGTTAATTATCTATGCTGTGGCTATTGGTATTTTGTTTTATCTATTAGCCTTGATAACATTTTCAGATGTTCAAGCACGACTGGTGGGGGTTATCGCCTTTTTGGTAACACTGTGGACAAACAACGGGTTGCATATGGGGGTGGTGTCGATGCTTCCTATTTTGCTTTTTCCTATGTTTGGATTAGTAGAATCAAAGGATGTGGTAACCAACTATTCTAAGACGACCATTTTTCTCTTTGTGGGTGGGTTTCTTTTGGCAATTGCCACTGAAAAATCACAACTTCATAAACGATTAGCCACCAAGTTACTCTCCATCTTTCCCAATACACCCAGAGGGGTTTTGTATTCGCTTATGTTAACAGCAGGAGTGCTTAGTTCTATCTTGTCCGATACCACCACTGCACTCCTTATTATCCCGATCGCTGCGTTTTTGACAGACAATTCTGACTATAAGTTTCGTCTGCTTTTGGGGGTGGCGTATGCGTCGCTTATTGGAGGGATTATTACTCCTGTAGGAACACCACCCAATTTGATTTTGATGGATTTTATCGAAACAAATGGGCTAGAGATGATACCTTTTGCTACGTGGACAGCGATGATGTTACCTTTGGCGATTATTATGATGATAGCTGCGGCGGAAATTTTGCTCTATGGGCTTAAAAAAGAGGATTTTGAGTTGGTTGAAATAGACATGACTAAAAAGCCTTTGACACGTGACCAGAGAAAACTGGTATGGATACTCTCCTCTTTGGCGATAATTTTAGCCTCTAACCCTATCTTGATGTACTTGTTTGATGTGCATATCAACGAGAAATTGACACTTCTGGCTTTTGGTCTTTTTCTCTTTTTACCCAAAGTTGACCTTTTGGAGTGGAAAGAGGATTTTGCCAAAATTCCTTTTGCGATTATCTTTCTTTTTGGGGCAGGGTTCTCCATTGCGATGGCGTTTCAAAAGACAGGACTTGCCACGGAGATTGCCAATATCTTGGTGAGCTTTAACTATCTCCCTCCTATGGCACTGATGCTAATCATTGGGGTAGGGGTGGTGTTTGCTACAGAGCTTACAAGTAATACGGCACTCACCTCTATTATGATACCCATCATCTATCCTTTTGCTATCCAGAGTGGGCTTGACCCGATGCTCTTTATGCTCATTGTGGCAATTTCGGCGAGTTATGCATTTATGTTGCCCATTGCTACAGCACCAAATGCCATTGCTATGTCTACAGGTCATGTTAAAACCACACAGATGATACGGCGTGGCATATGGCTAAATCTCTTTGGGATAGCAATTACCTTTACTGTGGCACTCAACTACTGGACGCTTTTTCTATGAGAAAAATAGAAGAGCATATTCCTGAACTAGAGAGGATGAAAAAATATCCAAAAGAGTTATACTCTATTGGAAGTTTGGAGCTTTTAAAACGACCAAAAGTGTCTATTGTAGGGACAAGACGACCTTCGGGTTACACCAAAGATTTTACGCTAAATCTAGCCAAAGCGTTAGTGAGTAGAGGGGTCTGTGTGGTATCAGGTGTGGCGATGGGGGTTGATGCACTGGCACATATCGGGGCGGGGTCGGCAAATACCATTGCTGTGGTTGCCAACAGCTTAGATATTCGTTACCCTGCTGTCAATCGTCAACTTATTGAGGGGATAGAGAAGGAGGGGTTGATGCTGAGTCAATATGCTCCGACTTTCAGAGCTACCCCTTGGAGTTTTGTGGTGCGTAATGAGGTGGTGGTTGCTTTGGGTGATATTCTTATCGTCACCGAAGCAGATTTAAAGAGTGGTTCGATGCGTTCGGTGGAGTTTGCTTTGGCGATGGGAAAAGAGATATATGTCTTGCCCCATCGTCTTAATGAGAGTAGGGGAACCAATGAACTGTTAGAACAAGGGTTGGCAAAGCCCATTTATAACATAGAGGCGTTTGCCAATCGTTATGGAGTTATTCCACAAGATGAGGGGATAGAGAAAGATGAGTTTTTCTATTTTTGTCAAACCTCACCAACCCTTGATGAAGCCGTTGCCAAATTTGATTCACGGGTTTATGAGGCAGAGCTTTGTGGAGAGATAACGATTGAGAATGGGATTATTCGTTTAGCATAATCGAAAATTTTGCTCCCTCTTTGGTATTGCAAACAGAGATTTTCCCTTTAAGCTTGGTCTCTATAATCAGCTTTGACATATAGAGACCCAGTCCTGTTCCCCCTTTGTTTATCTTGGTGCTAAAATAGATATCAAAAATTTCCCTGATAATCTTCTCATCTACGCCACCTGCATTATCCAAAACTGATACAATGACCTCTTTCCCGATACGCTTTGTCTCTATTTTTATGGTGGGATGCCCTATCTCTCGCTCCACAAGTACATCTTTTGCATTGTTTAGCAGGTTGAGGATGACTTGTGAAAACTCACTAGGATATCCCAAAATGTAGACAGGCTTTGGGGTAGTTACAATCTCTAGTTTAATATGATAATAGGTTAGAGTCGCTTCGATGATATTAACAGCACTCTGAATATAGTTAGAGAGTTTAAAAAGCTCTTTATCTCGGTTTGGAACAAAAAAATTACGAAAATCATCAATGGTATTGGACATATATTTTATAAGCTCATTTCCATTTTTTACCTTCTCTTTTAGATATTTTCTGTCCAATTCATCAAACTCATATGCAGCGTCTAGGTTCATAAAAACCCCACCTAGTTCTGCCAAAGGTTGTCTCCACTGATGGGCGATATGACCTATCATCTCTCCCATGGTGGCGAGTTTGGACTGTTGCATCAAAAAGTACTCTTTTTCAAGTCGCTTCTCTACCTCTTGTTTCATATTAAACTTGTCAATATCCTCTCCTAAGTAGTCAAAAAGTCTCTCTTGAAGTACCACCCCACAAAATTGTTGCTCTTGGTTAATCAGTATAATTCGTCTAATATTATGTTTGGAGAAGAGTTTAATTGCAAACTCTATTGGACTGTTTTCATTGGCAGATATAATCTCTTGTGTAGCATACTCATAGATATTATCAGATAAATTACCTTGTTGTCCCAAGGCATTGATAATATCACTCTGTGTCAACATAGCAAGGGGAAACCCCTCTTTTATCAGTACTACAGAGCCGTTACCATTACAATTCATGGTCGCTGTTACATCCTTGAGTGACGCTTTGTAGTCGATAAAAAAGTTTTGATAACTGGCTATCTCTTTGAGACTCATCTTTGTGCCTCAAATCTATAACCCATCCCAGTGATATTTTTGAGACATGGAACCACCATTTTTTTACGAATATTGCGTATTTGGCTACGAATCGCATCCCTTGTCATCACCCCACTGCTCCAAATCTCAGTTTCAAGCATATCATAACGAAGTACCTCCCCCTCATGTTCTATAAAAAACTCCAATATCTCTGACTCTTTTTTACGAAGTAAAACGGTGCTGTTTTCATATATAATAGAGGTTGTTTTTTTATCATAAACATAGCCCTTCCCAAGCTCAAAATGGCTCTTCTTTTTTAACTCATTTAGGGCTTTTTCAAAAGCAGAGAGTAGCTCCTCATTGGTAACAGGCTTCACCAAATATCGACAAAGCTCCAACTCCACAGCTCGGATGGTAAATTCAGGATTGGTATATGCTGTAGAGATAATAATCCGTGTCTCTTTGTCATATTTACGAATCTTTGTAGCAAAATCAATACCATTCATATTTGGCAGATTTATATCAAGCAGAAGAATGTCAGGCTTATGTCTTTGATAGAGTTCAAGCCCCTCTTCGCTACTTTCACAAGAGTAGACCCTTGGAGAGTAACGAAGGAGAAACTCTCGTATCTGTTTCCGTACATTTGGGTCATCTTCGACATAGAGGATGCTGTAGTGGCTCATTTTTTTGGCAAAAGCTTTGTGGTTCATGGGGTCTCTCCTCTCTATCATATCTATTTAAATTATTAAATAGATATAAACTTCTACTCGTTTCTAAGCACGGTCAATGGGTCGGTGGAGGATGCTTTTCTTGCAGGGTAGATTGATGATGTCAAAACAATAACAAATGTACCAATAATAATTGAGATAAAATCCGTTAGGGTCAGGTTGATGGGAAGTTTTGAGAATCCATAGACATCTTCTGCCAATGAGATAATAGGAAATGTAGTTAATACCCACATTCCGATAAACCCAAGAAGAGTACCTGCTATAATTCCTGAAATTCCAACAATTGTTCCTAGTTTAAAAAATATTTCTTTTATTTCTCTGCTTGTTGCACCCAATGTTCGCATTAGGGCAATCTCGGAGCGTCTGCTCATGACAGTCATAAGCAGAGAGGAGATGATATTGAGTGATGCAACCAAGATAATAAGAAGTAGGACTAAAAATAGAGCCTCTTTCTCCATCTCCATCGCGGCAAAAAAGCTTGTATTTTGTTCCCACCATCCCTCAACAATGAGACCTTTTTTTAAGCCATTTTTTTTAAGAAAAGCTTCAATACGCTCCTTGTCATTTTTTTCATCTTTTGAATAGATATGGATACCGTCATAGAGACCTACTTTACGTTTTAAAACTTTTTGAAATGCTTGATGGGTGGTGTAGATAATCGCTTTGTCATAAGAGTTTAGTCCTGAATTAAAGGTACTATCAATGGTAAAACGTTTCTGCAAGGGCATACTCCCAAAACCTATCGCTTGTTGTTCTGAAAAATAGAGGGTGAGTTTTTGATTTTTCTCTACACCCATCTCTTCTGCTAGGATAGAGCCTGTGATAATTTTATATCTGCTTTGAATATGCTGTGAGGTCTCTAATGCTTTTGCAAAAACGCTGTTAATCATCGCCTCTTTTTGAAAGTCAATACCATAGAGGATAGAACCATTGACATTTGAGCCACTTTTACTGATAACTTGTGTGGTGTAGTAGGGGCTTAGTTCAATCTCTGGAAACTCCTCTCTTAGTTTATCCACAAGATTTTGATTGGTGGCATTGTATATGATGGGGGTAATAGTAAGTGGATAGTTCATCACAAAAAGACGTTTTTTAAACTCCTCTTGTGTTCCGTGCATAATCCCCATCGCCAACATCAGCACCATCACTCCTGCAGCAATGCCTAAAAAAGCCAAGAGAGAGGAGATAAAGATAAAAGGATTATCTTTATCATATTTAAGATAATGTCTGATTATCTTATTGACAAAGGCTCTGTTGCTAGGAGTTGCCATTATGCTAAAGTTCCCTTTTTGGGACCACTTCTTCCACAACACTCTTTATATTTTTTTCCTGAGCCACAAGGACATGGTTCATTTCTTTTTGGTTTTTTTTCACTTCTAATAGGTGTTCTGGCAGGGGTTTCTCCCTCTTCAAAATCAGCCTCTACCATCTCATCTTCATTGGTGGTTGCATCTGCTAGTTCACGCTCTAGCTCGTCACGAATAGCATCCATGCGTCTCTGCTCCTCCTCTGGATCTTGGAAGTTAAACTGTACCATCTGTAGAACTTCAATTGCTTCATGTTTAATATTTTCAATCAGTTGCATAAAGAGGTTATATGAATCTTTTTTATACTCGGTGAGAGGGTCTTTTTGGTTGTATCCTCTTAGTCCAATACCAGTTTTAAGTACATCCATTTCATAGAGGTGGTCACGCCATTTTGGGTCAAGAACTTGGAGGTAGAGTACGCGTTGTACTTCGCTTCTCTGCTCTTCGTTTAGTGGCTCCATTTTTGCTTCATAGCTTTGTGTGATAATATCCAAGAGCATCTCTTTAATGTCGCTATAATCTTTTCCTTCAAAGAGGTTAACCTCAGCATTAATAGCCATCTTTTCACCCAAAAGGTTTGAGAGTTTTTCAAGGTCAAAGTCCTCATTTGTAGCACCATCATACATTTCACACTCATTCATAAGGTAGTCAACATACTCAACTCTGTTCTCTTTAATCTTTGAGTCAATATCATACTCAGCATCCAAAAGCTGATTTCTAAATCTATAGATTGCTTTTCTTTGCTGAGAGGCGATGTCATCATACTCTAAAATATGTTTACGTGACTCATAATGCATATTTTCTACTTTGGTTTGAGCCTTTTCAACCGAACGTGTTACGATTTTAGAGTCGATATATTCACCCTCTTCAACACCCAATTTATTCATAATAGTACGGATTTTTTCACCACCAAAAATTCTCAAGAGGTTGTCATCTAAACTTAAGTAAAATTGAGAAGCTCCTGCATCCCCTTGACGACCTGAACGCCCACGCAATTGGTTGTCAATTCGTCTACTCTCATGTCGTTCTGTTCCTAAAATATAGAGACCACCAAGCCCTTTAATCTCATCATTTATCTTGATGTCAACCCCACGTCCTGCCATGTTGGTAGCAACAGTAACAGCCCCTTTTTTACCAGCTTCCATAATAATTTGTGCCTCATGTTCATGGTTTTTTGCATTGAGGATATTGTGTGGTATTTTTGCTTTTTTAAGTCGCTCATGAACCAGTTCAGACTTCTCAATAGAAGCCGTACCGATAAGCACAGGTTGTCCCTTTTCATGAAGCTCTTTTACCTTTCGTGCAACAGCATCAAGCTTCTCTCTCTCTGTGTTGTAGATAAGGTCATTCTTATCATCTCTAGCGATTGGTAGGTTGGTAGGGATTGAGATAACATCTAAGTTATAAATCTCAGAGAACTCTGTTGCCTCTGTTTGAGCCGTACCTGTCATACCTGCGAGTTTTTCATAACCACGGAAGTAGTTTTGGTAGGTGATTTCTGCGAGTGTTTGTGACTCATCTTTGATATCAACACCCTCTTTTGCTTCGAGTGCTTGGTGTAACCCCTCACTAAATCTTCGACCCTCAGAGAGACGACCTGTGAACTCATCAACAATAATAATCTCACCATTTTGAGAGACATAATCAACATCTCTTACAAAAATATATTGGGCTTTCATCGCTTGGTCAAGGTGGTGGGCAAGAGTAGCATTTTCTAAACTATAAAGATTTTCTACCTCAAAAAGGTCTTGTGCTTTTTGTAGACCATCTTCGGTCATAAGTACCTGTTTATTTTTTTCATCCACATAGAAATCCCCTGTGGTCTCCTCGGGTTCACCTGGTTTGGTTTCTTTTTTCTCCCCTTTTATCATCTTTAGGGCAATCTCATTGGCTTTGTCATAATGCACCACATCTCTTTGCACAGGACCTGAAATAATCAGTGGCGTTCTCGCCTCATCAATTAAGATAGAGTCAACTTCATCAATAATCGCGTAGTGATGACCACGTTGTACCTTCTCTTCGGCTCGGCTTTTCATGTTGTCACGAAGGTAGTCAAATCCATACTCATTGTTTGTCCCATATGTAACATCGGCATTGTACTGCTCTTTTTTACCCATATCATCTTGAATCTCAGCTGTTAGACATCCCACTGAGTATCCCAAGAAGTTATATAAAACACCCATCTCAACAGAGTCTCTTGAGGCAAGATAGTCATTAACGGTGACAATATGTACCCCTTTACCCAACATGGCATTGAGTGCAACTGCTAGTGTAGCAACAAGAGTTTTCCCCTCACCTGTTTTCATCTCTGCAATAGAGTTTTCATGTAAAACAATTCCACCGACAAGTTGCACATCATGATGACGCAGACCAAGTGTTCGCTTACTCGCTTCTCTTGTAATTGCAAACGACTCTTCTAGTACATCATCAAGCATTTTTTCATTGGCTTGTACGGAAGTTTTTAATTGATTAAATTCGGATTGGAGTTCTTCATCTGAGAGTTTCTCATATTTATCTTCTAACTTACTAATTTTGTGTGCTCTTTTCAAATAACCTTTTACAATTCTGTCATTTTTAGAACCAAATATCATTTTTAACATTATTATTATAACCTAGTATTAAAATTGTGATGATTTTATCTAAATTATGATTAGTGAGCTATTAAAAATTATTAAGATATCTCATATCAGCAGATTAAGTTATAAATTAAATCTTAAAAATGTTAATAAAAATTAAAATAAAAAATTAAAATAAAATTTAATATAATAAAAAGTATAGTTTGAAAGGGATAAGGAGTGATGGTTTAGAAGGCAACCATAAGAGATTGCCCTTATTATTATTATTTAGATTTTTTATCTTTGGATTTGCTACTTTTCTTGTCTTTTTTCTCAGATTTTTTCTCAGATTTTTTCTTCTTGTCTTTCTTTTTGTCTTTCTTTTTGGTCTTCTCTTTTTTCTCTGACTCTTTGGTTTTTTTCTTCTCTTTCTTTTTTGCCTTTTTCTTTGATTTTTTCTTTGATTTTTTCTTCTCCTCTTTGGCTTTTTTTTCAGCTTTTTCCTTCTCTTTTTTAGCTTTTTTCTTTGCCTTCTTTTCAGCTTGTTTTATCTCTTCTTGAGTTAACTCTTCTTTTTTTGTTGACTCTTTTTTTACTAACTCTTTTTTACTAACTCTTTTTTTGTATCTTTTGTCATTTTTAATCCTTTTATTTAGTGGGTTGAAATTTAAACATTTTCTCCATAGCTATGGCTTCATCTCGACCATATACTACAACCTCTTTGTCTACTGCTATCTTGTTTTTGCTAAGCTTGTTCGGGTACTCGACAAAATTTAAAATGTGTTTGATGCAGTTAATTCGTGCTTTTCTCTTATTATCACTTTTGATAATGGTCCACGGGGCATCCTCTGTGTGTGTGGCAGAGAGCATCATATATTTTGCCAGTGAATACTCATCCCAAAGCTTTTGTGATTCTTTATCAACAGGGGAGAGCTTGTACTGTTTTAGGGGGTCATTCTCTCTTGATTTAAATCGTTTCTCTTGTTCATCTTTTGAGACTGAAAAATAAAATTTAAAGAGTTGTATCTCCTCATCCACTATCATTTTCTCAAATGCAGGAGCATCTTTTAGGAACTTGTGATGCTGTCTCTCGGTACAAAATCCCATCACAGGCTCGACCATAGAACGGTTGTACCAGCTTCTATCAAATAGCACTATCTCACCTGCTGCGGGTAGATGTTTGGCGTATCGTTGAAAATACCACTGTGAAGTTTCTCTGTCACTTGGTTTTTCAAGAGCAACTACTCTTGCCCCTCTTGGATTTAGGTGTTCGGTGATTCTTTTAATCGTCCCCCCTTTACCTGCAGCATCTCTTCCCTCAAAAATCATCAGAATTTTTAGACCCTTATCTTTGACATGGTTTTGAAATTTCAAAAGCTCTACTTGAAGGCTTCTAAGCTCTTTTTCATACTCTATCTTCTCTTTTTTGACCCATATTTGAATTTTTTCATCACCCTTTTTTGTCTCTTTTTTACTCTTGTCTATTTTTTTAGTTTTGTCTATTTTTTTACTCTCTTTAGCCATCTATCCTCCTAGCCTATAAATTTACCATTTTTGGTTCTTTGTGCTTCCATGTTCTCTAACTCTCTAGCTCCCGATATCACAATCTCTTGATTTAGAGCGTAGTTGATATCTTTACCTCTATTTTCATAATCAACAGAATTTAAAATAACTTTTAGTACCTCTAGTCGTGCTAGATGTTTGTCGTTGGAACGAATGACTGTCCATGGAGCTGTATGTGAGTGGGTCTGTTTTAACATCTTATATTTGGTATTGGTAAAATCATCCCATCTCTCTTGGGCTTGAACATCTATTTCGCTTAGTTTCCATTGTCGTAAGGGATCTGTTTTTCTTCGCTCAAATCGTGCTGCTTGTTCATCTTTAGTGACCGAAAAATAGAGTTTAATCAAAATTGTGCCTTGGCGAACAAGGTCTTTTTCAAACCCTTTTACACCTTTCATAAAGTTCTCATACTTCTCTTTGCTACAGAAATCAAAGACTGACTCCACCATCGCACGATTGTACCAACTTCTATCAAATAAAACTATCTCTCCTGCTGAGGGAAAGTGCTGTATATATTTCTGATAGAACCACTGTGTTCGTTGCTCTTCTGTGGGTTTGCCCAGTGCTACTATTCGATAGCGTTTTTCGTTCATATATCGAGTAACACGGCGAA
Organism: uncultured Sulfurovum sp.; assembly: GCA_964452815.1. GTDB lineage: Bacteria > Campylobacterota > Campylobacteria > Campylobacterales > Sulfurovaceae > UBA1140. Next base: position 35,439 of record CAYVNI010000286.1, read on the forward strand.
TGGTTCCTCCTTTTCCTGCGGCATCACGACCTTCAAAAAGTATTATTATTTTTTTGTTATGCTCCTCAAGATGCTGTTGAAGTTTAATCAGTTCGGCTTGATAGGGTTTTAACTGTTGTTCATTTTTTCTTTTGCTAAGAGCTTTTTTCTCAACTTTTTTTGCTTGTTTTGATTTCTTATATATCTCAATTAGCTTATTTAATGCTATTTTTTTACCATCTATATCAATTAGTTCTTGTTCATCTACCACCATATTCTCTCCTTCTTCAAAATATCATCTGTTCTTTTCTATTGGGTAGTTAAAAACTGATTTGTGGGTAGTTAAAAACTGATTTGTTATGTTATCTAAAAGAAATGTAAGGAGAAGGGAATCTGTCATACTAATTCCCAAAATCTTAGCTAGTTCTTGAAGTAACTACTCTTCCAACGCAATAGGATGAACTATCGTGCCATTGTATTCAAAATATAAATCATTATCCTCAAAATTGAGATGAGACTTTGTTTTGATAAAGAGCATCTCATTTCCTTTTAGTTCAGTGTTGTTTATATTTCCATTATGGCTTTTTATCCATACAGGAAATTTACTGGTATTTAATGCCCAAAAATCGGTATAGTCTATCTGATTACTTAAATGCTCTTTTACTCCATAGTCTCGATTACTTGCAATCCCTTTAAGTAAAAAAATATCATGATAAAAATCATTAATACAATGCTCTTCGAGAAGTTCACCTTTTCCATTTCGCGAGACATAAGCAATGATATCTATATTATCTCTGGTCTCTTCGTTTATTCTTGTATAGAGTATCTTTTTATCTTCAATATCTTCCATCCCTTGAAAGCTATAGTAGGCATTGATATGCCCTTTGAGTATCATATTTTGAAAGTTGTCAAAATAGAGATGCTCCTCTCGTATTTTTTTATGTTTGATTATACTTGAAATCTTATTTCCGAAGCTTTGGGAACCTTTGGAGATAGTACTATCAAGAATTGGTTCAATATGCTTATCATTTAAAAGACCAATATGGGTTAGTATATTATTGAGTTTATCTCCTATATAATTGAAAAAACGGCTGATTATATTGTTTGGACCCAAAAGTTTCTCTAGTAAACTTAATAGATAACTTAGAGCAAAAACTTCAAAAATAGGGGCTAACCATGAACTTGATAACCACATGATAATGCTAGGAATAATACCAAATACCTTTGCTAAAATAACCCATAGTGTTTTAAAGAATCCAATGACTAAGACCTTTAGCTCTACAAACAGAGCGATATGGGTTAACATATCAGTTAGATACATGAGCCAAACGGCAAGGGAGAGAGGTAAGAAAACGATAATAAAATTTTTGATTTTGGCTTTAAAGCTGACATTTTTGTAGTAGGAAAAAAGTTCTGAAAATGGTTTTTTAAGATGTCTGAATATATATTTCTGTAGCCACTCTGAGACAAGGTTATCAATAAACCAACGTTTAATCCCCAAAAGAAGTGCTTGAACAATAGTGAGACTTTTGATAAAAGCGATGATTTTAAGTTTACTGATTAACCAAACGGAGAGGAGTGAGGATTTAAAGATAAGTACAACTGCCGCCATGTATCCCATAAGTATATTATAGGATACAGGGTGAAAATGATTAAGTAGGGTTACTATAATAATTGGTATTATAATAGCAAGTAGGGCTTTATATCGTCTTTTCATATTTTGATTTATTTAGTGCTAATTACTACTCATCTTCAGAGGTACTCTCTGTGGCATAGACTCCTGTAAGAGTTTTCCAAATAATAGAGGCGTTTAGACCTATCCATATAATCACTGCAATACTTACCGTCCCTGCTATACCCATTTGGTCAAAATTTGTAAAATCAAGTAGTCCGTACTGTTGAAGTCCCCATAAAAAAGCACCTATCATAATAATAACAAAAATGGTTCCTGTCATACCAAGACTTTGAAAGACCGATTTTATTGCAAGAACCCATGCTGCCAACATTAAGATGATTGCAAATGGTGTAAATCCTGAGAAAATATTTTCGGATTCTATAATATAGTGAACAAAGTGGTGACCCCATGGATTCCAGGTACCTAAGGCTAAGGCTAATGACATAATAAGTGTGACCCACCAACGAAGATGACTCTCTTTTTTGCCTTTTTTAGTAGTATTTGTTTTGGTTAAAAAATCTGGTAACATAGTTTTGTAATTCCTTTATTAATTATTAAAGGAGATTATATCAAAAATGAGTAATAAAAGGTAGAAAAAAGAGGGAAAAATCCCTCTAAATTTTTAAAAAAGTGGATCCATAACTTCTCTTAGTTCTGAATAGGATACTTCTCCACTAAAGCTTCCCTCGGTTTGACCATCTTTGATAACCATCGTAAAGGGCAATACACCTGTCCAACTATAAGTATTTTGTATAAAATATTGTAGTTCTGTGGCTCTTGAACCATCTGTAACTGGATAGTTTATTCGGTATTGACTAATAAACCTCTGTCCTGCACTAGGAGAGAGTATACCTTGTGAGTGTATTGCTATAACCTCAACCCTATTTCCATATCTTTTTTTGATTCTTTTAAGAGTTGGAATCTCCTTTATACAGTGAGGACAGTTTTTCCCAAACATCTCTAAGATGATAACTTTTCCAGGATGGTTTGGAAATGTAAATCCATTTGAACGTTCACCGACTTGAATGCTCTGTCCCTGTATTGATTTTAATGAGTGCATATTACCACCTAAACTATCAGGAGAGTATTGTGTGTTTAGTTGACTCTTGTCAATACTCCCTCTATCACAATTATTGCCATTGATAGAGGAGGAGACCTCATCGGTACACTCTATCTCTTCATATATGGGTGCAGAAGGTGACTCTTGAACATATTGAGTTGTTGTTTCAATAGTAACTGGTTGTTGTGTTTGTTGAGTATGTTGTTGAATAGGTGGTTGTGTATATCTAATTGTCTGTTGTACCTGTTGTATGGGTTCTGTATAGGGAACAGTTTTGGCACCAACACTAACTTGTTGTTGTTGATGTCGTGGTTGGGATATATTCTCTATAGATAACTCTTTTTTTTGTATACAACTTGTTGTTAAAAGTGCAACACTTAGTAGTGTTATTGCTAAAATAGTACTTCTTTTGTCACTAATCATTTTAATTTCCCTTACTTAATTGGTATGATAAATATATCTATTCTCTTCTCCACCTAAAAAATAGATATTATTTTGTTAATTCTATAATTAACTCCTCTAGCTTCTCTTGGGGGACAAATCCAGGAATCATATCTTGAACTTCACCATATTTATCAAGTGCGATTAGAAAAGGAATTTGACCACTCCATCCAGCTCTTTGTGCAATATATCCGATAAATTCATCATTATCTTTTCCTGGAACAAGAGAGTAGTTAATACCCTTTTTCGCTTTAAATGTTGTTAAGTTTTCCATACTGTATCGTTGTGCTTCAAGGGCGACAATAGCAAATTTATTTTTATATTTCTCTATAAGTTCAATAAACTCTGGTATCTCTGCATTACAAGGAGGACACATATGCCCAAAAAGGACTAAAAACACAGCTTTACCTTGATGCTCTTGAAAGTTTAGTCCACTATCGGTATGTGATACATGAATCTGTTGTCCATCAGTATCTGTTAGTGTAAAAGCTTCAAGAGATGCGTCTGGTAGTACATCGGCAGAAGCCAATGTAAATCCAAGTGTTAATAAAATAGATAATAAAATTTTTTTCATGTTAAATCCTTAATGTCTTGGTTAGTATCTTGTTATTATATCAAACTAATTATGTATTTATTGTGTAATGCACTATAAAAGTTTTTAACGATTACCTTTATCTCTATTTCCCCCACCATTTCGGCTGTCTCGGCTTCCACCACCTCTTCTCTCTCCACCACTACTACGTCTACGATTTCCACCACCGCTTCCACCATTTCCACTTCGGCTATTACGACTTCTGCTTCGACTACGTCCTCGACCACGACTACCACCATTACGGTCACCACCTTTAAAGTTTTTGGCTCTTTCGATTAGTGCTTTAACCTCTTCTGTACCAAGACCAATAATATCTTTACCTTTAACATCTATCTCCTCTTGGACAATGGTTGCCAAAAGATGAGCAATGGTCACTATATCTATATCATGTTGAAGTATTTTCACCATCTCTTTAGCAGATGAAGAGACTTCTGTATTGGCAATTTTTGATAATAGGTCATCATCTTTACGGGTTTGAACCTCTTGACGAGTTGGAATAACTTCTGAAATCATAACAGTTCCCACATCTTTTTCGATTCTTTTAATGGTTCTAAGCTCATTAGGAGAGACCAAAGTAATCGCTTCCCCTTTATTTCCTGCTCTTCCAGTTCGACCAATTCTATGGACATAAGATTCAGAATCAAAAGGGATATGGTAGTTAAATACATGAGAGACATCATTAACATCAAGACCTCTTGCTGCCACATCGGTTGCGATGAAAATCTCTACTAAACCTTGTTTAAATGAACGGATAGTATGCTCCCGTTGCTTCTGTTCCATATCACCATGAAGTGCTGCTACTTTGAACCCTTGTGCTGTCATATAAGAGGAGAGTCTATCTACCTCTTTTTTCATTCTACAGAAGATTATACATTTGTTTGGGTTTTTATAGTCAATGAGTCTAAGAAGTGCGTCATCTCTCTCATAGTCTGCAACCACATAGAACATCTGAGTAATATCGGTATTGGTTCTCTCTTTTTTAGTGATGGTGACTGATTTTGGACTATTTAAAATCTGCTCTGCTAGAATCTTAATCTGTTTAGGCATGGTGGCAGAGAACATAAGTGTTTGACGCTTTTCTGGTAAATAGGTAAAGATATTTTTAATCTCGTCTAAAAATCCCATATCAAGCATCTCATCAGCCTCATCCAAAACAACAAATGATGGGTTGATTTTAATTTTTTTAGATTTTAATAAATCTTGAAGTCGTCCAGGGGTTGCCACAATAATATTGGCTTGGTTGATTCTATCAATTTGTCTGTTGTAAGGCGTTCCTCCATAGACGGTAGCAGTTTTAAGTCCACCTGTTTTACCAAAACGGAAAAGTTCATCAGAAACCTGCATAGCAAGTTCACGAGTAGGGACAATAACCAGTGCTTCTACTCCTTTGTTTCCGCTCATTTGTTGAATAACAGGAAGTCCAAATGCTGCTGTTTTACCTGTTCCTGTTTGTGCTTGACCGATAAGGTCATGCCCCTCTAAAATAAGAGGAATAGCATCAGCTTGAACAGGGCTTGGTTCTTTAAATCCAGCATCTTCAATGGCTTGATTTAGGGTATCTTTAAAGTTGAATTCTTTGAATGTCATGGGGTTACTTCTTTATAGTAAATTTTTGATCGTATTTTTTAACACATATTTTTAACACGTATTTTTTAGGGTACTCTGTTGTTCATATTCAAAATAAAATAGATTTAATGATATTTATTTTTGTTATGGTGTCCTTCGACCCAATTTTTGCAGCTGATACCAAATTAATTACACGTTTAAGGTGAATATTTGTTATGCTTAGTGGTAGGGGTTTTAATTTTTATGTTAAAAAACCCTAAAATAAGAGATTTGATATACTCTTGCAGAAATTTTGCGAATTATATCTAAATAACATTAATAAAGCCAGTTATCTTAGATATAATCAAGTTTTGAAAAATAGAATATATAGGAATAAAAATATGAAAAAAAGTATGGTATTAATTTTGTTATTGAGTTTTAATGGTTGTAATAGCAGTGAAGCACAGGCAAATGGGAACACACTTCTCTCTCCATCAGGACAAGAAGTTGTTTTAGAAGATTATCAGGTTATACCTCAAAAGAGCTTAGAAGAAAAAATAGGAACAATGCTTATGGTTGGCTTTATGGGAACCTCTGCCCCCGTGAATAGTCAAATCTGTCAAGATATTAGAGAGTATAATTTAGGAGGAGTTATTTTATTTGATGTGAATCCCCTAAATAAAAAGAAACCTAAGAACTTCTACTCAAAAGAGCAGGTGCGTAATTTGACATCTCAATTACAGTCATGCTCTAGAGATGGGAAACTACTAATTGCTGTTGACCAAGAGGGTGGACGTGTACAGAGGCTTAAACGTAAATATGGTTTCTATGGTAAATTTCCAAGAGCTACAGATGTGAGTAAAATGAATGATATTAATATAAGAAACCACTATACCAATATGGCACGAGAGCTTCGCTCCGTAGGAATTAATTATAATCTGGCACCCGATGTAGACTTGGCAATTAATAAAAGAAATAAAGTTATCTATAAATTGGGTCGTTCTTTTGGTGCTAATCCACAAGCCGTTGCCAAATATAGCACAATTTTTATCAATGCAATGCGTTCAGAAGGGGTGATTACTTCTGTTAAACATTTTCCAGGACATGGCTCTTCATTGGGGGACACGCATAAGGGTTTTGTAGATGTAACCAAGCTTTGGAAATGGAAAGAGTTAGAACCATACAAAATTTTAACCAATCAAGGCTCTATTGATACCGTTATGGTAGCACACGTTTTTAATAAAAAATTAGACAGACAATATCCTGCAACCCTCTCAAGTAAGACAGTAAATGGACTACTTAGAAAAAAGTTTGGATTTGATGGAGTTGTTATTACCGATGATTTACAGATGGGGGCAATAAACAAAAAATATGGTTTAAGAAATACATTAAAATTGGCAATACGAGCAGGAGATGATATCTTACTTTTTGGTAATCAACTGTCACAAAAGAGTATGGTAAGTACAAAAAAACTGGTCAATACAATTAAAAGTTTAATAAAAAATAGGGAGATTAGTATAGCAAGTATTGATAAGTCTAATGAGCGTATAGAGATGTTAAAACAAAGTATTTAAATATTTTATAGTATACTCTAT
>CAYVNI010000287.1:0-8327 GCA_964452815.1 uncultured Sulfurovum sp.
CCATATTTTAATTATGGCTACTTATGTAAACCGACACGAACGAGAGGAGACGATTTGGGATATTTCCAACTACCTTAGAGCCGAAATTGCCAAAATCCCCCATGTCAAATACCTAGATGTCGCTCCAAGTGGCTCAACAGCAATGGCAAGTATTAGAGCCTCTGTCGATACCATGTTAAGCTCTCCTGACTACAAACTCCTACAAAAAGAGGGAGCAAAAGTAGAAGAGGCGATGAACCAAACCAAAGGAATAGTATCGGTGCTAAAAACTTGGGATATGGACAAAGTGGTCTACAACCTTGAAATCAACGAACAAGAAGCGATGGAGTATGGCTTAAGACGCTCTGATGTCACAGCCCAAATTCAGATGATGTTAAGAGGTGTGCCTGTGGCAACTTTCCCAAAAGAGAACTCAATGGACTACACGGTAAGAGTATGGCTACCACAAAAGCAGATAGATGACTTTAGCACCATCTTAAACACCCTAATCATCACACCAAAAGGCAAAATCCCCCTAAGCAAAATAGCTTCCCTAGACTCTAACAAAGAGCCAAGCACCATCACAAGAGATGGACTCAACTACACCTTAGAGATTTACGGAAACCGAGAAAAAGGGGCAATCTCACACATTATGGCAAACCTAGAGGAGCAACTTCAAAAAGTAACCATAAACCCCCAAGTAGAGATAGAACAGATAGGCGAACAGAAACAGTTTAAAGCCTCTGCAAGTAGAATGGTTGGAGCTATTATCGTGGCTGTTTTCCTCATCCTATTTACCCTAATCGGAATGTTCCATAGCGTCAAAATATCGCTAATGATTCTCTTCTCCATCCCCCTAACCATCATTGGGGCATCATGGACAATGTTAGCAATAGGATACCATGTATCTATGCCTGCAATGATGGGCTTCATGTTACTTTCAGGGATTATTGTCAACAACGCTATCTTGCTCATTCACTTTGCACTAGAGCAGATGAAACTAGGCATGAGTAAAAGAGAGGGGATGCTAGAATCCATCAAAATCAGAACCCGACCTGTACTTATGACGGCATTTGCTGTTTCGGTAGGTATGCTACCTGTTGCACAAGGTTCAGCCGTTGGGCTAGAGAGACTTGCACCTCTTGGAGCTGTGGCGATTGGTGGGTTGGTTGTGGGGACGCTTATGACGTTGATTTTTATTCCTGTTGGGTTTGTTTGGTTGGTTGGGGAGGAGAGTTTGGTTGGGGAAGATTAGAGTATCTCCTAACTTCACCCATCAAATCGCTATAAAGCCCACAATATAGGGATTTCATTTTTTTTAAAGGCACTACAGTTACTGTAAACCCCATGATTACGGTCTTTGAATAGGAAATTATACTATAATTTATATTAAAAAAAAATATTTTTTTGTAGTGCCTAAATTATATGGCAAAGCCCGATATTTAGGGCTTTACTCCATTTCAATATCCTAAGTCAGGACAAGGTTCAGCCATAGGACTAGAGAGACTTGCACCTCTTGGAGCTGTGGCGATTGGTGGGTTGGTTGTGGGGACGCTTATGACGCTGATTTTTATTCCTGTTGGGTTTGTTTGGTTGGTTGGGGAAGATTAGAGTATCTTTTCCCACTCGAATTTGGAAATATTTTTATCTTCCTTAGAAAATTCTATCCCAATAAGTATAAGTTCATCTGCTTTATCTTGATACTTTTCATGATATTTCTTCTCTTTTATCTGCTCTAGGGCTTTACCATTTTGGTTAGCATTATCGACTACTTTAAACTCAATAATATAAACTTGGCTCATATCAGGTGTAGCAATGGTCAAATCAATTCTTCCTAGATTGGTTACATCTTCGGCTTTAAACTCTATTCCTAAACCTGCTAAATAAGCATACATTACATTGGCGTAATATCCTTCATAATTTTGGATGTCATTATTAACATAAGAGTTATAAGGAAGTGATGCAAAAAGTTGATATATCTCTTTTTTAAATTGCTCCATATCTTTGTTTAATATCGCAGTCAATATTGACATTTTAGGAAGAGACCTATCTGTCAATAGATACTTAAAAATATTCTCATTTAAAGCTGTTCTAACTTCAAGATTAGGATAAGTCAACTGATAAATTCTTTGATTAAATATCGTTGTAACCTCTTTTATTGTCAAATATCCTGTTTGAAAAAGTAAAGTTTCTATCTTTATATCATCTACATCAAAACTGCCTAAATCACTTTCACTGATGGCTATATTTTCTAAATTTGGTAAAAAATAGTTTTTCTGTTTTAGTATCTCAATCAAAAAAGAGGGATTACCTGTATCAAACCAATAGTTACTATAGATTTTATCCCTAGAGAAAAAAAGTAAAATATCAAAAGGATTATAAACACCCTCTCCTAAAAAATTATAACCGTTATACCATTTTTGCAACTCTTTTAAATCAATATCTTCTAATCGTTCAGCAAAACTCTCTTTTATATCCTTATGCGTATAACCACAAATAGTTGCATATTTGGGACTTAAAGATATATCTTCTAAATTATTTAGTCCACTAAACAGACTTACTTTTGAGAACTTACTAACTCCTGTCAAAAATGCAAACTTAACATATTGGTCACTATCTTTTATCACAGAGTAGATGTTTTTTAATCTGTCTCGTATCTCTTGGGATAGCTTTATATCCGTTATATTATCTAAAATAGGTTTGTCATATTCATCTATTAGTATGACTACTTTCTGATTGTATTTTTTAAAGGCAACTCGTATTAATTCGCGTAAACATTTTTTATGTTGGCTATTGGTCTTACAATGTAAATCTAATCTTCGTTCATTATCTTCTATGAGTTCTTGAATGGTTAAATCTAAATCATTTATACTTTTAATAACTCCTGCACCAAAGCTAATATGAATAACAGGATAAGTAGTCTCCCAATCCCACTTATCATAGATATAAAGTCCCTCAAACAGCTCTTTTTTGCCTTCAAATATATCTTGGAGTGTGTCTAAAAAGAGAGACTTACCAAAACGGCGTGGGCGTGAGAGGAAGTAGTATCCACTACTATTGATAAGCTTTAGAGCCAACTCTGTTTTATCTATATAGATATAATTTTTCTTTTTATCTCTTATTTTTTGGAATGTTTGGATTCCTATTGGTAGGTTTTTCATTGTAATATTTTTTCTCCTTCAACTTGGAAAAATCGAAATGAACTTATTGTTTTCGATAGCTTCTTTTATTGTAATTGGTATTTGAAGTAACATTTATTCCCTTTTTTCTTTTTAAATATTATATCATCTAAAGATGAAATATTAATCTATAATAAGCATTAAGGAGTATCCCAATAAAACGACAAAATAACACTCAACCATCAAAAAAATATCAAATTCAAACAAAAAAAGAGAATCAAACGACAATTTGGTCACGATAATAATCATCTATTTTTTCTTGATTTTCAAAATAAAATTCTTTTTTTCTTTTTTAATTGTTGCTCCTTTCTATTATTATAAGAACAGTTATAGAGTAGTTATAGGGGTGTGAATAACTTTTTAAGGAATGAAAAACAAAACCCTTTCTAAAACCCTATTTTTAGGGATTAAAGAGCTTAAAAGGAGAGTTGTTTTTAGGGTATAAAATTCATCTTTTAACGACAAAATAACCGATTTAAAAGACAAAATAACGTAATAAAACGACAAATTCAACGTAAGAGATATTTTTATTATTTATTTTAATTAAAAGACAACTACATTTTAAAGAACGTTTTAATAATAAAACGACTACAATTAGGCGAAGACTTATAAATAGTTTTTTTGTCGTTAAAATAAAATAAGAGGTTAAAAATGATACATGCAGAGTGGGTAGAGATGAAAAAAAAGGAGTTCTCTGAACAAAAATTGACTCCTATGAAAAAAATTAGCAACAATTTTATAGACAATACCATTAACAAAAATAATTTAAATGCTATCAAAACAATATTCTATCTTGCAACAGTTTTGGATAATTTTGACTTTGATAAAGAGATGGATAGTTTAGAGATTGATTTGAAAAGTATGTTTAAATATACCAATATAACAGCTCAAGAGGCAAGAAATAATTTAAAAGCGATGCAAGAGACTTCTATCACTTTTATTAATGAAGAGAAAAAATGGGAACTGCATATAGTTCTGATTCCTAGAATAGAGTTTTTTTATGGGCAAAATCGTATAGAGATAGATTTGTATTCCAAAATAGCAAAGTTGATAGTAGAAGTCAAAGATAATTATACTTATGTTGATACCAACGTCTTGATGTCACTAAAAAGCAAACACACCATCAGAATATTACCTTTATTAGAAAAATTAAGAGGCTATAGTAGCCATATTGCCAAAAGAAAAATAATGTCATTAGAGGCATTAAATCAGTTTTTTGGAACAAAATATAAAAATATATATGAGATAGAGAGAAAAATTCTAAAACCTGCAAAAGAAGAGCTAGATAGTAGACCCATTATATCATTTATTTATAGGGTACAGATGGAATCTTTTGGTAGAGGGCGACCACGGGCAACCAGTGTGGTTATTGATGTGATTGTTCCAGCTCAATATTATCTTTCGACTAAGAGGATTTTTATAGAGTATATGCGAAAAGAGTTTGTCAATAGAGATATTTTAAAAACCATAGATAAAGAGACGCATAACCCAACACTTCTTTCTATCTCAAAACATGGAAAACTTTATGATAAAAATAGTGAAAATTCATTTGATGCTAAACGAGCCAATGAACTTTGGGATATGCTTTATAGGTTTGCTCAAGAGGGGGAGTTGGATATCTTATTACAATAGATTTCTCCTAAAAATTCTTAAATCATTTCCCACTCAAACTTACAGACATTTTTATCCTCTTTAGAAAATTCAATCCCAATAATAATTAACTCCTCTGCTTTCTCTCTATACTTCTCGTAGTATCTATTCTCTTTTATCTGCTCTAAGGCTTTACCATTTTGATTTTTATTGTCTACTACTTTAAACTCTATTACATAAACTTGGCTCATATCAGGGGTGGCAATAGTTAGGTCAATTCGCCCTAAATTGGTTACATCTTCGGCTATAAACTGAATTCCTAGACCTGCAAAGTAAGAGTACATTACATTGGCATAGTAACCCTCATAGTTTTGAATATCATTTTTTACATAAGAGTTGTAAGGAAGCGATGCAAAGAGTTGATATATCTCTTTTTCAAATTTCTCCATATCTTTGTTTAATATCGCCATTAATATTGGCATTTTAGCAATAGAACTATCTGTCAACAGATACTTAAAAATATTCTCATTCAGAGCTGTTCTAACTTCGAGATTAGGATAAGTTAACTGATAAATTCTTTGATTAAATATCGTTGTAACCTCTTTTATTGTCAAATATCCTGTTTGAAAAAGTAGAGTTTCTATCTTTATATCATCTACATCAAAACTACCTAAGTCACTTTCGCTGATGGCTATATTTTCTAAATTGGGTAAGAAATAGTTTTTCTGTTTGAGTATTTCAATAAGAAAAGAGGGATTACCTGTCTCAAACCAATAGTTACTATAGATTTTATTTCGAGAGAAAAAGAGAAGTATATCAAATGGATTATAGACCCCTTCGCCTAAAAAATTATAACCGTTGTACCATTTCTTTAGCTCATTCATATCAATATCGTCAAGTCTCTCTTGAAAATGCTCTTTTATATCCTCATGGGTATAGCCACAAATCATTGCATAGTTAGGATTTAGAGAGATATCTTCTAAGTTATTTAGCCCACTAAAAAGGCTCACCTTTGAAAACTTACTAACCCCCGTCAAAAAAACAAATCTCAAATATTGGTCACTCTCCTTGATAATCGAATAGATGTTTTTAAGACGATTTCGTATCGCCTTTGATAGCTCCATATCTGTTATATTATCCAAAATTGGTTTATCATACTCATCTATTAGAATAACAACCTTTTGGTTATATTTTAGATAGGCTTGTTTAATCAAATCCAAAAGACAGTTTTTAACACTGTCTCTATAGTTACATTCCAACTCTAATCGTTCTTGGTTCTCATCAATAAGATACAAAATACTCTTATTTAAATCCTCAACACTCTCCGTAACTCCCCCACCAAAACTAATTTTAATCACAGGATAGTTATCGTCCCAATCCCACTTATCATAAATATAAAGCCCCTCAAACAGCTCTTTTTTACCCTCAAATATATCTTGGAGTGTATCTAAAAAGAGAGACTTCCCAAAACGGCGAGGGCGTGAGAGAAAGTAGTATTTCCCTCCATTTATAAGATTTAAGGCTAACTCTGTTTTATCTATATAGATATAATTTTTTTCTTTGTCTCTTATTTCGTGGAATGTTTGGATTCCTATTGGTAGGTTTTTTAAAATCATATATGTTATCCTTTTGATACTTCTACAAATTTTCTATCTCTTCTCTTCTAATGTTTTTTCTTTGGTCTTTTATTTTAAGTATAGCAGAAAATTGATATTATCAAGCAACATTCTCATGGCATTAAAGAGAGGATATGATAGAATACTTTTTCAAATGAACTTAAGGATAAACATCAGATGATTTTTGTGGAGATAATAAGCAATATACTATTTATATTAGCCCTTGGTTACTACTTTATGACCAATATGCAGTGGTACAGTTATAGATTAGAGAGGGTACTGTTTCATCATAGTAAAACTTGGTGGCACTTGGTCTATTTTTTAGTGCCTCTTTTTGCCTATTTTATATTGAGCAAATTTAACCTTAGTATTGTTGCTACGATTCTCTATATTGGGATGTTGTACAAATGGAGAGAGGAGCAGGATAAGCCACTTATCTTTACAGGTAGGGTCAAACGTTTTTTTGCGTCACTCACTTTTTTTACGGTGTTTGTGATTATGTTGACAGCAGGAATGGAGTATCAGAGTTTTGCTGTGATTATTCCTCTTTTTTTAGCCTATCTCACCTCTGCCATGATGGAAAAGATGCTCTTTAAAGGGTTTGAGATGAAGGCTGAAAAACGACTTGACACCATGCCAAATATGGTTGTGATTGGGGTGACAGCGAGTTATGGTAAGACGAGTATTAAAAACTATATTGCTCATATTCTCTCGGCAAAATATAAGACCTACGCAACCCCTCGTTCGGTCAATACTTTTGGTGGAGTGCTAAAAGATATCAATGAAGATTTGCCAAGTGATACAGAAGTCTATGTGGTAGAGATGGGGGCAAGAGGAGCAGGGGATATTCGAGAGATATCGAAGTTTGTTAATCCTCATTTGGTGATAGTGGGCAAGATAGGACCTGCTCATATTGAGTATTTTGGGAGTTTGGAGAATATCCGAAATACCAAAATGGAGATACTCTCTTCTGATAGACTCAAAGAGGCGTGGGTTCATGACTCGGCGATGGTGAAACCTGAGAAGATAGTTCATGGTTTTGGAAAAGAGATTTCAAACATCAGAGCCACGCTTGATGGGCTTGATTTTGAGATGGATAACAGGGAGTACCATGCCAATATCTTGGGGTCATTTAATGCGATGAATATCGTGGCCGCGATAAAGGTTGCCAAGGCTCTTGATATGGATGATGAGACGATAGACAAACAACTTGCCACACTTGAACCTACAGCCCATAGATTGCAACGTATGGATGCAGGTGGCAAGGTGATAATTGATGACTCGTTTAATGGTAATATTGATGGGATGCTAGAGGGGTTTAACCTCTCCTCTACCTATGAGGGGCGAAAAGTGCTTATCACCCCTGGGTTGGTTGAGGTGGATGATACGTTTAATATCCAAGTTGCCAAGAGAGCCAATGAAGTGTTTGATGTGGTTGTGGTGACGGGTGATTTGAACTATGAGCTATTTAAACAGTATATAGATGAAGATAAACTGGTCAAACTAGAGAGCAAAGATAAGATGCAAGAGATGTTGGTGGAGGAGACACGGGTAGGAGATTTGATTTTATTTGCCAATGATGCTCCTAGCTTTATTTAAACTTAAATATAATTTTGATATAATTTTACTAAGTTTAAAGCAAGGAAAATAATATGATATATAAGAAAATAGATAGTAAATGTAAAAATTCAGTATTAGAGAACTCAAAATATTTAGATGAAAAGTTAAAAGATAGCAAAAAAGCTCTTATTCTTCACAATGTAAGTATCGAGTATGAGGGGGAGAGTGTTATCATTGACCATGTGCTTATAAGTAGAATGGGAATTGAGATTTTAAAGAGTAAAAGTTTTGCCAATCAAGAGATTTCAATTGGGGGAGACAGTGCTTTGATTCTTGACAACAGACACTACTCTAATCCACTAGAAAAACTATTAAAAGAGAAAAAAGTTCTTGAGGGGTTTTT
>CAYVNI010000288.1:0-19959 GCA_964452815.1 uncultured Sulfurovum sp.
TTCAAAATTTTTCTGATTTTTTTGTTGTGATTATTCTATAATATATTATTTTTAAAAGATTTAGAAAATCTTTTTTAGATAATTTTACTATTTAATAATGTACTATTGGTGGGAAATTTTTTAGGGGTAGTAAGTTGATTAACTTAAAATTATAATAAATATTTAAATTAATTTTTATACTATACTTTTTGCAAGACTTATTGGAAGTTATGGCTTTAGTCTCACAAAGTAGTGAAGCTAATTAGAAAACTCTACGGCTAAAAGTGGAGATTTGACGGCAGGGGTGTAGTTTTCTCTGCAAATCTCTCTCGACCCTTTGGCGTGATATGCACCACGGTTTTGGGTCGTTTTCCTACAAACTTCTTCTCTATCAATACGAACTCCTCTTTTTCCAATTTACTAAGATGGCTGGAGAGATTTCCATCGGTCACCCCCAAAGCCTCTTTGAGGGCTTTGAAAGGTAACTCCTCGTTACTAATCAACAGTGATACCGGTTTTGACCTAACGGTCTGATGCAAAAGAGGGTCAAACACCACACGATTCCTCTTTTTCACTCATTTTACCATTTTGCATCTCTTGCCTTTTCAAAGTACTTTGTGTTGCAAAGTGTAGTATAAAAGATGATGATTTGTCAAGGGGATAAAGCTATTTGGGTGTTTATTATCTTGAAGTAGATTTTTTTGTTTTTTATGGCTAGAGTTCCTACTTTTTGGGTGGTAGAATAAACTATTCTTCTAAAGTTCTTCTATATTTAAATCTTAAAAATGAAATGAATGCTATATTCTCTTGGTTCAAGATTTGCTTCATCTTCTCTTTTCTTATTTTAATATCTGAAATATTTTTCATTTTTTCAATAAAAATTTCTAATGCCTTTTTTCTAGCGTTTGGTAGCCCACCATCATTAAGATGTAAAGTATCAATCATATATTTAGCTTTTTGAGTATCTTTACTTGAAGAGGTAATTAGATAATCATCAAAGTCATACTCAAAATAGTCTCGAATATCTTCCTTTTTTACAGGATTTAAAAATTTCTCATCATCATAAGGGGTATCATCTTTATCTTTTCGATGACCACAATTATAATTTATTTTATCTGTACTAGAGTTATCACAATTTCCATTACAAGATACAGCGATATTACTATAATCAAAAGTCAAATTTGTTACATCTAAATATTTCGGTTTTATATGTTCAAGATGAGAACTATCTTTTGTTGCACTAATTTTACCCTCGCAATAGATACATAAAAAATTCTGCTCATACTTCAAAATATATTTTCGTAAAGCTCTTTTTTGTCTATTACAACAATCGTGATAATCACTCCATTTACTCAAAGAGTTAGTCTTTGCGATAAAAGATTGAGGAGCATCTAATTTTTGAACATATCGCATTACATCAACTCTAAATCAAAATTAATCTCTTGAAAAAATGAAGAGTTTTCACTCTCATATTCTAAAATCTTTTCCTTTAGTTTTTTTGCATCTGCTGTTTCTACTTTGCCATCATTAATCATTTTTCGATACTGTTTATGCAGTATCAATAGCTCTATTGGAAAATCTTCTGCTTCCATTATTTCAGTAATAATAGTATTTATATCTCTATCCACAGGAGGTTTAGCAAATCTTTTCACTACTCCATTATCAAGTTTTATAATATTTTTATAGTAAGTAGAACCTATAATCTGTGGTGAGTGTGTTGCTAATAAAAATTGACTATCTTTTGACCAACAAGTTAAATCTTTTATTAATTCATATTGCCATTTTGGATGTAATGCAATATCAACTTCATCCATCAGAACAATAGAATCTTCTTCTACAATATATTTTAACCAAATATAAATACCTAATTTTTTAAGCTCTCCATGACTTAAATCTTCTGGTGCTAACTCTTCTTTAGTACCTTTTGATTTAAAAATAACCTTATTGCCTTCTTCATTTTCAGTAATTTCTTTTTTATCTAAAAAATCTTTTAACTCATTTCTAAGTTCATCATATTTTATACCGTAATGACCTGTTTTTCTTTTTTCTTTTAAATCTTCGTCTGATGCTTTTTGAAAAGATTTTAAAATTAATTCTGTTGATGCAAAATCATAAGTAAAGAAATTATCTAACCCCTCTTTTGCTTCTTCAACATTATCATAATAAGATGAAGAGCTATTATTAAATTCACTAAAAATATCTTGTTTTTCAGCATCTGACAAAAATAAAAAAATCTGAGAACTTGGTGCTGTTAAAAATACTTTTTTTGATAAATCAACCAATAGCTTTTGAGGCATTGCAGTTTTTAATAAAACAACATTTTTTTCTTCTATAAGATGAGTTATATAAAATAAATTATCTTTATCTAAACTTGATTCTAAATGACTTATATTATTTTGAATTTCATCATTAATACTTTCTAATTCATCAATATTATTATAAAGACTTGCCTTTCTACTAATCATACTTTCTAAAAGAGACTTATATTTATCAATATCGTCCGTCTTTCTAGCTCCTCTATATAAATCTTCTTCTCGTTGAGTTTTAACAAGTCTACCTATAGAACGAAGATTTCTTTCAATAAGAGGAGTAATTCGATTAGTTTCATCAATCTCTTCTTTTAAAATAAGTATTTTCTCATATTTTTCAATATCTTTTTTATATTTATGAGTTCTACTTTGAGTATTAGTGGAGTCTAAATATAAATTAAAGTTACCATATTTATTTTGTGTATTCATAATAGAGAATTCTAAATTATATACTTTATTATTCTCTTCTATTATAAATTTAACCAATTCTAGCTCTTCTGTAGTATCAGAAAAAATATGTAACAATTGTTTAATATATTTTTTTTTATCATCAATCATAAAACAATGTAACATAATAAAAATAAACTGTAAAAGAGTACTCTTCCCCCCACCATTTTTACTTGCAATAGAAAAGACATTAGGAAAATCAGATTTTTCAAAATCTATAACAATATTCTCAAAATTTCTATATTTTATAATTTCTACTTTTCTTAATTGCATTTGGGTTTCCTTTTTTATCACAATATTAATTTTTATTATATAATAGTTTGGATGATTTTTTTATAAAATATCTATATTTCTTATTTATTATTTTCTATTTACTTCTAAATTTTCTCCTCTTTTTTACAACAAATAAAAATTACACCCCTGCCGTCAAATCTCCACTTTTGTGATATAATTCCAAAATGATATCGCCAGACCTCACACCCCTGCCGTTGAATATCCACTTTCAATAACCTTAGAGATAAGTAATTTTGATAATTCAAGGTAGTTTGCAATCTCAATTTGAGAATAAGCATCCAAATAAATTGATGGATAATACAATTTCTTTTCATAAAAAAGTGGATATTCAACGGCAGGGGTGTGAGTTCTAAAATCTACTTCAAAATTTTTCTGATTTTTTTCTTGTGATTATTCTATAATATATTATTTTTAAAAGATTTAGAAAATCTTTTTTAGATAATTTTACTATTTAATAATGCACTATTGGTGGGAGATTTTTTAGGGGTGTTAGGTTGATTGGCTTAAAATTATAATAAATATTTGAATTAATTTTTGTACTATACTTTTTGCAAGACTCATCGGAAGTGGTGGCTTTAGCCTCACAAAATAGTGGAGCTAATTAGAAAATTCTACGGCTAAAAGTGGAGATTTGACGGCAGGGGTGTGAGGTACTAAGTTTAGAACCTTTTTCAATCGACGCTTTTAAGTCATCACCTACAATATTTATTTTATTGTCGAAAGTTTTTATCAAAACTAGCTCCCCCCTACTTTAATGGTAGCCATATAGTATCTAAAAATTACTTTCTATTACTCCTACTTAAAATTTCCAAAAACCAAAGGTGCTTTCAAATCAAGCGTCTTAACCTCTTTCATAACAGCCTGTAAATCATCAAGCTTCTTACCCGTTACACGCACCTCATCACCTTGAATAGATGGAGTAACTTTTATCTTCATCGCTTTAATCGCTTTGACTATCTCTTTGGCTTCATCTTTTTCAATGCTATCTATAATTTTATAGATAATCTTCGTATTTCCTCCACTTATCCCCTCTGTCTTCACCTCTTCAAGTGACTTACCAGCGATGTTTCGTTTAATAAGTTTTGAGATAAGTATATCTTTTAACGCATCTACCTTATCAGCAGATGAAGAGCTAAGAGAGACAACTTTCCCTGCTTCATTTAGGGTTATCTCTGCGACAACTCCTTTAAAATCAAATCGTGTCTTAATCTCTTTTTGTGCCATGATGATTGCATTTTTCATCTCCATCATATCTAGCTTTGCTGTAATATCAAAATAGTGGTCTTTTGCCATTTTTAATCCTTTATATCTACTCTATTAAATTTTTAAAAAATTATACCAAAATCCTAAAAAGATTAGTAGTCCTTTCTAAAACTATGAAGCTCTTTATAGGCTCTATAGTTAAACTTCTCTTTTTGCTTAATATAACTCTCACGTTTTACCGATTTTTTATAGCGTACTTTCTCTGTTACCACATCTTTCTGTTTCTGTTTTCGCATGGGGTCTTTCTCTACAAAAACAGGCTCTCTCGTCCACGGGTCTATCTCGGTGTAGTACATCAGTGCTGAGTAGGTCGAAGGTGTAGGGATAAAGACTTGAACCTGTTCAGGGTTAAGCTGTAGCTCACTGTTGGCAAAATCTTTAAGGTTCTCCATATCTCGTAGCTCACTCCCAGGGTGGGCAGCGATGAGATAGTAGGTCAAAAACTGCTTCTTACCTGACTTCTTGTTTAAGTCATCAAAATCTTTCTTAAACCTCATAAGTGTAGATTTATCTGGCTTGTTCATATATTTTAAGACTTTATCATCTATATGTTCAGGTGCTACTTTCATCTGCCCCGATATATGGTGGTCAACCAATGTTTTAAGGTACTGCTTTCCATGTTTGGTATCGTCTTGAATCAAGTCGTAACGGATACCACTGTTAACAAACGCCTTTTTCACATGAGGAAGTTTGCGTATTTTCCCCAAAAGCTCTATCTGTGGGGCATGAGTAGGTTTTAAAATAGGACAGACCTGTGAACTGGTACACGGGATATCTTGACAAACCCCACTTTTAAGCTTTTTGTCACACTCAAAACCATACATATTTGCCGTTGCTCCCCCTACATCGTTGATGATACCTTTAAAATCTTTATGCTCTTTAAACTGGTCTATCTCGGAGACAATAGATTTTTGACTTCGGCTACGAATGGTTCGCCCTTGGTGAACGGTAATGGCACAAAAATTACACTCACCATAACAGCCATGATGAGTTGTCACCGAAAACTGAATGGTCTGCAACCCACGCACCTCACCTTGTGACTTGTAGTATGGATGAACATCACGCTCATACCCAATATCGTAAATGTGGTCTATCTCCTCTTCAGTCATGCTATCTTGTGGAGGGTTCTGAATAAGATAACGACCATCATGCTCTTGTATCAGACCTTTGGAGATGCTCGGTTCATTGTTGGCATAAAAATGGTGAAACATCGAGATAAACTCATGCTTATCCTTTGCACACTTGGCATAAGAGGGAAGCTCAAAAAAGTTCTCTTTTTTCTCTTTAGAGATGTAGCAGATTCCTTTTATATCCTCTATCGCTCTGTTGTCTCTATAGGCATTGGTCAACTCTACCACCGATTTTTCTGCCATTCCATAGACCAACACATCTGCTTTGGCATCAAACAAGATAGAGCGACGCACCTTATTTGTCCAAAAGTCATAGTGAGCCACACGACGCAGACTGGCCTCTACCCCACCAAGCACCAAAGGAACAGTGTTTTTAAAGTGTTGACGAATTAGGTTACAGTACTTCATAACAGCTCGGTCGGGTCGTCTGTTGTTCACAGCCCCAGGAGTAAAGTCATCTTGTTTTCTAAACTTCTTGGTCGCCGTATAGTTTGCCACCATGCTGTCTACCAAACCACCACTAACACCCCAGTAGAGCAGAGGCTCACCAAGTCGTCTAATATCTTTTTCATCGGAGATATCAGGTTGAGCTATCACCCCTACCCTATACCCTTGGTCTACAAGTATTTTACCAACTATTGCAATGCCGTTATAAGGAGTATCAACATAGGTATCACCACTCACCAAAATAACATCAAGTTGCTTCCAGCCTAGTTTTTTTAGCTCTTCTTTTGTTGTGGGTAAGAACATATAATACTCCTTTAGGGTTCATGGGTTTTAATGGGGCGTATTATAGCGTAATGTAAAAGTGGGAATTTATTTTTTGAAAAGAGGGGATAAATAAGATGATGATTTTATGGTCATCATCTCTAAAAAATATTTTCTTCTACTTCTCAATCCTCATCATAGCAATATCACCATGAACGCAGTCAAGTTTTTTAAGCTCTAACATCGCAGCTTGAATCTTCTCCTCTTGACACTCATGGGTCGTAAATAGAAGTTTAACCACATCTTCATTTTTATGTGGTTTTTGTAACATCGACTCAATAGAGATATCAAACTTCTCTAATACATTGGTAATTTTTGCTAAAACACCCGATTTGTCATCCACACTCATTCTTAGGTAGTAGTGGGTCACAATTTCTGATTCGAAAAGAAGCTCCATATCACTCTCTAACCCTTTTTTATAGCCAAGCATCGGGCCATGGTTTCCTCTAACGATATCTACAATATCAGCGATAACAGCAGAGGCTGTGGCATCACCACCTGCTCCTGCTCCGTAGTACATGGTTTCACCTACACGGTCACCCACAACAGAGACGGCATTCATCACACCATCCACTTTTGCTATCATGCTACTTGATGGTATCATGGTTGGGTGAACTCTAAGCTCGACACCACTCTCTACTTTTTTGGCAATTCCTAAAAGTTTAATCTCATAGCCAAATTCTTTGGCAAAAGAGACATCAGTTTGGGTAATATTTTGAATTCCTTCAATAAGAATATCTTCAGGTTTTGCATCAATACCATAGGCGATACTTGCCAAGATAAGAAGCTTGTGCGAGGCATCAAACCCACCCACATCAAATGTTGGATCTGCCTCTGCATAACCTAACTCTTGTGCCTCTTTTAGAATCTCATCATACAATGCACCCTCATTTATCATCTTGGTGAGCATATAGTTGGTTGTACCATTCATGATACCTTGGATGGACTCTATATGATTGGCCGTTAGTCCGTTTCGTAATGCTCCGATAATGGGGATACCACCTGCGGTACTCGCTTCATACATCAGAGGAATATCTCCTGCTATCTCTTGAAGTTCATAACGGTGATAGGCAAGGAGTGCTTTGTTGGCTGTTACAACTGCTTTTCCATTCTCTAATGCTTTTTTAACAAGGGCATATGGCTCTTCTACACCCCCCATAAGCTCTACTACAATATCAATTTCAGGGTCATTGATAATATCCATCGGGTCGTTAGAAAGCGTAATATTTACCCCTCTCTCTTTTCCCATATTTTTAACAACACCATGCTTTACCACAATTTTTTTGCCTGAACGTGCCTCTAAAATATCTGCATTGGTTTCTAAAATATTAGCAACACTTGCCCCTACTGTTCCTACTCCAAGTATTCCTATTTTTACCATCTATCTATCCTTTTTTTGCTGAGTTTTCAGCTTCAACTGTTTTTAAAAACTTCTTTATGTTTCGTGATGCTTGACGTATTCTATTCTCATTTTCAATGAGAGCAATACGCACATATTGGTCACCATATTTACCAAACCCAATTCCAGGACTCACCGCCACACCTGCTTCAACCAATAATCTTTTTGAGAATTCTAAACTTCCCATAGGGATACAGCTCTCAGGAATTTTTCCCCAAATAAACATAGAGGCACTTGGTTTTCCCATTTTCCAACCTGCATTGGCAAACGATTCGAGCATCACATCTCTACGCTTCAAGTAACGAGGAATAATCTGCTCATCAGGCACATATCCATGCTCATCAAGAGCAACAGTTGCGGCCACTTGAATCGGGGTAAACATCCCATAATCCAACCATGACTTAATGCTCTGTAACGCCCCAATAAGCTTTTTATTTCCTGCCACAAACCCAACTCTCCATCCTGCCATGTTATATGATTTTGACATGGTATAGGCTTCAACTGCAACATCTTTTGCACCTTCTACTTCTAAAATTGATGGTGTTTTATAGCCTTCAAATGTAATATCTGCATAGGCGATATCGGAGATAATATAAAATCTCTCCTCTTTTGCCAAAGCAACCATTCGTTTATAGAAATCAGGCGTAACCGTTACGGTTGTTGGGTTATGAGGAAAATTTAAAATCAAAAATTTTGCACGAGGAAGTGAGTTGTCTAGTGCCTCTTTCACATCAGCAATAAATTGCTCTTCATCAAGCTCAAAAGTCTCTTCATCAAACTTAATCTCCATCTTCTCAACATTTGCACCTGCTAGGATAAACGCTTGTGAGTGAATTGGATAGGTTGGGTCAGGGACAATTGCCACATCTCCAGGGTTTGAGATGGCTTGAACCAAATGCACATATCCCTCTTTACTTCCCATGGTTGCGACCATCTCCGTATTAGGATCAAGTTCAACATTATATTTTCGCTTATACCAATTTGTCATTGCAAGTCGGAGTTTATAGATACCTTTACTTGCACTATACCCATGTGTTTTATCTCTTTGTGCTGTCTCACATAGCTTATCAATAATGGGTTGAGGGGTTCTTGCATCAGGATTTCCCATAGAGAAGTCTATAATATCATGACCTGCTCTTCTCTGCTCCATTTTTAAATCATTTATCTCTGCAAAGATATACTTTGGCAATCTATTTATCTTCTCAAACTGAATCTCATCAAACATCGAACATTCCCTCTTTTTTATTTTATTTTTTTATTTATTTTTTTGTTAAGTTTTACCAACCACGTCTTCCATTCATATCTCTAAACTCGCGTCTGGTAATCTCTTTAATCTCTGTACTATCTATATAAAAATAGTGTTTTTTTCTATCAGCTATCTCTAATGTTTTTAAATCGGAGACAATATCCACAAACCCATGTCCTGTTACCAAAATCCAACGACCTGCATTTAGCTCAAATGGTGTTGATACTTTGTTCATAAACTCTCGACGCTCTTTGGTATCAATATTGATAAATCCATACCATAACATTCCTCTTGTAGGGTTAACCGTTAGGTTATAGATAAGCTCTACTTCTTTCTCCTCCTCTTCTCTGACGAGGGTCTCGTTTACCTCTTCAAGCACAGGAGGAGTCACTACCTTTGGAACTTCAATTTGAACCTCAACCTCTTCTAGTTTTACAGTCTTCTGAATAGGCATTACTTGGGTGTCATTTAAATCAACCTCAAGATTTAATGCTTTTTTTTTCACAGGTCTCTCTTTGCCTATTACCTCTGTTCTCTCAAGCTCTGCCAATGCTATTCTTGTTCGTTGCTCATCTTCATCACGCTTCTCATTTTCACTCTTTTTAGAAGATTTTGTATTTACCACTACTTTTTTTGCATCTTCCTCTGTCACATCACTTTTCAAAACTTCTGCGTCATTTAAAGAGACTACTTTATCTTCACCCTTATTAAAAATTTTATCAAATACACCATCATTATAAAAATACCAAAGAGCATAGAGCAATCCCAATATTATTACCCAATTAAAAAATTTGAAACCTGAATTATCTCTAGAGTCTTTAGATAGAACCACAACCTCATTTCCTGCTTCAAGCTTATTCTCTTCAAAATATGTTTTGATATGGAAGGTCAAATCAGTCATATCTAAATCATACTCTCTTTCAAGTATCTGAATAAATCCCAATGCTTTTACACGACTTAGTTTCTCAAAATTCTCTTCTTCTAAAAATTTTAAATTCTCTACTGAAATATTGGTTAGTTGAGAGATTGGAAGGAGTCCATCTTGTTCGATTAGTTCATTTAATGTCATATTATCTCATCCTATCTATAAAAATTGCGGCAGCCGCACTTACGTTTAACGAGTCAAATTCTCGCTTCATCTCTATTTTTAACATCTCATCAATCTTACTTTTGGCTCGTTTGGAAATACCTGCTCCTTCTGACCCCATGACCAATACTTTTTTACTATTAAATGTACACTCATGAAGAGAAATACCCTCCATTGATGCTCCATAAATTTTGAAATCTACCTGTTTTAACTCATTTAAAACATCTAAGGTATTTGGAATAACCACAAAAGGCATATCCAATAAGGCACCTGAACTTGTTCGTGTAATGGCCGCAAAGTTTAAGCTTTTAACTCCTGATGCAATAATACCATCAACACCCAAGGCATAGGCAGTTCTTACAATCGCTCCGATGTTTCCTGTATCTGTTAATGTGTCCAATACTAAAACAAAGCTATTTTTTTTCATTGTCGCCAAATCAGATTGAGCAAACTCATTCATGTCAAGCAGAAGACCTTGATGGTTTCCTCCTTTTGCCATACTCTGAGCCCACTTCTCTTCTAAAAATTTTATTCTATCTTTGTATTGTGCATAGAGTTTTTGTGGTAAGATACCTTTTTTTGCAATATATACTGTTTTTATCGCTGACTCATGCTCTACTAAGGCGTGAAGACAGACCTGTTTTCCATAAATTATCATAAGAGAGATTTTATCAGATTTTTGCTGTATACTTTATTTATAGAAGAGGAGAAGAAAATTTAATCTGAAATAAGTTTACCATACCACTCTTTCACGTTTTTATCTGTTATTTTTGCTAAAAGCTTTGCTTTAATCTTTGGAGGCAAATCAAATGCCAAGATATCATCCAGATAAAGAGCTTTGGGTTTCTCTTGTTTCGCACGAATAACCACCACCCACTCCCCTTTTAGATTGGCTGTTTTAAAGATTTTAAAAATCTCTTTTGCTGAGCCTCGATGATAGGTTTGAAACTTTTTAGAAATCTCTTTGACAAGAAACAATTCCCGATGCTCATCTATAACTGATATCTCTTCTATTAGTTTTTCGATACGATGAGGGGCTTCATATAAAATAGTATTAGCAGAACCATTCATCAATCCAATAAGTTCACTACTACGTTCACTTCCTTTGGAGGGTAAAAAACCATAAAATAGAAATGCACCCTCTTCAAAACCACTGGAAGCATAGGCTGTCACTACAGCAGAAGCCCCTGGAAGAACATCATATTTTAACCCATTGACCTGACAATAGGCAACCAAAATCTGCCCTGGGTCAGAGATGATAGGCATCCCTGCATCACTTACATAGACCACATTTTCAGGCTCTAGTCTACTGGCAACCTCTTCAAGCCTAGCCTCTCCATTATGTTCATGAAAAGATAAAAAAGTAACATCATCAGGATAGGTAAAATCAAAACGCTCCTCTAACAAGCGTAGCAACCTCTTTGTCTCTCGTGTATCTTCACATAAAAATAGTGTGGCTTTCTCAAACTCTCGTAAAGCTCGAATGGTAATATCTTGGGGATTTCCAATGGGGGTAGGGATAAATGTAAGCATATTTATTTTTTAATATCTATTAGAGACAAGGCAATGCCTTGTCTAAAAAGAAAAAATTAAAGATTATATTTTTTCTTAAATTTGTCAATTCTACCAGCAGTATCAACATTTCTCTCTGAACCTGTAAAGAATGGGTGACACTCATTACAAATATCAATACTCATAGACTCTTTGTCTGTTTTAATCTCAAACTTGTTTCCACAAGCACACTCTACTGCACACAATTTGTAATCTGGGTGTATCTCTTTTCTCATTTTTGTACCTTTTAAGTAGTTTTATGACAGGCAACTAACCTGCTCTAGCTCTTTGACTCTTCTCACTAAGGTGAGGCTGTTGCAACGCTCTTAGTCGAGACAACAATTTTTAGGTGCGTATTATAGCCAAGAAAATTTAATCTCTAGTGATGTCTCTCCTCTTTAACCTCTTCATCAAATGATTTTTTGTTAAACATAATAATTCCCACCAAAATTGTAGCATAGACAAAGGTAGAGAGTAAAATTACTCCTATGACAATGGCATTGAACATCTCTTGATGTGCAAACCCTTTTGGTAACATCTGTAGCATCACAATAGAAAGCCCTCCTTTTATCCCTGCAAACAGTAGCACAGACCACCAACGAACACCAATATCGGTCATCTTTTGGGTTAGATTGGAGACAATTCCAAAAGTACCCATCATAAAAGCA
This sequence comes from uncultured Sulfurovum sp., assembly GCA_964452815.1. Taxonomy (GTDB): domain Bacteria; phylum Campylobacterota; class Campylobacteria; order Campylobacterales; family Sulfurovaceae; genus UBA1140. Next base: position 12,142 of record CAYVNI010000288.1, read on the forward strand.
CGAATAAGTGTTGTAATTAGAAACATTAACAGAATCTCTTTTTGATATTTTATAAGTAAATCAAAATGTACGATACTCGCCATGGACATAAAGAGAAAGGTATTGGCTAACAGTGCCAAGACAGCCACATAGTTTAGGTTCTGTTTGTGACGCTCTATGCTACTGACATCAGAGCTGAGTTTACGGGTGATACCACTCATGAAACCTGAAGAGAAAATTTTTTTACTTCGATTGGTTCGATTGACAATATTTCGAGCTTTTTTTACTTTTTTTGCTTTTTCATCAAATGATTTTTGGGTTACTGTATTGAGTGTAATAATGGAGACAATAACAGCCAATAATCCTGCCATATGAAAATGTTCAGCCAACTCAAAAGAGCCATATGCTGTGAGTAAGATGAGTACCAATTCACTCATTGGGTCGGTTGTCATTTTCATAATAAGTACCCCCAAAAAGCCCACAACAAGACCAATAATTACAGAGAGTGCAATTACTTTTATGCTTACTATAACAATATCCATCGCCCCTATCTCCACTCCATTCATCATAGGAACAGCGATAAACATAAAGATAATCAGTGCCGTTGCATCATTAAAAAGTGACTCTCCTTCTGCCAAAATTGCTAAACGATGAGGTACATTGAAACTAGAAAAAACCGAAACCACTGAAACAGGGTCGGTTGCCAATACCATCGCAAAAAGTGCAATTATCGCTCCTGTGGAGAGGGCATACTCGGCAAAAAAGGTATTCGCTGCAAAGATACCAAACCCAATAGAGATAGCCACGGATAATACGGCGAGATAAAAAAGACTTATCGCATTTTCTTTTAAATCTTCTAACTTTAACTGCAACGCATCAGCAGCAATCAAGATAGGAATTAAAAAAAGTACCAAATTGGCAAACGTGGCTTCAGAGAAGAGTACCATGTTTGGGAACAGATAATAGAAGCCATAACTCAATCCTATTAATGTAATGGGCGAGGGAATTTTAAAATATTTTTGAAGTTCAATAGAGATAAAAAGAATAGTAAGAAGGACAAGTAGCGTTAAGATCATGAGTATTCCTAAGTTTTTGGTAGATGTATTTTAACTGTTTGTTTATTAAGATATTGCATAAGAGAGAAAAGAGTTTTGTTTTTAATTTTGTTTTTAGTTTTAATTAAGAAGAGCCTTGCAAGATGTGAAACTTACAAGACATTTTTGAGAAAATGTGAAAATTACATAAGGCAGTTTTGAGACATACCTTAGGTCATTTTTTTCTCTTAAAGAGAGAAAGGAAGTGTTACATAAACTTGAACACTGTTACCATCAAGTCCATTATCATCTGAGCTTGTGTTAATAAGAGCCAATGACAAGTCTGCACCTGCCACTGAAGTATCGGCTGTCAATGTAAGCTCATCCATCTCACCTGCTTTATTACTGTCATTGGTAACAGTTGTAAATTGAGCACCAAGTTTAGCTGCACCCATATCATAAGAAGCACCAACAGCAACCGCTTTGGCATCTGGACTTGTTACAAATCCAAAGTTCCACCACGCCTCTGTATAGGCTGGTGAACCACCAAATCCTGCATAGTTGGTAAAGTTACTTTGTCCATCTGCATCGGCTTGTGAGTAAGCAGCATAAGCACTTATTTTATCAGCATCATAGGAAGCTTTTAACCCCATAAATGAAGAGTCTTCGCCCTCATTTGCCATCACACTACCATACTGTGCACCCACGGTGATACCTTTGGCAACATCTACATCAGCTTGAGCCCATAGTTTGTCATCATTGTTTGCAAAATCATAGTACCAAACTTGTGTCGTTGTACTTGGGATAAGCTTTGTTACGATACCTGCGGTATAGATACCATCACCTAAATCACCCATACCACCTTGTAGGTTCGTAAACTCACCACCATTGGCTCTTGTTACCAAAGAACCTACTAACGTAGTCTCAGGAAGGTTTGTATTTACAAAAGTAAACGCATCAAATGTATTCTCAACAATATTCCAAGTCTCTGTAAATGCCAGTGGGGTATCTAGCTTTTGACGACCAATTACAGCTGTTGTTTTACCAAAAGTTGCGGTTACATTTGCAGTGTCTAACCATGCTCTATCTTCCAACGCATGATCAGCCCATGTCGCACCCACTAGCGTTCCCTCAAGCCCTAGTGTTGAGATACCTGTAATCCCTGCATTTAATGTAATATTGTCCGATACTTTTTTAGCATAGTCAAGACCAACTGCCGCATTTCCATAAGCACCATTTTTATTGAACATATCATGTGTATCTACATCATCTGTTCCATAAAAAACTTTCGCATCTCCCGAAACAGTACTCTCTCCAGCAAATGCACCACTTACAGCTAAAACTGCAATTAGACTTAATTTTGTAAACTTCATATTTACTCCTTTTGAATGTTTATAATTTTATTATATTGAAAACTTATTAATCTTATCGTTCAATTGTGATTAAATTTTAATCATTTTTATGGCGATACGAATCGTAGCACTTTCAAGTTACTATTATCAAGATTGATTATTTTTTATACACTAAGAGAGTATCTTTTAGATTGAAATAAGTTATACTTTGGCATTAAAATTCTTAAAGGAGTAAATTTATGAGAAATAAATTTCTAGCACTGATAACACTGTTATCTCTACCTATACTTGCATCAGCTGAAGATGTACTAAGTGGAGGAGATACGGCTTGGATGCTCGTAGCTACGGCATTTGTAATGCTTATGACCCCTGCTGGATTGGCACTATTTTATGGTGGTATGACACGAAGTAAAAACGTACTTAATACCATGGGTATGAGTCTTATTGCCTTTGCTGTTGGTACATTGGTATGGGTAATTGCAGGGTATAGTATCGCATTTGGAGAGGGTGACTTCTTTGGTACAGGTAAGATTCTTTTAGCAGGTATTACTGACAAGAGTCTAACAGGTACCATTCCAGAGTTACTTTTTGTAGCATTCCAAGGAACATTTGCAGCAATTGCTGTTGCCATTGCCAGTGGGTCTATGATTGAGCGGGTTAAATTTTCAACCTTTACTATCTTTACAGCACTTTGGATTTTAGCTGTTTATGCTCCTGTAACACACTGGGCATGGGGTGGTGGAACAACATTAAACTTTGGTGAGATGGACTTTGCAGGTGGTACAGTTGTTCATATCAATGCAGGTGTTGCTGGTTTTGTTGTGGCGATGATTTTAGGAAAAAGAAAAGGATATGGTAAATCTGCCATGAAACCATTCTCTCCTGTATTTGCTGTTCTTGGTGCAGCGTTACTATGGTTTGGTTGGTTTGGATTCAACGCAGGAAGTGAAGTAGCCGCAGATGGTGTTGCAGGTAATGCATTCCTTGTAACCAATGTCGCTGCCTCTTTGGGTGTTATCGGTTGGTTGATTGCTGAGTATATTGTTTATAAAACGCCTACACTCATTGGTGGTGCTTCTGGTGCTGTTGCGGGTCTTGTTGCCATTACTCCTGCTTCAGGAAGTGCGGGTGTAACAGGTGCAATTATTATCGGTCTTGTGGGTGGTATTATCGGATTTATCGGGGTATCAAAACTTAAAAAGATGTTCAGCGTAGATGATTCACTTGATGCCTTTTGGGTACATGGTCTTGTAGGTATTTGGGGTTCAATTGCCACGGCTATCTTTATCGCTCCCTACCTTATGGCTGATGATTATAATATGATGGCTCAACTTATGAACCAACTTAAAGCGATTGCATTAACTATGGCATACAGTGGTATTGTAACAGCAATTGTATTCTATATCGCATCAGCACTTACAGGTGGTGGAAGAGTAGATGAAGAGACAGAACATCGTGGTCTTGATGAGGCAACTCATGGCGAAAAAGCGATGCACATATAATTTACAAAGAGAAGGATAGAAGATGAAAAAAATAGAAGCAATTATCAAGCCATTTAAGCTTGAAGATGTAAAAGAGGCTTTGGTAGCCGCAGGTATTGAGGGGATGACCATCTCAGAGGTAAAAGGATATGGACGACAACAAGGTCACTCTGAACTCTACCGAGGGGCTGAGTATGTGGTTGAGTTTACACCCAAAGTAAAAATAGAGATTGTAGTAAGCTCAGAAGAGTTTGCCAATACAGCCATAAATGCCATCAAAGAGGCTGCCCACACTGGAAAAATCGGTGATGGTAAAATCTTTGTAAGCGACATTGGTCATGTTCACAGAATCCGTACAGGTGAAGAGAACGAAGAGGCACTGTAAAAACCTCTTCTCATAGATTATCTTCTCATAGATTATCTTTATTTAGTTTATATTTATTGTTAAGGTCTTACAACCTTGACAATAAATGCATCAGCCGTAACATACTCTCTTGCACTTCCTTTTATCTCCCGAGCCTTATTATATGAAGTATATGGACCAACAAGAAGATAATTTTTTTTACTTTTTTTAATTATCTCATAAGGAAGATCGGAAAATTTCAAACGATTAATAATATCAGCATTGGGACGCTGTTCTCCAAAATACCCAACTTGAATATAGTACCCAGGTGTTCCTGAATTTGTATAGATTTTATTCATCTGAGCCTCTTTTGGTGTATGAGGTTTATAGTTTTGATTCTGTGAAACAATCCCAGAATCTATTTTATAGTTATTTCCTACAGGTGCTTTGTTGCTTGTGCCTGTTTCACATCCTAACAGTAGAGCGACACTTAAAACCAACACTAAGTTTTTTTTATTTAAATAACTTTTTTTCATGTTATCCCCTTATTTTATATGGATTAAAGTGTATCTTATCTTCACTTTATCTATACTTTTATAATTATATTAAGATAATTTTCTTAGCAAAAAATAACATAAATTTGCTAGAATCTAGGCATGATTAACACAATAAAAAAACAGATATCTTTTTGGTATTTATTATTTACTTTACTATTTGGACTCATACTATTTCTTGTAATTGATACCAACAGGCATCCAAACTCTATCTCAATAACAGTAGGAAGAGAGAATGGTGCTTATATGCAATATGCACTTCTTTATAAAAAAATATTATGGAAGCAGTACCATATCCAATTGAAAATCCTTGATACCAAATATGGCTCCACCGAAGCACAAGAGAGAGTACTTAGTGGAGAGGCTGATTTTGCCATTGCACAGAGTGGAACAGAAAAAGAGGAGTTACTTATTCTTGCTAATATCGCCTATGAACCTATTTGGATTTTCTACACAGATGATAATATTACAGGGTTTAGAGAGTTATATAACAGACAAAACAATATCGAAAAACCAAAAAGTGGTACCTATCCTATCGCTAAAATACTACTTGAAACCATCGGTACGCCTATTGAAAAACAGAAAACCCTTACCACCAAAGTAGCACTCGAACAGCTTCAAAAAGGTAAAGTAGATAGCCTTTTCCTCACCATTGGTACAAGAGCCTCTATTCTTAAAAATATTATAGATACTCCCAATATCAAACTACTTGACTTCAAAGAGGCACTCTCTTACCAAAAAAATTTTATTAAGAGGAGTGAAAATAATAACTATGAGTTCAACAAAACAAACTATTTTCATGTGGTAAAAGTAGAGCAAGGTGCTCTTGATATCAGTAGAAATATTCCTAAAAAAAAGATAACTCTTTTAGCAGTGCAAACGATACTGGTTACTAAAACTGCCTCAGATGAGATAAGCCGACTGCTCTTAAAAGTTGTCACCGAAGTACACTCCAAAGCCTCTTTTTTAAATGAGCAATATCACTTTCCCAATACCTCTATGTTTAAGCTCAAACAGCACCCTGCCTCTGTAGCCTATTTTAAAGAGAGAATACATCGCTATGAAGAGTATAATCTTTTAGGAAGCTTTTTCCTAGCACAGAGTCTTAAAAAAATTGAAGAGCTGATACTTCTTATTATTATTCCTATTGGACTTTTTGGATTTTTTATTGAAGTAATCCATCCAGGAATTAGGATGCTCACACGCAGAGAGATTAACAGATGGTATAGAAAAGTCAATAAGAGTGATACCAATATAGATGCATTAAATTTGGATGAATTAAAAGAGAGACGCATAGAGCTAGAGGGGATATTGAAAGAGATTCAAAATCGAGACAACCTAGACCCCGTCCACCTCGAAGCCTACTACTCTTTGCAAAATCAGATAACCAATACTTTGGAGAGTTTTGATAAGCGTATTGAGCAAAAAGAGGCTCAACAGATTTATCTATAGACGAGACAATATTAAGCATTTAGGCTACTCCAAGGGAATAGTGTGATAGATTATTGGTCTATCTGTAGTTGCATTATCTCTTTAACGCGATGTCCAAAACTTAAAGATTTTTCACCTTTATGTGCATATATCGGCTTAAGAAAAGTGATGTCTATCTCTTTTCTTTCTAACGTTTTGGTAATGTTACTCCCTTTACTTACGATATTCCCCGTCCCTTTGATAATCACAGGGACAATGGGTACACCCTCTTGGATGGCGAGTCTAAACGCACCACTTTTAAAACGTTTTAGCGCAGATGATGGATTTCTTGTCCCCTCTGGAAATATAATAACAGAGGAGTTGAGATGTAGGGCTTTGGAAAAACTTCTGTAGCCACTCTCTACCTCATCTAAATTTCCTTTTGGGATATAGTGTACTCCTAAGGCATATCTAGGGATTTTCATAAAGAGAAAGTAGTCGCTAATAAAGTGATTTGAAGGGGTGACATAATCATCTATAAGTGTGGCTAAAAGTGTATAGTCTATGGATGATTGGTGAGAAGAGACATAGATACAGGGGTGAAAGACATTGATGTGTTCTCTATTATTTACAGTAATTTTTCCCATAAGTGGCATGAGTTTATAAAAGAGTCTAAAGTACTGCTGTACGATTTTTTGAAAATATATTCTTGGTTTCTTTGACCAAAGATGAGCTACTAAAAAGAGAGGATAGGCACTAATTAGAGCAAACAGCATCAAGAAGATAAAAAGAGCATAGGTATAGAAACTAATAAGTGTTTTGGCGTTCATAAAATCTCCTAAAGAGTATCTGAAAAAGTATGCCAGAGGCTAGAAGAATATACCAACCAATGGTAGAGTAAAATGTCCACTCAGCTGTGGAGCGATAAAAAAGAAAATAGGAGTGCAAGGCGACATTTATCCCTGTGACCACTATCCATATGAGATGGGTTTTTTGCAGATATTTCTCCTCTTTCCTATCCAATTTTTTAAACTTTCCAATATATTTAATCAGAAAAAAATCATGGGTGATTTGGGCATAGATAAAGGCTAAAAAAAATAGAGAGGAGAGGGTCAGTGGAAAGCTTTTAAGTATCAAAAAACTCTCTTGTTGGCTAGAGATAAGACCGATAAGGGTTAAAATAATGGGCTGAAAGGATTTTTTTAAAAAAGAGAGGCTAACCAAAGAGCTATTTTGTGGAAATTTCTTAATATTAAATAGAAGCCAAACTATCCCCAAAAAGGTAAAAAATACACCTAATTGAGAGATAGAAAAATAATCTTTACCAAAAAAAATAGTTAAAATATAAATTATAACAAGTATCAAAATTATTTGCTAATATAGTGTTTTACGGTATTTATTAATTGCTGTACGGTTAAAATTTCTTCCATTGCTTTGTTATCTACATCAATGTTATAAACATTATTCATGGTCACAATAAGATCAATAGCATCCAAACTATCAAGCTCTAAGTCCTCATAAAAAGATGCTTCAGGTGTTATTTTTGCCTCATCAACTTCAAATTCATCAATAAGGACTTTTTTTAATTCAATAAGAATCTCTTCTTCGTTCATAGGTAATATACTCCAAAAATTTTATATAGAATTATAGCAGAAAAACTTTTAG
>CAYVNI010000289.1:0-6093 GCA_964452815.1 uncultured Sulfurovum sp.
GGCTTTGGAGGAGATGATTTGGTGAGATATTCCTGTGTCATTTAACTCGACCAGTGAGAAATTTTCAAAGAGAAGTTCATTGGTTGAGGTGGATTTAACGGCTTTAAGGCTTTCTGTTTTTGAAAAAAATATGACATTGGAGACCATTATTAAAAATAGTATTAGAACATACTCAATTCTTATTGCCATAGTTTCAGATATGCCTCTTCTAGTCCCTCTTGGAGTATCAGTTGCTCAATCATCTCTCGAACAGCACCATCTCCACCATTTTTTGATAAGACAACATTGACAATACCTAAAATATAATGATTGGCATTGAGGGGTGCAAATGAAATTTTTGAAGAGATTAACATGGGGTGGTCATTGAGGTCATCGCCGATAGAGGCGACATTTTTGGGTTCTAAATTTAGAGTTGAGAGGAGTTCATCCAACACCTCTTTTTTGTTTTTTACCCCTTGATAGTAGTGAGTGATTCCTAACTCTTTGGCACGTCTCTCTACTATTTTAGAGCGTCTTCCTGTAATAATCGCAACTTCTTTTCCTAATCTTATCCAAGAGGCAATTGCCAAACCGTCTTTCACACAAAATGCTTTAATTTCATCACCATTTTCTGAGTAGATTATCTTCCCGTCTGTCATTGTTCCATCGACATCTAACACTATTAACTTGATGCTCATAGAACACCTTTTGTACTTGGGATTCCTGCATTTTCATTGATGATAATCGCACGACGAAGTGCCACGGCTAGGGCTTTAAATGAAGCCTCTGCCATATGGTGCTTGTTTCGTCCCCGATTGCATATCAGATGAAGTGTTAACGAAGCGTTGAAGGTAAAAGCCCTAAAGAACTCCTCTACCAACTCCACATCAAAAGCTCCTATTTTCCCCTCCATGGGCATCTCAAAAACCAAAAATGGTCTGTTTGAGATATCCAAATCACAGGATACTGAAGCCTCATCCATAACTACCACTGCATTGCCATAACGCTCAATACTTTTGATGGGATACAACGCTTTATTAACTGCTTTTCCTATGACGATCGCCACGTCCTCCACGGTGTGATGGTCGTCAATATGGGTATCTCCATTACAAGATACCTCCAAGTTGATGTGCGAATGCTTTGCAAACGCTTCAAGCATATGGTCAAAAAAACCAACGCCTGTATTAATTACTGATTTTCCTTGCCCGTAGAGTTCAAGTTTAACTGATATCTGTGTCTCTTTTGTCTCTCGTGAGAGTTCTATCATCTCTTAGCTCCTTAATCTATTGCAACATTATATTCTGCATAGATTAAACTAGGGCTTTAATATCTAGGATAACGGTTATTATTTCCTCTTAAAGCCACTCTTTGCATACCATTACGCGCTGTTTGATATCCTTGATTATATACAAAACGTTGGCTTCTATTGTTGTTATACACAGCGTGAAACATTCCAAGTTTTGAAGTTGGAATGTTTACCATTACTTTGCTTCCTTGTGGTACAAAATCTTTTTTAAGATGCATATTGGTTCGTTTTAAAATTCGATAATCCATTCTTAACATTGAAGCGATTCTTTGTAACCGTTCTCCTCCTTTAACACGTACAGGAGTTAAACTGTCTTTGTTCATTCGATAGATAGCCTCTCCTAAGTTATTATCTTTTTTGAAAAGATAGTTCTCTCCAATCATCGCAAAAAGTAGTATTTTTTTGATATATTTTCTGGTCTCAGCGGGAAGATACTCTTTTCTAGGGTCAATAAGTGTTGCCAAATCTTTGGTTCCTGCTTTTTGTACAGCTCTCTTTACACACCCTTGTCCACAATTATAAGACATGGCTGCGAGATACCATTTGTCTAATCCACCTCTAATTTTATAGAGATAATCCACGGCTGCGTCGGTTGATTTTACGGGGTCATATCGCTCATCTATGGTACTGTTGATGGTAAGCTTTTGCTCTCTTCCTGTTGGTGGCATAAATTGCCAAAGTCCTCCTGCTTTTGAAGTAGATTTTGCCTCTGTTTTAAAGGCTGATTCAGTCATAGATAGATAGAGAAAAAGAGGGGTTATTCCACTTCGATACATCATCTCTTTCATGGTAGGGACAATCAATTGACCTCTACCAACTGCTACTCTAAATCTTTTTTGATAGGTCGCTTTATTTCTATAAACAAAATCTTGGAACTCTCTATTGTGTATATATGAACTATCTAAATCAAACTCATTTAAAACATATGAATAGCTAGGAAACTCTTTTATTAAGTCTGCATAAGCACATAGGTTAAATACTGTCAATAACAACAAGACTTTTTTTAATTTTATTACTGCTGATATTATTAAAGTTTTAGAAATTATCATTTTTAATCCTTATTGTTTATATAGGATTAATTATATATAAATAAAACTTAAATTAAACCTTAAAAAACAAAATTAGTATTAAATATGAAAATTATTGTTTTTATGTTATATTATATTATTTTTTCAAACAACTTCTTAGCATTATTGGTCGTCACTCTTGAGATTATTTCCTCCGTGGTTTGAGATAACTCCACCATTTTACCTGCTACCAATCGACAATAGGAAGGTTCATTCCGTTTTCCACGATGAGGATGTGGTGTCAAGTAAGGAGCATCTGTCTCTATCAAAAGTTTCTCTTTTGGAATTTTAGGATAAACATCAATAAGCTTTTTAGCATTTTTAAAAGTAAGCACCCCACCTATACCATAATAGAAATTTTTGGACGCAAGTTTTAGAAGTGACTCATCAGCATTATAACAGTGAAGTACCCCACCTTCTGCTCCTGCATACTCCTCTAGTATCTCCAAACAGTCAGCAGAAGACTCTCGAATATGTACAATCAGTGGAAGCTTTAGCTCTTTTGCCCATATTATTTGATCGATAAAAACTTCTTTTTGCAATTTTTTTTCACTCTCTATCTCTTCAACACTCTCAGGTAAGCGATAGTAGTCCAATCCACACTCACCAATTGCCACACATTTAGGATGAGTAACAAAAGGCTCTAAAAAAGCTCGGTCATAATTTTGGGCATCATAGGGATGTACGCCCACCGCAAAATATATCTCAGCATACTCCTCACTAAGCTCCACAGCTCTTTCTAATGTTAATGGGTCTGCTCCAGGTATAATAAAACGCTCAACCCCCTGCTCTTTTGCATTGGCTATCACCTCTACCATGTCATCATTATATCTAGCATCATCCAAGTGACAATGGGTATCTATTATCATTCTATCTCCAATAATTTTTTTGAAAACTGTATTGCTTCCATATTAGGCTTCTCTCCACCTATGATTCTAGCAATCTCATCTATCTGCCCCTCTCTATCAAGTAAAACAGCACGACTCTTATTTTTAGCTTTTGTCACCAAAATATGTTGATTGGCTTTTGATGCCAAGTGTGCTTGATGAGAGATGGCAAAAATTTGATAGACACAGGAGAGTTTAGCAATCATATTGGCAATAGCAATTGACTCATCTCCACTTACATTGGCATCTATCTCATCTAAAATAAGTACCCCTCCATCTTTCACTCCCAACAGTGCTACCACCATCAGTGCCAAACGAACACGATTAAACTCTCCTCCACTTAGCGTAGTTGCCTTGGAACCATTAAGACTAACATCTATATGGTCTTGCCCCAACTCATTAAGAGAACTATTTTTAAAAACAAACTCCAAAGGGGGAAGCTTTAGTTCAGCCAAATATCCCACCAACTCTTTTTCCAGTTTAGTCGCCTCTTTTTTTCGTGCTTGGGTAATGCGTCCTGCCAACACACTTAGTTCTGAAAACTCCAGTGTTAGAAATGATTGAAGCATACCCTTATCTTGTTCTATATTTTGATAACCCCGTAGCTCTTCTCTTTTTGATTTCGCATATGCCAACGCCTCTTTGATACTCCCATATCTATTTTTAAGCGATGATATCTTCTCCAACCTATCAAGCACCCCCTCAATATCCACCTCGGCTAACTCTTCGGTGAGAGACTCTATATCTTCAAAATCGGCTCGTAGTTGGTTCATCGTCTCTACAAATACCCCACTCTCTTTATCCAAAAGCCGATAGACCTCATTTACCGACTCTTCGAGATTAAAAATATTATTCGCTTCAGCCAACGCATCATTAATTTTATCAATTCGTGAAAGTTGGTGTTTTACCTTTAGAAGTGCTAAGTCTTCATCGACTTGTGGATTAACACTCTCTATCTTTTCTATCTCAAAATTTGCAAACTCTATTAACTCTGCCAATTTTGACTCATCTCGCTCTATCTTTCTTAACTCATCTGCTTTCCGTTTATAATTAAGATAACGCTTGGTGTACTCTTTTTTTAATTTCCCAAAAGATTTATTTTTTCTAATAAGTGTACTGTCAATCATCGCAATAAGCCTATGCGTCTCAAATCCACTCTTATCACGAACAGAGAGATATTGAACAAAAGGTACAAAGAGACCATTGAGTGTTTTTTTAGAGATATTTTGACCATCTATATAATGACGAACTTTCCCTCTTTTTAGAGCTTTTAAAGTAATCTCATCTTCAAAGGCATACGCTTCACTCTTTAATTTCAGAGGTTTGTTGATGGCAATCTCACAAAGAGATGCCTCTACCGTACCATAGCCAAAAGAGGAGAGAATGCTGTTCATCAAAAGAGACTTTCCTGCTCCACTTGGTCCAGAGATTACGACTAATCCTTTCTCTAGCTCCAACTCCAACTCATCAAAGGAGATAAGAGATTTTATATAGACACGGTTGAACATTACTCATCTCCCCATGAGAGTTTTTCTCGCAAAACAGAGAAGTAACTATGCTCTTTTTTATGCAGAAGTTTTGCATCCATTTTAGCCCCTCTAATAACTATCTTATCATACTCCTCTAATCTATAGTTATCCTGCCCATCAATAATCACTACCAAATCATCAGGAGAACTAAACTTAATGGTAAAATCACTAGGCACAACCAGTGGTCTCTGTGTTAAAGAGTGAGGAGCAATGGGTGTCATAATAAAAACTTTTGACAACGGATACATAATAGGTCCTCCCAAAGAGAGATTATACGCCGTTGAGCCTGTAGGCGTAGAGACAATAAGCCCATCCCCACGATAGGTATTAAACCAATCATTATCCACAAAAGCATCTAGTTTTACCATATGAGAAACGGTAGGTCGCGTAATTACCACATCATTAAAAGCATAAAAATCTTGACGCTTACCACCACTCTCAATATACCCCTCTATCATCATCCGATTATCAATCCGATACTCCCCTATCAAAAGATTATCTATCATATCATCAACATCATATACAGGAATATCGGCTAAAAACCCTAAATTACCTGCATTTATCCCAAGAACGGGCTTATCATACCCATAGGAGCAACGAACCACCCCTAAAAGCGTTCCATCCCCTCCCAAAGAGACCAATAGGTCAACTTCTTTACACATCTGATCAAACCCTACCCCCTCAATACCAATCATATTTGCAGAGCTTTCATCAAGAACCACTTCAATATTTTTATTCTCAAATTTCGACTTAATATCATCATACAGAGCAAAAATCTCTGGAGAATCAGGACGCAAGATAAAACCAACTTTTTCTATTTTACTTAACTGTTTAAACACTTTATATTACCTTTTTATAATTATTGGTAGAATATCATAAAATCGCTTGATTGAGATAACCATTCTCTACTCTCATTGATTAAAAATCATAATTTTATAATGGGTTAATCAATGGATGATATTGTTTATAGTGGATAGTTCTAATTTATGGGTTACATCTATCCCCTGACCATAAATATAAGTAAAAAAATCGTGACTAATCATCCCTAAAACTTATAAACCATATCAAAAGAGAGGTTTTTAACTCTAACATTGTCGTTATTTATAGGGACTTCTTTTGCTTTATGGTAACCATAACGTAGATGAGCAACCATATTCTCACCAAGGAGATGACCCACTCCCACTAGATAACTCTCTTTAAACTCCATTGCATGATGTTGCACTTTAAATCCCTCTTTCATTACAGCAAACATTCGCTTACCCAAATAAGCTCCTGCACCTAAATGAAACCCCTTATAGTGAGTGTGAATCTTTAACCCACCTGTA
>CAYVNI010000290.1:0-1579 GCA_964452815.1 uncultured Sulfurovum sp.
ACTCCCTCTACTACTCTATCTTTTGTAAGCTTTATAGCTTGTTTAAATGAGGCAAAAGCATATGCCCCACTCTCTTTTGTTATCTTGGCAGGTTGTATCTCAAAAAAATCTGAAATATCCTCATAAATATAAAACTCATCAGGAATAGAAATATTTAAGAGTTTTGAAGCTTGTTCTAACATCTCTCTATCTATACAGTAGAGTGGATTAACTATCTTTTTTATCTCTTTATGATTTTCAAGGGCAAGTTGGATACCTATTCCATTGAGGTCTCCAACACTTATGGCAATTTTTTTCATACTCTATCTAATAAGTAGATTTTTCATATCTAAAATCGCTTCTTCTAACCCAGAAAAGATAGACCGTGCTATAATACTTTGACCAATATTTAACTCTTCAATGGTCTCTATCTCCACAATCTCTTTTACATTTTGATAGTTTAGACCATGACCTGCTGCCACTTTTAATCCTAGCTCCATCGCGTCACATGAGAGAATACGTAGGGTGGTAAGCTCCTCTTCTAACATTTCAGATAGGGTTGTACGAGAGAGTTCAAGTGTTGGAATAGAGTGGTGGGTAGTACCAAGATTCCCAAAGAGCATTGCGTATATGTTGGCATATTTTCCTGTATGAAACTCTATCCACTCTACCCCCATACTTTTAGAGGTAGTGATATTTTCAATGGTGGGGTCAATAAAGAGTGAAACTTCTATCTCATTATCCTGTAATCTTTTTATGGTAGATTCTAGTAGTGATTGTTCACCTAAGATATTTAGCCCACCTTCTGTTGTTACCTCTTCTCTCTTTTCAGGTACAAGTGTAACTCTATGGGGTTGCATCTCACACACCATATCAATAATCTCAGGAGCCAAAGCACACTCTAAATTGATAGGGATAGAGGCGAGTTTAATAATATCTATGGCATCACTGTCTTGAATATGTCGTCTGTCCTCTCGGAGGTGAATGGTTATCTGGTCAGCACCAGCTTTTTTTACAATGCCAAGTGCATCAAGTGGGTTTGGGTCTGCTATCTTTCTAGCTTCTCGTAGAACTGCGATATGGTCTATATTTACGCCTAGTTTCATTTTATTCCTTATCTAAAAAATTATCTATTATTTGAAAAATGTAGAGTTAATTGAGTAAAGGAGAAGGGAGTCCCTCTCCTTTTTTAGGGGATTTGAAATTTAAGTGGTGGTTATTTTATAATCTCAAATACAACACGACGATTTAACAATCTTCCTGCTTTCGTGTCATTACTGGCAATAGGTTGAAGTGAACCTAGACCTTCTGTTGTTAAAAGACTACTGTCTACCCCTTTTAACACCAAGTACTCTTTTACTTTTCCTGCACGTTTTGCACTTAGTTTTAAGTTGTACTCATCTTTACCTCTATTATCAGTATGCCCTTGAATATTGTAGTGGTAGTGTGAATTTTCACTCATCACCGTTGCTACATCATCAAGTAACTTTTTACTTTTTGTGGTCAGTTGCATACTGTTGTATTTAAACTCTACTTTTGTCAAAGCAAATGTATCAAGAAGTTTTTTCTCTTCTGCATCAGCTTTCTCTTTAGCCAATCT
>CAYVNI010000291.1:0-2586 GCA_964452815.1 uncultured Sulfurovum sp.
CAAGGCACTTCTGTTTCGCCAAAGGGCTATGCTCTCTTTTTTTAGGGCATACTTTAGGGTGTGGTATGGTTTTTTCATTATTTTTTAAACTCCTTTAAGTATCTACAATGGGGTGATTTTCCTAACACTCTCCATGTCTACATCTTCGACGCATACGCTCACGTAATGCTTCACGGTCTTGTACTGCTTCGTCATGACCATTGTATCTTCCATCCACAGTTCCTGCTTTCCAACCACGTTTATATCCCCGTTTATACCCTTTTTTATATCCCACACGATAGCCCTCTAGATAATAATTTTTCTCTTTTTTATATCGTCTTCTGGACATTCTTGGTCTCTTATTGGTAAAAGTATCATTATAGGATTTTTTATAGGCATCCACATAACCATCACTATAACCATCAGCCTTGCCTTCTCTCTTTCCGTCTAAGAGTCCCTTTTTATGACCTCTATAATATTCGCTCTTATTACCTTTTAAAATTATCGTGCTATGGGTGTGTCTACTCTCTGCAAGAACAGGAGTACTTAGCAGTGTTACTGCTCCGATAGATAATGAGATAATCATTAAAGCTTTACCAATTGTTTGTCTATATGTCATGTAAAATCCTTTATTTTTTTGATTATACTAAATAAATGTGGAGTTTTTTTATTCATAAATGTTACAACTTCACTAATCCCTTAATTTTCTATTGGTCAAAGTCAAAAAGTAGTTCTCTAAATCATTTCCATAATCAATAGACTCCACCTTCTGCCCCTCTTTTTTGAGCCTATCTAGCTCTTTGGAGACAGCATCAAGCTCTACCTCAAGCGTCTCATTAGCCGTTTTTATGGTCGCTTTAAACGCCACAAGTAAAACATCCAACTTGCCTTGTTGAATAATCTCACCACGGTCAATAATCGCAATTTCATCACACAAAAACTCTACCTCTTGCATATAGTGTGAGGTGTAAACAATAAGTTTTTTCTCATCTCTCATCTCTTTAATAGACTCTAAAATAAAGTTACGCGATTGGGGGTCAATTCCCACTGTTGGTTCATCAAGATAGATGATTTTGGGGTTACTTAGCAGACCAATGGCGATATTGAGTCGCCGTTTTAGCCCTCCTGAGTAAGTTTTTGCCTCTTGATTGTAGACCTCATTGAGTTTGGTAATATTGACCACATACTCGATTCTTAATTTTAGGTGATTGCCATATAACCCCAACATCCCACCAAAAAACTCTAAGTTCTCTTTGGTCGTAAGCGAGGGGTAAAATGCTAAGTTTTGAGGGATAAGAGAGGAGATAGATTGGATATAGGACAACTCCTCTTTGAGATTTTTGCTCTCTACTAAAATCTCTCCACTCTCCTGAGAAGTCAACCCCACAAGGGTTGAGATAAGCGTGGTTTTCCCTGCCCCATTAGGACCAAGTAGCCCAAAGATAGTGCCACTCTTCATCTCTAAGTTAATATTTTTAAGTACTTTTTTATCATCATAGTTTTTACTAAAATTTGAGATTTTTATCATTGATTCTACTCTACTCTATTGCATTCGCTTTAAATTCTCATAGACGGCACTCTCTTGTTTTGCCACCACCTCTAACATCGAAGCCAACCCATCAAAATCAAACTCTTTTCTATTTTTACACATCAATGCCGTTGCCTGTGCAAACTTTCGCCACTCATCGCCCACTTCGGTCATCATCTCACTTGACTCCGTTAGTAAACTCTCATTGGTATGTCTACTCGCCTCTTGTAGATAAGAGGCATACATATATCTAAACCCTGCTCCACCTGTCCCTATCTCCTCTTGCATTCGTACAATATGCCCAAGATAAAGACGTGGATAATGCAAATCGTCCTTATATTTTTTGGGGATTTGTCGTATCTTTTTCGCCAAATAGTTTATCCCTCTAAGCCCCACAAAAAACATCGATGCATTCATCTCTTTAATGGTAGATTTAATAGAAGATTTGATGATTTTTTCATAATTTACCTCTTTGGGTTCAGAATCAAGATAGTAGAGTAGCCCTTTGGGTGCTAATGCTCCCTTTGCAAATCTGGCTTTAAGCAAATCTTTTTTCTTAATTCTAACAGTATGCTCAAATACAGGGTCACTAATAAGATACTCATCCCCCTCTTTTCCATAGATAATAAGGTTGTGAGCATTAAAATGAAATCGCATATCAGCAGGAAAATATGGCAAGTAATATACAGAGGTTTGAGCCCCCACATATCGCCCTTCATCTAACAATCTATCAAGCTTCTCTTCGGCTTTTTGCTGATTTTTAAAGGTCTCTGAAACCAATTTTATTCCTACTCGATTGGTCGCTTTTTTGATAATCGCTTTGGGCATGGTACGGTATGCAATAAGTGGCATTCCTGAAATCTTAACAATGGGTAGATAGGCAAAGGTAAGTCCACTTCCCAAACCGAACGCCATCGGTTCACTAATATCTAACCCTTGATGTTTAAAAAGTAGTGAAGTAACACCACTCTCACAGTGGGCTGAGTGTTTATGTGTAAAATTTTGCATAGGAACCTTTTGTCTATTTATAAGTAAAATTAATACGATATTTTAGCCAATTAAGGTTAAGTTATGGTTCT
>CAYVNI010000292.1:0-1955 GCA_964452815.1 uncultured Sulfurovum sp.
TTTTTTGGAAGCTTTTTTAATAGATTTATTGATTGATGATAAGTAGTAATATTTAGCCCTCTTTTTTTTAGAAGTTTCATGATTTTATTGGTAATATCTGTTGTTTTTATAAAGTTCTTGATAAAAGATTCCAATGGTTTAAAATTTGGAAATGCACCTCTTAGTCTTGCAAGTAAACTTCCTTTTTTGGCTCTTCCTCTTTTTGAAAATATCTTTTTATCTATTAGCTTTTTAGACCAATTATTGAGTCTGCTAATGGCTTGGAATCTTCCTTTATTTCTTAGTTTAGGTGGAATCAAAAAGGCTAAATCCGTCTGTCTTAGTTTGGTTGCTCCCTCTCTTAACATTGTCATATATCGTTTATATTGCTTGGTTTTTTCAAACTGATTTTTTAATCCATTTGCCACAACATGAGTTATGTCATCAATAGTATCAATATCACTATTATGTCGTTTCTTATATATCTCAACTCCATTATTTAGGGTTCTTCCATTATCTTTTATGATTGCTACTGGCTCTCCTGCTTTGTCAAAAATCTCTTCTAAATCTTTAGAGACACTCTCTCCTGTCACTTTTGATGAGACCTTTACCCCTATACATTCACAATCTTTTAAAGTTATAGCTCCTTCTCTTTGCAGAAATATATCAAGTTCTACTCTCAATACAACAAATACCTGTTTTCTCCCTATATCTATTGAGTGGTCTGCTATTGCTATCCACTCTTTATCAATTTTCTTAACTTCATTTAGCAACCCTTTTCCTATTCTATATGTCCAATTTATTATTGAGCTAAAGTGGGGTATCCAATCAATTTTGAGAGAGGTTCTATTTTGAAATATCTCCAATACTCTTATTCCACTTCGATAGGATATTACTCCTTCTATTATAAGATAGATAAGTAGTACTCTTATATCTTCTCTATGAGTTAATGAGTCATTTTTTTTTATCTTGCCTATTGGGTGATGAGTTTTCTATTTTATCTTTTAAGACTCTATTTTCCTCAATTAAACTGGCTACTCTCTCTTGATAGTATTTATGTACTTTTCTCATCTCCCAAATCTCTTTGCCTCTCTGTTTTGCTTTATCTCTCCACTCATCTCGGCTTTTTAAAATCTTTGATAATTGTAACATTGCATAATCTTATTTTTTTCTTTTATTTTAGCATAATTTATCTGTTTTTTATTGTTCTTGTTTTTTGGGTTTTTCTATATCTGTTTTTGAGGAATGATTTATTGATTTATATTGGGGTTTTTCGACAGCCTAGGTTATACCCGACTTCTTGGGCTTTATGAGTTAGATAGTAAGGGTCTACACTAGGGTGTCGAAAAACGGTGTTTTCAGGAGAAAATACCCTACATCATCTAGCAACATCTCTAATTTAATATGGCTCTTCTCTATAATCAAAATTTATGGAATTTGATTTATTGTTTTGCGTTGATGGGGAAATTGGGAAGGCGGAAGAGGTATTACTAGAGCCTTTGAATTTAGGGTAAAGGTGTGTTTAAGTTTTGTTCCCTAAATAGGGTCTGACCTAGGCTGTCGAAAAACCCCAATATAAAGCAATAAATCATTCCTCAAAAATAGATATAAAAAAATCCAAAAAACAAAAACAATAAAAAACAGATAATTTATGCTAAAATAAAAGAAAAAAATAAGATTATGCAATGTTACAATTATCAAAGATTTTAAAAAGCCGAGATGAGTGGAGAGATAAAGCTAAACAGAGAGCCAAAGAAATTTGGGAGATGAGAAAAGTACATAAATACTATCAAGAGAGAGTAGCCAGTTTAATTGAGGAAAATAGAGCCTTAAAAGAGAAAATAGAAAACTCATCACCCAATAGCCAAGATAAAAAAAAATGACTCATTAACTCATAGAGAAGATATAAGAGTACTACTTATCTATCTTGTAATAGAAGGAGTAATATCCTATCGAAGTGGAATAAGAGTATTGGA
>CAYVNI010000293.1:0-5081 GCA_964452815.1 uncultured Sulfurovum sp.
GAAACTATGAATGTTCTAACTTCTATGTTTACTTTTAGGAGTTTTGATAAAATGATTGAATTTATATTACTTTCAAGGCAGAGCGATGGAGGGGTTAATTTGGAGGAATTTATGCTGATTGAGTAGAGTTAGAATTGCTGGTTCGGAAGCTATTAAGAAGATACTTAAAGGATGATGATGAGAGTTCCTGGTATCTTACTTCTCTCTACTTTTATGCTCTTTGGCAATATCAGTGAGTTTGAAGCGTTTGTACACAACGAGACAGAGAACAAAACACCTCCTTCTGCCTCGGTGACCATTCTCAAAGGTTCTCTTCCACTCTATACCAAAAGCTTTGGTTATAACGATGCCAATAAGACGCAAAAGACCACCACCAAAAGTGTCTATCACATCTACTCTCTTACCAAGATTTTAACGGCTACGCTTATTATGAAGCTTATCGAAGAAAAAAAGATAGGACTCCATGACCCTCTCACCAAATACTTCCCTATGCTAAAGATAGCATTTGAGAATCAAGAGCAAAATATTACGGTATTAAATCTCCTCAACCATAGTTCAGGGATTACCGATGGAAATGATAAGATACGAGATATGATACGTGGGTACAAGATAGAGACCCCTGCCTCTCTCCCTTATGCTGTAGGAACTGAAGCCAAATACTCCAACTCTGAGTACATTATCTTGGCACAAATCGCCGAACAGGTGACGGGTGAGGATTTTGAGACGCTTATCAAAGAGTATATTCTAATCCCTACCCAGATGAGTCGAAGTGATTTTCACTACAATCCTACGATAAAAAATAATCAGGTCTACGGCACTATCCCTTTCTTTTCAGCCATTGGTACGGTGATGAAGCTCATGTTAGATGATGAGTACCAAGATTTCTATGAGGGGTGGACGCTTTGGCTAAAGGAGTTTGACATCATATGGAAACCTGCTGGTGGGTTGGTCTCCTCCATAGAGGACATGACAACACTCTTACAGGCTTATCATCAAAACCAACTCTTCTCTCCAACCACCAAAAAGCTATTTACAGAGCAACCCTCTGTACCTGTTCACTCATGGCTCTCCTCTCAAGATGAAGTGGCTTTTGGTATCTGTTGGTATCACATCACCGACAAAGGAAAGTTTTTTTACCAACATCAAGGGGTGGGTCCCGGTTTTAGAACCATTATCCGTATCTATCCCAAATATGATATCTCTTTTGCTATTTTGACTTCTCAGACGAGTGTTAATATTGATGTTTGGGCTGATAGGTTGATGGAGGATATATTAACAACAAAGGAGTTTTATGCCAAATAGTAATTTATTTGAGATGGGTTCTAACTTTTCTGAAGATGAAACAGATAACTATAAATATAAACCCCTCTATCAATGATTGACATTATCTCAACTAATTATAGTACAATTCCTCCTCATAAAAAATTAAATTAAAAAGGTTATTTATATGCAAGAGTATTTTATTTGGAATGCAAATCCTGTTCTGATAGAGCTTGGTTCTTTGCAAATTTATTGGTATGGTCTCCTATTTGCTGGTTCATTTTTCATCGGCTCTCAAATACTTGCTTGGATGTATGAACGTGAAGGTAAAAATGCTGAGAACATTGACACGCTTTTCTTCTATGTTATTGTAGGCTCTGTTGTGGGTGCTAGACTTGTTCACTGTTTTTTCTATGAACCTAGCTACTTCTTGGCAAATCCCATGGAAATAGTTGCTATATGGAAAGGTGGATTGGCTAGTCATGGCGGTGTTATTGGCTTTTTAATTACTGTTTGGCTCTATAGCAAGAGACACAATGAATCCTATATATGGCTTCTCTCTCGACTTTCCATTCCTGCGGCCTTAACAGGCTCTGCTATCCGTTTTGGTAACTTTATGAACTCTGAAATTGTAGGGACTCCCACAGATTTACCTTGGGCTATTATTTTTCAACGACTAGATAACCTCCCTAGACACCCTACCCAACTCTATGAATCGGCTATCTATCTTATTATCTTTATCTTTCTATTAACTATCTACAAAAATCTTAAACCTAATTTTGCTACCAAAATACTCCCTTCCCTATTCTTTTTGACCATATTTACGGCAAGATTTTTTTTAGAATTTGTCAAAACAAAACAGGCAGCCTATGAGACAGGTTTTCTTAGCACTGGTCAGATACTAAGTATCCCTTTTATACTCCTTGGTATGGCTCTTCTTGTTTGGACTTTTTTCTCAGAAAGAAGATGATATAATATTAACATTATAAAATATTATATGTTAAGGATAAAAATTGAAAACAAAACTACTTTATATCTATACTATCGCCTCATTACTCTTATTTATAGGGTGTAGCGATACAGGAAAAAATGAGACAGAGAGTAATATTAAAACTGATAAACAAAACATTTTTATTATTGGAGACTCTACTGTACATAGTAATACCACAGAGTACCTACTTAAACAAAAAGGAATGACCTGTGGAGAGGATAATCCAAATAATCTCTTGAGTGGTTGGGGTGATGGTCTTAGTAAACAGATGAAATATCCTGAAAATCTTAGTAATCAAGCAAGACAAGGTGCAAATTCTCTCTCTTTTAGAACAGAGAGTAGCCCTGATAGACTTGGTATTGGTCGTGATTGGCAGGGAACCATAAGTAAAATGAGGCAGAATACCAATGGTGGTTTTCTACTTATTCAATTTGGAAGTAAGAATGAGAATGCACATACCCCCAAATTTGATAAAAATAAGAATATTATAGACTATAATCATGATGGCTATGGTGATAAAAAAGACAATCAAGCAAGAATAGCTCTTAGGAAATCGCGATTTAAAGAGAATATTCGCTTCTATATCAATCAAGCAAAAGAGTTAAATATCATCCCTATTTTGATAACCGTAGCAGAAGCCAGAGTCAAAGATGAGAAAGGTAACCATCGTAATACACGTGGTAGTTTTCCTGACTATATGAAAGAGTTAGCAAAAGAAGAGAATGTTCAAGTTTTAGACCTTCATAAAAAGACGCTAGAGGAGTTTTCTAAATATTCAGATGAAGAGTTGAGAAAAAACTTTGGGGATTGCACCTTAAACAATGGATATATAGACCGTACACACTATGAACCACAAGGAGCAGACAAAGTTGCCCAATATATTAAAGAGTTAGCCTGTGAAATGAACAACCCTGCTCTTTGCACCCTCTTAAAATAAAAGAGACTCTTTTTATTGTATAATCAACTTAAAAACAAGGATTCCCATGAACAAAGTCCATTTTGATGGCTATAAAAAATTTAAAACAGAGTACTATGAAAACAACAAGGAGCTATTTGATGATTTGATAGACAGTCAATCACCACATACCATGGTTATTACCTGTAGTGACTCTCGTGTTCAACCCTCTAAAATACTCTCAGCAGCAGCGGGAGAGATTTTTATCGCTAGAAATATTGGAAATATTGTACCCCCTTATAAACGTACCCAAGGTGCAACCCAAGCAGCCATAGAGTATGCTGTCAATGTCTTAAAAGTAGAACATATCGTCATCTTAGGACATAGTAACTGTGGTGCATGCAAACATATGTATCATGTCAAAACCGAAGAGGAAGAAAAAATAGAGCTAAGTCACGTAGAAGAGTGGCTAAAACTCGCCTACCCTGCAAAAAATAACTCTCTGCTAGAGTGTTTTGCAGACCCAAGCAAAGAACGAAGTGAAGTGACTGAAAAAAACAACATTCAACTCTCCGTACAGCGTCTAATGAGCTACCCTTATATCATAGAAGCGTTAGAGCAACAGAAACTTAAGTTACATGGTTGGTGGTATGATATTGGAACAGGGGAGATGCAAGTGTATAGCTATTCAACTAAGATGTTTGAGTCTATTGAGTTGCACAAAGAGGAGAAAGAGTTAAAGGATGTATTGTGAAACAGAAAATAGATACAAGCTACTTAAATAAATGCAATCTTGCCCTAGAGAGAGCCTACAGTAGACTAATTCAACATCAAGAGAGTGAGATAGATTATGAAATCTACCGTTCTGCTGTTATTAAAGAGTTTGAAATTATCTTAGAACTCTCAGGAAAACTTCTAAAAAAGGTACTTAGGGACTATTTTCATAGCCATAAAATAGCTGATAAACTTGTATTTAAAGAGATATTTAGACAAGCAGGTCTACATGGGCTACTAGAACTCGACGAGGTGGAACGTTGGTTAACATATAGAGATAACCGTAACTCGACAAGCCATGACTACGGTGAAGCTTTGGCAAATAAAACATTGGTTTTGATAGAGGATTTTATTGCTGATACCACAAGGGTTATTGAGGTTATCAATGCACATTAGAGAAAAGGACAAAAAACGTATTATTGCCTATGCTCAAAAAGCATTCACCAACCCAATGGAGCTATGGGCATATGGCAGTCGTGTCAATGGCAAAGCTCATGATACAAGTGACTTGGACATGGTAGTAGTCACACCCAACAATAAAGAGCTTAACCTTACTGAACTTCTTAACTTTAAAGAGATGTTACAGGAGTCCACCATTCCCATCTTGACCCAAGTTCTCGACTGGAATCGAATACCTGAGAGTTTTCATAAGAATATTTTAGAAAATTATGAGGTTATGTTTCGGATTGGGGATGAAGATTTTCATGAATAATTAAAATTAAAAACATCTTCTTAACATCTCTTCATCCGATAAGCAATCGCCTGTTGTGTAACCTCTATTCCAAACTGCTCTTTTATATAGGATTGTTTGACTTTTAGAGTCCATTTTTTGTTAGGTGTCTGCTCTATCTCCTCTTTTAGTTTCTCGTATACCTCCTCATCTACTTTTGTTCTGCCTTTTCCAGACCCCCTATTCTCTTTCTTTTTAGCTTTTAATCCCTCTAATCCATCACTATTGTATTGATTTATCCACTCATACATTCGTTTAGGCGATATAAAAAAAGTACTTTGCACCTCTTTAGCAGATATAGTTGGAGTAGATAATATTTTTTCAATCACTAGCATTTTTAACTTAAGCCCATTATCTTTTACCTTCCTTATCTCTTCCCTAAAGTCCTCTTTTGTGTAGCGTTGTGACAATTTTATTAATTTTGACATTAA
>CAYVNI010000294.1:0-1607 GCA_964452815.1 uncultured Sulfurovum sp.
AATATGAAAATAAAAAAACTAATAGAAAAAATAGAAGGCGAAGCTGAGTTAGATTTCTCTTTTAAAAATAATAAAATAGACAATGTCGATATAAAATTTAGCTTCTTTCGAGGGATAGAGCAGATATTGGTAGGGAAACCTGCTATGGATGCGTTGGTGATTACGCCGAGGGTGTGTGGTATCTGTAACCATGCTCATCTTTTGGCTTCGGTTCGTGCCATAGAGGATGGGTATCGAAGTGTAGGGGTTGAGGTTAGTTTAACAAAGAAGGCGAATGATATTCGTGAGTTTACTTTGGCGTGTGAGTTGATTCAAAATCATATCAAGTGGCTCTATCTGACGATACTTCCTCAACTTGAAAAGCTTTTGGGACAAGAGAGTGGAGAGAACTATGCACTCAAAGCCTCCTATCTCTCTAGTACCATTACCAAAGCGTTGGCTATTTTTGCAGGGCAGTGGCCACACTCTAGTTATGCTGTGGCAGGTGGGGTGACGTGTGACCCTACCTATGTGGATGTGCTTCAAGCAGAAAGCTTGGTGGATGAGTCGATTAAGTTCTTTGAGCAGGTGGTGATGGGAATGAGCTTGGAGAGGGTTTTAGGTTTGGAGTCGGTGACCGATTTGCCTAAAATTGGTGGCGATTTTGCAAAGGTTCTCTATCTGTTGGGTTCTAGTGGTATGGCAGCGGTGGGGAAGAGTCATGATAGATTTATTGTTTTTGGGGAGTGTTTGTGTTTTAAGATTGGAAAATCTGTCCCCACACAGGTCTCAACCATAGATACCCGATATGTTAAAGAGATAGAGCAACCCAACACAATAGCAAAAGGGGTGACCTACAAAGATAAACTTTTTGAGGTGGGTCCTTTGGCTCGTGGGATGATTTCAAAAGAGCCAATTATAAAAAATCTCCATAAACGTTATAAAGATTCGCTTTTGACCAGAATCTTTGCAAGGGTGTATGAGATAGGGTTACTTTTAAACCATAGTAAAAACTTACTTCAAGGGCTTGATATGAGTGAAGTATCTTGTGGTTTTGATGTGGCTAATCAGCCTTTAGACTTTGAAGGAGTTGGTGTGGTTGAGGCTGCACGAGGCTCTCTTATTCACAAAACTACGGTTCGAGATGGGGTGATTACCAACTATGAGATTATTGTTCCAACGCAGTGGAATTTGAGCAATGGAAATGCTGAAGAGTGTGGCATAGCAACCCAAGCGATGAGGGGAGTCACCTCTACGGATGAAGCGTCGTTTATTTTTCGTGCATTTGATGTCTGTTCTGTCTGTACTACGCAATAAAACCCCTTAAAATCTAAAATTTATGAACAGCTTTTTATTATATTAAAGGTGGAAACCCTTGATACGCTATCCTCTACCTAAAGGAGGTAGATTCTTCATCCATAGCTTTAAAGGGGTGGATATAGGTGTAATTCTGTTGAACTGCTTAACTCTTTGAACAATTAAGCTCCAAAAAACACATTTTTAGTTAAAATATTATATCAAACAATGTCTATCTGTGAGAATCAATTGGGTGGAATTATCCTGATAGCTTTCATTATAATCAACAACATGTTTTCCATATTTTTTGGCATTAGAGATTGACAACTCCA
>CAYVNI010000295.1:0-1616 GCA_964452815.1 uncultured Sulfurovum sp.
TTGACAACTCCACCCCCTAAAGAGGGTGGATTCTTCTGAACTCCAAACTAATGTTTAGATATTTAAGAAGCTTTCTCCATGTGTCCCATGGTATTTAGAATATTTAAAGAAGCATTCAAATCAGCATTAAGTTTAAAATCACACTTAACACATCTGAATTTACTTTGACTCTTTCTATTCTCTTTGGATATATGACCACAACAAGAGCATTTCTGAGAAGTGAATCTTGGGTCAATTTCAATAACCTCTCCACCTTTTTTTTCTGCTTTGTATTTCAACATTTCAAAAAAGAGTCCCCAAGATTGTTGAGTGATGGCACGATTAAGCCCTCTCTTTCCACTTGATTTTTTAGGCTCTTCTACTGTTCCTGTTGCACTTTTGGTCATATTTTTTATATTTAACTTCTCTATCACAATAGTTTGGTTCTCACTTGTGATTTCATTAGAGAGTTTATGTAAAAAATCTTTTCTTTTGTTTGCTATTTTTAAATGAGCTTTTTGTAGTTTCCCTTTGGCTTTGGTTCTATTGTTTGAGCCTTTTTTCTTTCTTGAAAGTGATTTTTGAACTTTCTTCATCTTTCCATTGCTCAATATGGCAAATAGTGCTACTCCTACATCTATTCCAACTTTTTTACCATTATGTTTTGGTTTTTTGAACTCTTTTCCATCATCAAACAGTAATGAAGCGTGATATTGATTTGCCTCTTTTGAAATTGTCACTGTTTTTAGTTCTCCAGCAAATTTTCTAAAACCTCTCATCTCTATTAATCCAATTTTGGCTAAATATAGTTTATCTTCTTTTAGTTTTGCTGTAGTTGTTTGATAAGATTGTCTTGAATGATGTCTACTTTTAAACTTTGGAAAACCACCACCATTAAAAAAGCCTTTGTATGCCTTATCCATATTCTTAATAGATTGCTGTAGAGAAGTGCTATCAACTTCTTTTAGCCATTCAAAATCACCTTTTTTCATTATAGGTAACTCTTTAATTAAATCAAAAGTACTGATAGAAGTTTCATCCTCTTTGTACGCATTAATTTTTTTACTAAGCATTTGATTGTAGACAAACCGAGTGGAGCCAAAAGTTTTTAATAATATATTTTTCTGCTCATCATTTGGATATAGGCGAACTTTTACAATATTTAACTCCTTTCTTTAATTGGTGTGTAGTTGCATTATACCCTAAATTAAGATACAATATGCTTAAAAAGTAAAAAGGTATGTATTTATGATTATAAAAAAACGATATTCAACTTTTATTTTAAACGCTCACTTGGTTTTCATCGTGAAGTATAGGAGATTAAAATCCACGCTTACATCCACCCCTTAAAAGAGGTGGTTTTACGCTACAATTTGATAATTCTAAAAGTCGATACTAGAAGGTCAAGTATATCGACCTTCTAATAAAAATAAAATCTAGCTCTTTTTAGTTTCAAAAGAGCCAACCAATTTACCAAAGAAATCCGTAATCTCATTCATCGCTTCAACAGCCAATTTCTCTACACTCTCTTTAGAACTATTGAAATCTTCTGTGATTCCTTTTCCTTTTTTCTCCCAAAAATCTTCTGCATCCATTTTGGCAAGGTGTGCTTGAAGTGTGGCTGTGTCCAGTCCTGT
>CAYVNI010000296.1:0-9243 GCA_964452815.1 uncultured Sulfurovum sp.
GCTCTTTTTTTACAAAGTTAACTACTCTACTAATGGTTTCCAAGATAGAGCATTGCTTTCTCTTGGTTGATTTTAAAATCAAATTTTTCAAAGAAGTTCATCCCCAATAGACCATCCATATTTTGATGACTAAAGGGAGCAATGGTAATTTTAAAATCTGTTAATTCAATATTTTGAATTATTAAACTTTGAACTAAATAGAGTTCCCCTGTTATCTCCCCTCCTGCTGTATTGAGTATAATCTCTTTTCCATTTTCTAAGTTAGGGATTTTATCTTCGTCTATAAAAGTGTAACTAGCCCCTGTATCTAACAGTAGGGTTAAAGGAGTATTGTTAATAGTGAGATTGACACTAAACTGTGAACCTATCTTGTTAAGAGGTATTTTATAAGGATATTGTTCACTCTCCATCTGTAGTTCATGTATCTCTGTTAATAGATTTATGGCTTGGTTACTATAAGTAGCATCATTGCTGATTTCGTTGAGAAGCTCTTCTGCTTTATCATATATTTCCAAACTTTTATAAAGTTCTGCCAGTTGAATAATATACTTTTCAGACGTGCTACTTTTTGAGATAATGTCCTCTAAAAATAGAATAAGTTTCGAGATGCTTTTTGAGTCATTAAGTTTCGTGATATAGGAGGTAATGGCTGTCTCTAGGTCATCGTTGACCCGTTGTAGGTTTTTATCTTGATAGCCATGTTGTAGCTCAAAAAGAAAGTTTATGGATTTTTCAAATTCATTCTCATCTCGATAAAGTTTTGCAAGATAGAGATGTATGTCTAAGTTTTGTGGCTCTATTTCGATATATTGGAGCAGTTGTTCTATTGTTTCATTAGGAGAGACAGAAGCTTTGTCATAAAAATAGACTTTTAAAATAAGCTGATAGGCTTTAATCTCTTCGGGTGTTCCTTCCATATAGAATGCCATTGCATCTGAAAAATTATTCTGTTTGAGTAAGACTTGAAAATACTTATTCTTGATATCGCCTTTTTTATTATTATGGGAAGTGTTAACTGCCTCTTCATTTTTTAAAACAATACGTCTATCTACCAGTTTAAGGTTAACAAATTTTTTAGGTAAGGTTGAGATGTTCTTTTCATCGTTTGCTATAGGTGTAGTTGTTGGTAACACTGCCTCATCCATTGGTGGTGCTTTATAGTTTTGGGAGAGTGTCAAACTCCTAGGGATTAGGTTTTTAGGTTCTAATGATGCATAAAAGAGGTGAAAATTCCATCCAATAAACACCCCAATTATAAGAGATAATACAATTTGAAACATAGGATATCCTTCTTAACTTATTTTATCTAAAAATACTTACATTACATCATTTTATTATAAAAAAACGGGTAAAATTCGCATAATAATGAACAGAAGGTAGAATAAATATGACAGGATATATGCTTTTTTCAGGCACTTCAAATGAAGAACTAGCACTTGAGGTATCAAAATATCTCGACCAACCACTCTCCAAAGCGAAAATTACAAAATTTTCAGACAACGAAATAAATGTTAAAATTGAAGAGAGTGTTCGAGGTAAAGATGTATTTATCATTCAGCCTACATCAGCACCAGCAAACTTTAATCTTATGGAGCTACTTATCATGGTAGATGCACTTAAGCGTTCCTCTGCAAAGTCCATTACAGCCGTTGTTCCTTACTATGGGTATGCAAGGCAGGATAGAAAAGCAGAACCAAGAGTTCCAATTACAGCCAAGCTTGTGGCAAACTTGATGGAGACAGCAGGGATTACCAGAGTGGTTACCGTTGACCTCCATGCGTCACAAATCCAAGGATTTTTTGATATCCCTGTGGATAACCTCTATGGAGCTGTCCTTTTTAATGATTATGTAAAATCAAAAAATCTTAAAAATCCAATTGTGGCAAGTCCTGATATTGGGGGAGTTGCACGGGCAAGATATTTTGCAAAGACCATGAATTTAGACATGGTTATTGTGGATAAGAGGCGTGAAAAAGCCAATGAGTCTGAGGTGATGAATATTATCGGAAATGTTGAGGGCAAAGATGTCATTATGATTGATGATATGGTTGATACAGCAGGTACCATGGTAAAAGCAGCAGCTGCATTAAAAAAATTGGGGGCAACTTCCGTGATGGCTTGTTGTACACACCCTGTACTTTCAGGACCTGCTTTTGAGCGAATTGAAAATGGTGAACTGGATGAGTTGGTCGTGACCAATACTATTCCTATTAGAGATAACTCATGCAGTAAAATCAAAGTTCTCTCCACGGCGAAGATGCTAGGTGAAGTGATTAGAAGAGTCTACAATAACGAGAGTGTTAACTCTCTATTTGAGACAAATTAATGGCAGAAAATAATATTCCTCAGTCGCATATTAGAAACTTTTCTATTATCGCCCATATTGACCATGGTAAATCAACCTTGGCAGATAGAATCATCCAAGAGTGTAACGCTGTCTCTGACCGTAAAATGTCAGCACAGGTTATGGATACCATGGACATAGAAAAAGAGCGTGGAATTACCATTAAAGCTCAATCAGTTCGTTTGGACTATGTTGCCAATAATGGTGAAAACTACATTCTAAACCTTATTGACACTCCTGGTCACGTTGACTTCTCTTATGAAGTGAGTCGCTCTTTGGCCTCTTCTGAGGGTGCGTTACTCATCATCGACGCTGCCCAAGGGGTTGAAGCTCAGACCATTGCCAATGTCTATATAGCGATAGAAAATGAGTTAGAGCTACTGCCTGTGGTAAATAAAATTGACCTTCCAGCTGCAGAGCCTGAACGTGTGTTAGAAGAGGTAGAAGATGCCATTGGTATTGACTGTACGGAACACTCATTGGTATCAGCAAAAACAGGTTTGGGTGTTCCTGAACTTATTGAAGATATTGTGGCACGTGTCCCTGCACCAACAGGTGATGAAGATGCTTCTTGTAAGGCACTTATCTATGACTCATGGTTTGACAACTACTTAGGGGCCTTGGCTCTGGTTCGTGTCTATGAAGGTAGCATAGAGAAGGGTCAAAAAATTCAGATTATGAGTACCAAAGAGGAACACGTTGTTCTTGATTTAATGTACCCCAATCCTATTGCTCCTATTAAAACTTCCAAGATTAAAACAGGTGAAATCGGAATCGTGGTCACGGGTCAAAAGACAGTTGATGGTCTACAAGTTGGAGACACTGTAACCGATGCCAAAAATCCTACAGCTGATTTTATTGATGGCTTTGAACCTGCTAAACCGTTTGTTTTTGCAGGGATTTACCCCATAGAGACAGATAAGTTTGAAGATTTACGTGATGCACTTAATAAGCTAAAACTTAATGACAGCTCTATCTCGTTTGAGCCTGAATCATCGTTGGCACTTGGGTCAGGATTTAGAACAGGTTTCTTGGGTATGCTCCATATGGAAGTGATAAAAGAGCGTTTAGAGCGTGAGTTTAACTTGGAGCTTATTGCCTCTGCACCAACTGTTGTTTATGAAGTGCTACAAAATGATGGAAGCAGAATAGACATTCAAAACCCTTATGATATGCCTGAATCGATGAAGATAGATACCATTTATGAGCCATATATCAAAGCAACCATTTTGGTTCCCAATGACTATTTGGGAAATGTAATAAAATTGCTTAATGACCGTCGTGGTATGCAGATAAAAATGGACTATATCAATGCTGAACGTGTTCTTTTAGAGTATGATGTTCCTATGAATGAGATTGTCCTTGACTTCTATGACAAACTAAAAAGTACCTCAAAAGGTTATGCAAGTTTTGATTATGAGCCAATAGGTTTTAGACCAGGGGACTTGGTAAAATTAGACATTAAAGTGGCAGGTGAGGTGGTTGATGCACTCTCTATCATTGTACCACGTACCAGTGCGAGAACCAAAGGTTTGGCATTTGTTCAGTCACTAAAAGAACTTATTCCAAGACAGCTTTTTGAAGTAGCGATTCAGGCGAGTATTGGTAATGACATTATTGCTAGAACCAATGTAAAATCTACAGGTAAAAACGTAACAGCAAAATGTTATGGTGGGGATATCACCCGTAAAAGAAAACTACTTGATAAACAAAAAGCAGGTAAAAAACGTATGAAAGCCATAGGAAGTGTTAATGTGCCACAAGAGGCGTTTATGGCAGTTTTAAAACTTGACTAATCTATATGAAAAAATCACAAATGCACTTGTCGATAATGGTTATATCATTATCAACAATGCACTCCCTCCTAAACTCACCCAAGAGCTATTAAGCTTTGCAAAAACTCAAAATAGTTATAAAAAAGCAGGTATCTCCTCCTCTTTAGATTTGCACCTTGATAAAGCAAGACGAAGAGACAAGACACTATGGCTCAATGAAGACAACGGGGTTCAAAGCGAATATCTATCGTGGACAGAGGGGTTAAAGTCTTATCTGAATAAAGAGCTATATTTAGGACTCTCCTATTTTGAAACACACTTTGCCATCTATCAAAAGGGTGATTTCTACGAAAAACATCTTGATGCGTTTAAAAACTCCAAAAACAGAGTTGTAACCGTGGTCTATTATCTCAATGAAGCGTGGAGACAAGAGGATGGTGGTGAGATTATTATCTATGATGAGGATGATATGTTCTTGACCAAAGTAGCACCCATTGCCAATACCATGATAGTTTTTATGAGTGAAAAATTCCCTCATGAAGTGCTACCTACAGAGGCTACCCGCTACTCCATCGCAGGTTGGTTTAGGGTGGACAGATAGTTGAAGTTTATCGACCTACACTGTGATACAGCCTCACTTCTTTTAGAGACCTCTCAACATCTAAAAGAGAATCATTGTAAAATAGATATCAAACGATTGCAAGAGGGTGAGGCTTTGGCAGAGTTTTTTGCGATGTTTATTGACAGTGCCAAAGTAGATAGCTCCTATGACTACTGTGTCAAGATGCTTGATAACTTCAAAAATGAGCTTCGTCTAAATCAAAAGAGTATCATGTTATGCAGAAACCATGATGAGTTGATGTTATCTCAAAAAGAGGGCAAGATAGGAGCATTTTTGACCATAGAGGAGGGGGAGGCGATAGAGGGTGATATCGAGAAACTAAGATATTTCAAAGAGCAGGGCATCTCACTTATTACGCTTACTTGGAACCATGAAAACGCTTTGGGCTACTCCAACTTTGAGTGGAGAGACCAAGATAGAGGATTAAAGAAAAAAGGGTTTGAGGTGGTAGAGGAGATGAATCATTTGGGTATGTTGATTGATGTCTCACACCTCTCTGATGCAGGGTTTAATGATGTTATCTCAAACTCAACCTCTCCCATTATCGCCACACACTCAAACAGCCGAACCATGACCCATAACCCCCGTAACCTCTCCGATAAGATGCTTAAACAACTCGCTGACAAGGGTGGCATAACAGGGGTAAACTTCTTTAATAAATTTTTAGTAGAGGGTGAGATAGAAGAGCAAAAAGAGACCTCCACCATCAAAGATATGATACGACATATCAGACATATCCGAAACATAGCAGGGATTGAGGTGATTGGGCTTGGTTCTGATTTTGATGGGATTCCCAATCCTGTAGAGATAGAGGATATCTCACAGATGTCAAAACTCTCAGATGCTCTTCTTTCTCAGGCTCTTTTCTCTCATGGATTTAGCAGTGATGAGGTGGAGAGGATATTTTATAAAAATAGTTTGCGAATTATCAAAGATGTTCTAAAATAGTATAAGCTATAATTCCTCCTGATAAAAAAGGATAATAACATATGAACTTTCATAAGATTAAAATGGCGATATATGCTCTGTTTTTGACCAACTATTTTGGGATAAGGCTTAAAAATATTAGTGATAATTTAGAGAGAAAGAGACTACGAGTAGATTACTCAAAAATACTTCTAGGGAAACTAAAAATATCAGTGGTGGTCAAGAACCAAGAGCGTTTACCAAAAGAGGGACAGTTTTTGGTTATCTCTAACCATAGAGGGATTATTGACCCATTAATTTTAGAGATGGCACTAGAAGATACCTCTATTTTTGGTTTGTGGATTTCCAAAAAAGAGCTATACAACTCACCATTTTTTGGAATTTTTGTGCGTAATGCAGGTTCGGTTCTTCTTGATAGGGAGCAGAGTAAAATGGGTGGTTTTTTCGCTGATATTAAAAAAGGTGTCAAGGCAGGGGCTTCTATCTTCATCTTCCCAGAGGGGACAAGAAACAAGTCAGAAAAGCCACTTATTGAGTTTAAAGAGGGTGCAAGAATCATCGCTCTAAAAAACAGACTTCCTCTCCTCCCTGTCTATATTGCCACCCATACCGACACAGCACTGGGCACAGCACTTAACGATAAAAAAGCATCGCAGACCATCACCATAGAGATTGGTGAGCTAATTGATTATAAAGATAGAACAAACCTAGAAGAGGTGTACCGTAAAGAGTTCAATATCTAATCTACCTCTGTGTCAAATGCCAACCATCATTATAGGGGCAGGAGTAGACCGATATATTTAGACCAAGCATATCATTAAGATACTTCGCTTGGTTCTCTGCTTCGTGTTCACTCTCATAGATATCTTTGAACTGATGTTTACTATCGGTACACAAGCAGTTATCAAATATATCCTGATAGTCACTCTCCAATGGAGGCACATCAAAATATCTTTTTACTCTCTTTTTGATTTTCTCTTTTTCTAATATTCTGGTTTTGATGATTTTTAATGTTTTCTTATATACCATGCAAAATTGTACCCAAATTGTTTAAGAAAACTATGTTAAACTACCAACAGCTTAAGAGGATTTCTTAATGCTATTATACTCTAGGGATAGACCCACACAGAGTAAATTTATTTCGCTAAGGAGCTTAGTGATGAAGTATGATTACCTCATTTTTATAGGCAGATTTCAGCCATTTCACACAGGACACGAGAGTGTTATTCGCAAAGCATTGCAGTTATCAGACAAAGTTATTGTTTTAGTTGGTTCGGCATATCAGCCACGCACTGTTAGAAATCCTTGGGATTTTAATGAACGTGACTCATTGATGCGTACCGTTTTTTCTGATGATGAAAATCGACGTATTTTAGCCTTTCCCCTACTTGACCAAACCTACAATAACCAGTTATGGATTAAGTCTGTACAGCAATTGGTAGCAGGAGTTGTTCATAACAAAATTGCTTCTAAACCTAGAATCGGTTTGATTGGTCATCAAAAAGACAACAGTTCAGATTACTTAACCCAATTTCCCCAATGGGAACGTGAAGAGGTAGAGAACTATAAAAATATCTCTTCGACCAATATTCGAGAACTCTATTTCGATAACCAAGAGTTCACAAATTCACTGAATAGTAATATAGCCATAGCTTTAGAAAAATTCAAAAGCACCAAAGCTTTTGAGCAAGTAGCCAATGAGTTTCACTTTGTCAAAAAATACAAATCTGCATGGGACAATGCCCCATACACCCCAATGTTCATAACAGTAGATGCCGTAGTTATTCAGTCTGGTCATATTCTTCTTATAGAACGAAAAGCCCAACCAGGACAAGGTTTAATGGCTCTTCCAGGTGGATTTTTGGATGCAAATGAGACGCTTAAAACAGCTGTTATTAGAGAGTTAAGAGAAGAGACACGAATCAAAGTACCAGCCCCTGTTTTGGCAGGAAGCATTACCAAAAAAGAGGTCTTTGATGACCCTTACCGTTCGGCAAGAGGGAGAACCGTTACTCATGCCTATCTAATCGAATTAAAAGGCGATAAACTACCAAAAGTAAAAGGTGGAGACGATGCAAGTAAAGCCTTTTGGATTCCCTTTGCCGAGGTTAAGCCAGAGATGATGTTTGAAGACCATTTTCATATTATTCAGAGTATGGTGGGGTAGATGTCTAAAAAAATTAATTGGAAAAAATATTTGGGTGTAATTATAGGTATATCTATTATATTTTTGATTTTCATGTCTTGGGATATATTTAGATTCTATTTTTATTATATATTTTTCCCTGATTACTTAAAATCAGCGTTTAAATAATCTGTGCCGAAAGGTTTAACTACGCATTCCAAACCGATAGACGGTAAAGAACAGCACATCATACGAAGGATTTTCGATGAACAATAAAAACAACATTATGCTAAACACAGACAGCTACAAATCAAGTCACTATTTACAATACCCACCAAAGAGTGAGTATGTATCGTCATATATAGAAGCACGAGCTGGAGAGTACGACAAGACGCTATTTTTTGGGCTACAAGCATTCATAAAAGAGTACCTGTTAACACCCATTACCCAAGAGAACATAGACGAAGCCAAAGCCATCATAACAGCTCATGGTGTTCCGTTCAACGAAGAGGGGTGGCAGTACATTTTAGATGAGTACAACGGTTATTTACCCATAGAGATATCAGCAGTAGCAGAGGGTAGTTTAGTCCCGTTAAAATGCCCATTGGTTCAAGTGGTCAACACCGACCCTAAGTTACCGTGGTTGACTTCTTATATGGAGACGGCACTGTTACGAGCTGTGTGGTATCCGACAACGGTAGCAACACTCTCATACTCTATAAAAGAGATTATAAAAGCCTATTTGGAGCAGACAAGCGACAATGTAGAGTCTCAACTTCCCTTTAAACTACACGATTTTGGAGCAAGAGGAATATCGAGCGAAGAGTCGGCAATGCTCGGTGGCATGGCTCACTTGGTAAACTTCCAAGGCACAGATACTCTCTCTGCCATTATCGGAGCAAGACGCTACTACGGAGCAGATATGGCAGGGTTTTCCATTCCTGCTTCTGAACACTCCACCATGACCTCTTGGCAAAGAGAGGGCGAAGGAGATGCCTACGCAAACATGGTTAAACAGTTTGGAGGAGAGGGCAAAATCTTTGCTGTGGTCTCGGACTCTTATGACATCTACAACGCTGTAAGCAATATTTGGGGCAAAAAACTAAAAGAGCAGATAAAATCAAGTGGCTCAACCTTGGTCATTCGCCCTGACTCTGGAGAGCCTAGAGAGATTATTTTGGATATTATCAAAATCCTACACCAACAGTTCGGAGCGACCAAAAACTCAAAAGGCTATCTCGTGCTAGATGACTCTATCCGTATTATCCAAGGCGACGGAGTTGATATAAAAGCAATAAAAGATATACTAGAGATTCTAAAACTCAATAACTACTCGGCTGACAATATCGCCTTTGGAATGGGTGGAGGATTGCTTCAAGCTGTTGGTAGAGATGATTTTAGATTTGCTATGAAAGCCTCTGCTATTTGTGTTGATGGAGAGTGGAGAGAT
>CAYVNI010000297.1:0-14481 GCA_964452815.1 uncultured Sulfurovum sp.
CACCACATCCGCATGTGATTGTTTATAAAACAATAATAAGTGGTACACCCATTAGGATTCGAACCTAAGACCCTCGCCTTAGAAGGGCGATGCTCTATCCAGCTGAGCTATGAGTGCACATAAATATAATACTTAAATCAAATGGTACGCCAGAGAGGACTCGAACCCCTAACCCTCAGATCCGAAGTCTGATGCTCTATCCAGTTGAGCCACTAGCGCTTCTTCATTTGGGAGGTTACCCAACATAAATACCAATGGGGTAGATGACGGGGCTCGAACCCGCGACAACCTGTGCCACAAACAGGTGCTCTACCAACTGAACTACATCTACCATCAATGTTTGATTTAACTATTATATTGAAATTTTAAATATCTAAATGGTCGGAGTGAAAGGACTCGAACCTTCGACCCCCTGGTCCCAAACCAGGTGCGCTACCAGACTGCGCTACACTCCGAAACATCGCTTTTTAGATAGAGTCTATCTGAAAAAGGAATGCAATTATAATCAAAAAAAGTTTTAATGTCAAGGGATT
The DNA here is from genome assembly GCA_964452815.1 of uncultured Sulfurovum sp. Lineage (GTDB taxonomy): Bacteria > Campylobacterota > Campylobacteria > Campylobacterales > Sulfurovaceae > UBA1140. The sequence continues at coordinate 534 of CAYVNI010000297.1, forward strand.
TTAGAAAAAAATTAAAATTTTATCTGCGTAGCTCTCTTTCATCTATTTTTACAAGCTCAATTGTCTCTCTGTTACCATCACTATAGGTAGCCACAATACCCTCATTGAAGCCATAATAGAACTCATCGGTTTTATTTCTTTTTCTACATACAACTTTTAGTACTCTATAAAATTCTATCCTTTTAATAGTGATGGCACGATAAAAATCATCAAGGGTACAGCGATTGGAAGTGGATTGAAAAATATTACGATCTCCTATTTTTACAAATCTCTGTACTTGTATTTTTGTGCCATCAGACTCTTTTACCTCTATGGCATCTCGTCTTAATCTAAGGCTTATTAGCCCCTCATCGCTGTCTCTCTCCACATGGTTGTCATCAAATACTCTAATGGTTTCGATAATATAATCATCTTTTCTACCATCTATATAGATATCATATTCAACTTGAAATGACTCTTCAGGGGTCATATAGTCCCACATATCATAGATTGTAGCTCCATCACGATCTGAATTAATCTCCTCTTCAGTTGTTCCACAAGCTAAGAATAGCGTTGATATTGAAATTAATATTAATAGTTGAATACTTCTCATAACTATGCTCCTATATATTTTATTATTTTAATTGTAGGCTATATTTTAACATATTTATTGTGTTAAAGTTGTGTATTATCTTTTTCTATAAGAAAGAGCTTCCAGAATATGCTTTTTTTCTATCTCGTTGGATACCTCTAAATCTGCAATGGTTCTGGCTACTTTTTTGATGCTTCCCAAACTTCGATGTGAAAGTGAAAAACGCTCGATAGCCGAAGAGAGTATCTCCTCTGCCTCTTGGGTCAAGATACAAAATTTCTCAATCTCATGCTCAACAAGCTTTCCATTTAGGTTCTCTTGACCTCGCTCTTTTTGTAAGACAAATGCTTTATTCACCTCTATTTTCATCTCTTTTGAACTTATCCCTTTTTTGTCCTCGGCTGAAATCTCTTGCATCACCACAAAGAGGTCGATACGGTCTAAAAAAGGGTCAGAGAGTTTGTTTTTATAGCGTTTAATCTCCTGTTCGGAGCATCGACACGCTTTTCTTTTTGAGAGGAGATTCCCACAGGCACAAGGGTTCATGGCAGAGACGAACATTATATCTGCTTCATACTCTACTTTTGAGTGTACCCGTGAGATATTGACTTTTCTGTCTTGTAGTGGCTCACGCAACGCCTCTAAAATATTTTTGGAGAAGTGTGGAAGTTCGTCAAAAAAGAGAATCCCCTTATGTGCCAAAGAGACCTCTCCAATCTGTGCTTGGATAGAACCTCCTCCAAAAATAGAGGCACTGGTTGCTGTATGGTGAGGGGAACGCATGGGACGTTTTGCTAAAAAATCAGGTACTGTTCCATCCAAAAACTGATGTTTGGCAATGGAGAGCATCTCCTCTTCTAATAGAGGTGGCAAAATATCTTTGAGACGCTTGGCAATCATACTTTTACCACATCCTGGGTTTCCCTCCATCATAAAATTGTGCATCCCCGCTGCGGCAATTAAAGATGCTCTTTTGGCAATATTTTGACCTTTTACATCTCTAAAATCATTTTCAATACTTCTCTCATCATAGTAGTTTTTGTCATTAATAACCAAGGTATCTGATTGGTAACTAAACTTTTGAGTAGAGGCTTTATAGGATTTATTTTTGAGTAGAGATATCGCCTCTGCTAAACTATCTACCGCGATAAACTCTACTCCTACAATGTGACTAAGATATTCCATCGCATCTTTGGGGACAATGGCTCGTTTGAGGAGCCTTTGTTCTTTTAGAGAGAGAATAATGGGAAAAAGGGTGGAGCTAGATTTCACACGACCATCAAGTCCTAACTCTCCAAAGACATAAAGCCCTTTCTCCTCTATCTCTTTTTTCTGTAAGGCGATAAGCAGTGCAATGGACAAATCAAAATGGGTTCCCCGTTTTTTAATGTCGCTTGGACTGAGATTAATGGTGATTTTTAGAGGAGGAAACTTAAAATTGTTGGTAAGTAGTGCTGATTTGACACGCTCTTTGGACTCTTGAATATCAGAACTTACCAACCCCACCACTGCAAACCCCGGTAGACCTCTGGTAAAGGTGGCTTCGACCTCTATTTTATTTGCACTTAGACCCACTAGGGTGGCAGAGAGAAGGGAGTTAACAATGATTTTGGCTTTAGGTTTGGTAGGGGTGGGTGGAAGATTACCACTATAATTGTTTTGGCTCATGGTAATAGTGTAACATAAAAAATTAAATTATGTTAAGAATGTGTCAAATTGTCATGTTTTTAAGAAAAATTTTAGTATCTTTTTTGATATAAAGGAAAAGAATGAAAAAAGTAGCATGGATAACCGATGATATATATGTAGAACATGACACAGGAGCAGGGCATCCTGAATCACCTGAACGTTTGGAGAGTATTAACTTGAAAATAACAACACTCGCAGATAAGCTTATAGCCATTTCGCCACGGTTGGCAACGGTGGAAGAGATTACCTTGATACATGATAGTGAGATGATAGAGGATATCAAAGAGAAAGGACGGGTGGGGCAACCAGTGGACGCAGATACCATTCTCTCTAAGCAGTCTTATACTTCTGCACGAAAAGCAGTGGGGGCAGGACTTGTGGCAGTTGATGGAATCAAAGAGCAGAAGTTTGAGAGAGCTTTTTGTGCTGTTCGACCGCCAGGGCATCACGCGACCCCTAGCCAATCCATGGGATTTTGTCTTTTTAATAATATCGCCATTACGGCACGGTATGCCCAGAAAAATGGGTATGAGAAAGTGATGATAGTTGATTTTGATGTGCATCATGGGAATGGTACACAAGATGCATTTTATGATGACGATACGGTGTTCTATTTTAGTACTCATGAAGCCTATGCTTACCCAGGTACTGGAAATTGGGCGCATAAAGGGAGAGATAGAGGAGAGGGATTTACGGCAAACTATCCCCTAATGCCTGAGAGCAAAGATGAAGATATTTTGGTTTTTTATAGAGAAGAGCTATATCAGCATTATGAAATATTTCAGCCTGATATTATTTTGGTCTCAGCAGGGTATGATTTGCATGAGAGTGACCCTTTGGCAGGGTTAGATATCACCACTGAGGGGATACGCCAAATTGTGAGAGCAATTCTTGACCTTGGAGAGAATCCTGTGATTTTTATGTTGGAGGGGGGATATTCGGTGACCGATTTGGGGTGGAATGTGGTGGCTACGGTTGAGGAGATGTTGGAGTAGTAGAGTGTAGCTCTTACTTTTTCAAAGTATTCTATCTAAAATAATAAAATAGTAATTTCTTTTTTTTCTATATTGTTTGGCTAAGGTATTGTATTGTTATGAGTAGGGGAGGTTAACCCCAATCTTGATTTTTACTGCTGTGTTTATGTTTGTCTTTTTTATAAGAGGTGCCATTTTTTAGTTTCTGTAGGCGATTGAGTAGGGTCATATTGGCATCTCGTATGTCATCTAGTTTAAACTCTACGGCTACCTCTTGAGTTAGACGCTCTATATAAGCTTTCATCTGATGATGATACTCGGAGTTGAGTTGTATGGCAACTTGTTCATTTAACTTTTTTTTAAGTTCATCAAATTTTTTTAGAAACTGCTCTTGTGTTATCTTTTCATCACGAAACATTTTAAAAAGATTTTTAGTAACTTTTTCAAGAAAAGTAATGTAGCGTTGGCGTTGGTATTTCTCTATCTGTTTGGGTGTGTATCTCATATGGGTATATTATATCATGTCAAGATAAAAATTTATTTTTAAATATATAATTTAAAATATATAATATATTTTAGTTATAGTTTAAATACAAGTTTTTTTTAATACTTTTTTTTGTATAATTTTGTTAAAAATATAACTATAAGGTAATAAAATGACCGATGAATTAATAAGACAGAATTTAATAGATGATACCCCAAATAATACCATACTTAATACACGCGATACACACGTTATGAACCCTACACTATTTAAGGAGTATAAAGAGAGCAAAGTAAACGTCTCAACAACTCCTGCATTGATATACTTGGAGTCGGTCAAAGGGTGTCCTTTTGATTGTCTTATGTGTAGTTTGGGCAAAACACCCATCTCTCATGTGCCGATGGAACTCCTTGATAAGTTAGAACCACACTATGATGAGTTGGAGTATCTCTCTATTCATGGGGATGGTGAACCACTGCTTACCAAACATTTGGAGTATTTTGCAGAGAAGTCAAATAAACATAAATTTACACTTCATATGAACACCACAGGAGAGCTACTTACCCAACAGAAATCAGAAAAGTTGGCAAATGCTCATGGTCTTCTTATCCGTTTCTCTATCCACGCAGGAACCCCTGAGGTCTACAAACGAATTATTGGTGGTGACTTTCACAAGACATTGGGAAAAATCAAAGAGTTGGTGGATTTTTGTAAAGATAAAGGCCCCCGTCATGACTTTTGGTTTAGCTTTATTGTGATGAAAGAGACAGTAGACAGTATTGAAGATTTCTTAAGAGAGACCCACAAAGCAGGGGTTAAAAGTGTACGATTCACACGGCTATCTCCTACGGCTCCCATTATCTTTGGTTCTACCAAACGTGACTTTACTTTGAAATATTTTGAGCAGTTTAATAAAGATGTGATTGAAACTTTTATTCGAAATAGACCAAAGTATGATGCCTTGGCAAAAGAGTTGGGCATTAAAATAGAGTATGGAACCATGAGTGAGTATACCAAATATAGTCCAAGTAATATGGAAGAGTTCAAAAAATATAAGCTCAACTCCATTGGTAAAATCACCAATAAGGTGACCGATAGATTAATCAGCAAACGTTTTTTACCGATTGTTCCTCCAAAAGGTGATTGTATTGTACCTTGGTATGGTCAGCTTATTATTAAAAGTGATGGAGATGTTAGACTGTGCTGTTCCTCACCTCATGGACTTGGAAATCTCAATGAGAAGAGCCTAGAGGAGATTTGGAACGATACACCAATTCACGAGGTAAGAGAGAGCTTTGCTCAAGGAAAATATCCAAAAGCGTGTGGGTACTGTAAAGGGTTTAGTATTGATACTCCACCAAAAGATGTATTAGATTTGATACGAAAAACGGGTATTTAAATAAGGGGGATGCTTCCCCTCAAAAAAGAGGGGAATTAGGAGATGAAAAATATGTTAACTAACTAACTAAATAACCAATTAATAATTATTTAGCAGCTTTTGCAGCAGCTAATGCTTCGTCATAATCTGGCTCTTGAGTAATTTCAGGAACAATTTGTTTATAAGCAACTTTACCATCTGTACCAATTACAAAGATAACTCTAGCAGTTACACCAGCCAAAGGACCATCTGCTAAAAGTACACCATATGCGTTTGAGAAATCTTTGTTTCTAAAGTCTGAACATACTGCGATGTTATCAATTCCTGCTGTTGAACAGAAGTTTGCTGCTGAGAATGGTAAATCCATAGATACAGTTTTAACATTAACGTTTTCTAAAGATGCTACTTCTGTGTTAAATCTTCTTGTCTCAGCGTCACATACACCAGTATCTAGTGAAGGAACAACGATTACAAGTTGAACTTGCTCTTGAGCTCCACCAACTTTTTCATTTTGAAGCATTGGGTTACAGTTTACTACTGTTACCTCTGGAGCTGTATCTCCTACGTTTACTTCTGTTCCTGCTAAATTACATACGATGTCATTTTTAAATGTTACTGTTGCCATTTTAATTCCTTGTTTTTTGTTTTGTTGAGGAATTATAATTTAAATCGGATAAAAATAGTCTTAATTAGAATAAAAATTTTTTATTTTCTTTATTAATTTTTTTTTATATCTAAAAATTTACTATTTGTAACTTCTTTTATCATTAGTGATGTTTTTTTACCCAATTTAAGATTTATTTTTTACAGTCTGCCATCTGCTTTATCGACAATAGATTTGATATCAAAAAGAATCTGCTCTTTGTTAGTAAAATCTAAATTTCGATACTCATCATGTGAAACAGCTAGAACAATGGCATTGTAGCTATTAATATCAGGATTATCAGTGAGGTCGATTTTGTACTCTCTTTGTACATCCTCTTTATCTGCCCAATAGTCAGATACCTCCACATCACAACCAAAATCTTGAAGCTCTCTAATGACATCAATGACCCGTGAGTTTCTAATATCTGGACAATTCTCTTTAAAAGTAATTCCCAAAATAAGAACTTTTGTCTTGACAACGGTTTGTCCTCTTTTTATCATAAGTTTAATCAGTTGATTGGCGACATAGGTTCCCATGTTGTCATTGATCCGTCTTCCTGCGAGGATAATTTCAGGATTGTATCCCACCTCTTGTGCTTTGTGAGTTAGATAGTATGGGTCAACACCGATACAGTGCCCCCCTACAAGACCTGGTTTAAAGGGTAAAAAGTTCCATTTTGTTCCTGCGGCGGCTAGGACATCATTGGTGTTGATATCGAGTCGATTAAATATCATAGATAACTCATTGACAAATGCAATATTAATATCACGTTGAGAGTTCTCTATTACTTTTGCGGCTTCGGCTACTTTGATGGTAGGTGCTAAGTGTGTCCCTGCTGTGATAATACTTGCATAGAGTTCATCTACCTTTTTTCCTATCTCTGGTGTTGAACCTGAGGTAATTTTAAGAATTTTTGTGACAGTATGCTCTTTGTCTCCTGGGTTAATACGTTCAGGGCTATAGCCACAGAAAAAATCTTGGTTATATTTAAATCCTGAAACACGTTCTAATACAGGAACACAATCCTCTTCAGTCGCTCCTGGATAAACGGTTGATTCATAGATAACGATATCATCTTTTTTGAGTACGGAACCGATAGATTCACTGGCTTTAATAAGTGGTGTTAAGTCTGGCTTTTTATGTTTGTCAATGGGAGTGGGTACGGTAACAATATAGATGTTACAGTCACCTATCTCTTCTACTAAATTGGTGAAGGTCATCTTGTTTGCAATCGCTTCATTAACCTGCTCTGTGCTTAGTTCAAGTGTTCTGTCGATTCCCTTTTTAAGTTCGTTGATTCTCCACTGAGCAATATCAAAGCCTACCACCTCATACTTTAATGAAAAAGCATGAGCCAAAGGCAATCCTACGTATCCTAATCCAATTACTGCTATTTTATTCAAAATGTAGCCCCTATGTATATTCGTTTTTAAAAAACTATTTAATCTAAAGTATATCTACTTTTAACTCATCTTCTCTTTAATTCTGTTTCCAAGACTCTGCCCTTTTAACTCTATACATTTATAAGTAAAATTAGAGAGAAGAATAATAGATACTAATGATAAGAGAAGAGCGATATTATTATATAAAATATCACCAAAATCTATTGTTTTTTTGTGGAGTGCCATAAGTGTAAAATGATGATGTAGTATCTTTTCAGATAGGGTTGTTATGGATAGCATTATAAATATAATAGCAGGGTGTGTTAAGTAGATAGAGTAGGATATTTTTCCTAAATGTGTAAAGAGGTTCAGTTTGAGTAGCTTGGATATCACACCCCCCTCAAAGGCAAAAACAAAAACTTGAACAATAAAAAGAATACTTGCAAGAAACGAACGATGTTCTATCTGTTTAAATGAGACAATAAAAATAACCAAAAGAATAAGAATCATCTCTATAATTGTAAAGAGAAGGGGAGAGAGTTTTATATTTTGATGATATTTCTTGTAAATAAGATAGGTTAGTCCACCTGCAAAAAAGCAGGAGATTCCTCGGGTAAAATCTATGCCAAGCTCAACCTCTTGGATAATAAAATAGAAGGTAAAAAAAGAGAGAAATGTCCATGCTACATAACGTAACTTCTGTTTTATGAGTAGCGAAGCATAAAAAATCATATACATATAGTACTCGGTACTGATACTCCATGAGGTGGGGTTCCAACTAAGCGTAATCGTATTGGGTAACCATGACTGTAGTAGCAGTAGGTTAGGAATGAATTCGGAGGGTGACATACTTCCTGTAAAAGGTTGATTATTGAGTGTTATTCCATAATATGATGCGACCAGTTTTCCAACTTCTAGAAAGAGAAAAACAAAGAGCATAGTAACATGAAGTGGAAAAATACGAAAGGTTCGGGAGATGAAAAAATTTTTAAAATCAAGATTTTTTTTAAAGGCATACCCATGGGTCAATACAAATCCACTAAGGACAAAAAAGAACTCAACAAAGAGTCCACTTCCTCTGAAAAAACTCCATTGTGTGGCTGTTCCTAGATAATGAGAGTGGTACATTACCACAAAAATAGCTGCCAATCCTCGAAAGCTGTCCAAAACATAAAATCTTTTATTCATATAAAAAATGTCCTTTAAATAAATATTTTTATTATATAATAAGCTAACTTATAGAAATGTGAAAGATATTATACTTTTTATGTTTTTAATTATACGAAAAACAATATTATATAATCATTTTTTTGTTATAATTTATTAAATATTGTATGATAATTATATGTTAAGTAGTTTTTATATATAATTTTAATTAAAATATTAAAGAAAAAAATAAGGTATTGCCATAATGAAAAAAGAAAATATACTTCTCGCGATACATCATCATATTGCAGACTCCTACTCTCCAAAATGGATAGAGTATTGTAAAAATAATAATATAAGATATAAGCTGGTGAACTGTTACGATAATGATATTATAGAGCAGTTAAAAGAGTTTGATGCCCTCCTTTGGCACTGGTCTCATATTGACTACAAGGCACAACTTTTTGCTCGACAGTTGATTTATGCCTTAGAATTTAAAGGATTTCCTGTCTATCCCAATGCGATAGGCTCTTTTTATTTTGATGATAAGGTGGGAGAGAAGTACCTTTTGGAGAGTATTGATGCTCCTTTGATTCCCTCTTATGTCTTTTATGATAAAAAATCAGCAATTGAATGGATAGAAAAGACTATTTTTCCAAAAGTATTCAAATTAAGAAGTGGAGCAGGGGCACATAATGTAAAGCTTATTAATAGTGTAAGTGAAGCCAAAAAATATGCCTCAAAAGCGTTTGGCAGAGGCTTCTTCTCTACCCATAGAGGGGCAGCAATTAAAAATAGAATATGGCATTTTAAAAGAGATAAAAGTCTAAAGAGTTTTTTCAATATTTCTCGTGGTCTCTATCGCTATGTTATTCCCAATCCCAAAAGTGTAGCACTGCCAATTGAGAAAAATTACCTCTATGCACAGGATTTTATTCCCAACTGTGACCATGATATTAGAGTATTTGTGGTGGGGGACAGAGCAATAAGTAAAAAACGTATGGTACGAGATGGTGATTTTAGAGCCTCAGGGAGTGGAAAGTTTATTTGGGAGATAGATGATAGTCAAAAAGAGTGTGTTAAAATCGCTTTTGAGGTGACCGAAAAATTAGGAATGCAATCCATCGCTTTTGATTTTGTAATGGATGAGAAGGGCGAGGCGAAGATGATAGAGATAAGTTACGCTGTAGGGCTTACGGCATTTTTGGATGGTATTGGCTATTGGAAGAGAGATTTGAGTTGGATAGCGTCTAAAATTGTTATTGAAGATTATATTATTGAAGATGTATTAGCAAACCTTGAGCGTCAAAAGTGATAATGAGATGGAAAAAAAACGAATAATATTTATCATTCATGCACTCTATTCAGGGGGTGCACAAAGGGTGGTGGTTAATGTTTTAAACAGTATTAATCGCGACAAATTTGAGATACATCTTATTGTTTTAAAAGCAGAAGGTATTATGCTAGGAGATATTGCATCTGATGTGATAATACATGACCTAAAAAACAGCTCAATTAGAAAAGTATTTTTCTCTTTTTTAAAAAAAATATATTCAATTAAACCTCATATTGTTTTTTCTGGAATAGGTCATATTAATGGACTTCTCTCTCCCTTTATCCCAATTTTGAGCAGATTGATTTCCAATAAGGTCTATTGGGTAGCACGAGAGACCAGTATAGCAAGTCTCTATATTCAGCATGACAGTAACAGTAGACTCTATGCGTTTCTTTATCGTCATTTTTATAGCAACTTCAATCAGATTATCTGTCAGTCGCTCTATATGAAAAAGGATTTGATTAAATCATTTCATCTTCCACAAGAGAAGATGGTGGTAATCAATAACCCTGTAGATATCAATAAAGTTGAGCGTCTATCTTTGGAGCCAATAAGTAGAAGTTTTGATGCTCATAAAATCAATCTAGTAGCTGTGGGTGCATTGCGAGAGGAGAAACGTTTTGATTTATTACTAGAAGCATTTGCCCTATTGGGGAAAAACTATAGGTTAATTATTGTGGGAGAGGGAGAGAGAGAATCTTCTCTCAAAACGCTCTGTTTCAATTTGGGCATAGAGGCACAAGTCTCTTTTGAAGGGCAACAGTCAAATCCCTATAAGTACATGAAAAATGCAGATATATTGGTTCTCTCCTCAGCATTTGAGGGTTTTCCTAATGTTTTGTTGGAGGCGAATGCTTGTGGTACTCCTGTTATTGCTTTTAATGCACCAGGGGGAATTAAGGAAATTGTAAAAGAGGGTTTTAACGGTTATTTGGTTGATTATTTAGATGTTAATAATATGGCATCCACTATTTTGTCTTTTGAGAAAAATAGCTTTGATACAGATTATATAAAAGGGCATATAAAAGAGAAGTATGCACTCAATACGATTATCAAAAAGTATGAAGAGGTTCTGCTATCATGTACGAAATAGTACTCTTTATACTCTATTTTATCGTTTTGATATTGATGAGTTCTTATATCATTAAAAGCGTAGAGAAAGGATGGGATATTCTCTCTGTCTTTTTTATGTTCTTTACCATACAGTATCTTTTAATCCCTCTGCTATTTATACTCAATAAAACCATCTTCTTTTTACATTTTCCAATTGGAGATTTGGTTGTTCATTATCATGGCTTGGAGAAGTTTTATAGCTTTTCTGCCTTTATCTTGACGCTTATTTTTATCTTTTTTATATTTTTGGGAATGTGGTTGATTCCTGAACCCAAAGAAAAAGCAAAACCATTTTTACTCGAAGATAAACAGCTTTATCTCTTTGGAAAAGAGAGAAGTTTTCTCTATCTGATAGCTGTTTTTTTAACACTTCTCTCCGTCGCCTCTATCTATCTTTATTCCAACTCTTTTGGGGGAATAGTACGGGCCATAGAGGTGGCAGATAATATCCGTTCTGGTTATGGTGATGAGTTTTGGATTAGTAAGACATGGGTATTTACCAAACGGTTTATTCCTTTTGCTCTACTTGGGGTGATACTCTTTTTGACCCTTGAAAAGCGTGACAACATGGCATGGTTTCTAATTTTTTTGGGTGTGATGGTGACGCTTTTAACGGTATTTGGGCTTTTTCGAAGTAAACAGGCAATACTCTCTTTAATTTTGGTTTATATCTTTTATCTTTCATTAAAAAATCAAAAAAATTATCTTTTTCATCTGATGGTATTTTTTATTATGGCTGTTTTTTTGATTCCACTGCTTGAGTCATTTTATGCGTCAGGGGAGTTTGAACTCCCTGATATTAGCAGTTTTGCCCAGCAACTTTTGGATATGTTGTCATTTTTTAATTTTACAGCGGTCTCTTTGGAGTTTGCCCTTGAGAAGCAGTATGATTTTAGATATTTTATGGATTTCTTTTTGGGACTGAGTGGTAAGTATCTTCCTGCATCATGGTTGGAGGGGTTTGGTATAGATGCTGAGACGGTAACGATTAATACCTTTTATTTTTATGGGACAATGACCAGAACTGTGCCACCAGGTGTGATTGCAGGAGGGTTTTATAATTTTGGTGTTTTGGGTGTGGCAATAATGGCTTTTGGGACAGGTGCATTGTTTAAAAAACTTGATATATATTTTAAAAGTATTATTGTTTCTAACCCACGATTTATGCTGTTGTATTCGTTTGTTATTGTCAAGGCATTTACATGGACAAGGACGGGATTGCCTAAATATGCATTTTACAGTACAACCATGACCGTCATCTTAATTGTGATGATTATAGGATTAATAAAAAAGGAGAAAAAAAATGAAGTTTGATTTTATGTTATTGATAATATTATTACTCGTGGGGGGGCTAAGTTGGAGAGTAATAAAGTCAGATATGTCAACCACCGAGACGCTGGGAACCGATAAGAGTGTGGTAGGAAATGATAAAGAGGGATATTTTAAGCAACAGTTTCCTGCTACCATGTTAATGGAGAAAGAGGAGAGGGAAGAGAAAAAGAGGACAATACAAAAAGTTGATACAAAAGAAGTTGATGTTAAAAAAGAAGTTGATATTAAAAAAGAGGTTGTTTTGAAGAATAGAAAGCAACATGAAAAACTGCTTCCTGCCTTCCCTGGAGCTGAGGGTGGTGGTGCTGCCTCACAAGGTGGACGTGGTGGAAAGGTCTATGTTGTAACCAATCTAAACAATGCAGGAGAGGGGAGTCTGCGTTATGGATTAGAGGAGTTAAAGGGGGCAAGAACCATTGTCTTTAGAGTAGGAGGATATATTCACCTAAAAAAAGCGATTGTTGTGAGTGATGATGCCTTTATTACCATTGCAGGACAGACCGCCCCTGGTGATGGGATTACGGTTACTACTGTTACCTCTGTAGATGAGGTTTTTCTCTTTAGACGCTGTCATGATTTGATACTTCGATATATTAGAATTAGAAAAGGTGGGCAAAAGTCAAAAGGACAACAAGGCTCCTCTTTGGTTTTTGCTCAATCGGGTAAAAATATTATGGTTGACCACTGCTCTATCTCATGGAGTGGTGATGATAATTTAGAGATAGCTGTTTGGAAACCAAAATCTCTCAAAAAAGGTCTTCAAAATATTAGTATACAGTATACAATTTTATCCGAAGGCTTAAGTCATGGTCATGCGGCCACAGGAATCATTGCAGGAGGCTCAAATAATATTGAGAAGATGACTGATATTTCAGTGCATCATAATCTTTTTGCCAATTCTCAAAACAGAGACCCCCTTATGAAAGTAGCGTCAGGAGATGTGGTAAGTAACCTTATCTACAACTGGTCATGGTGGGCGACAGGTATCAGTGGTGGAATGGTGGTTGATATTATCAATAATAAATACAAAGCAGGACCAAATTTAAAGCGTAAAGGTCGAAACAGAGGGGAGATTGTGCTTAAAGATTATGACCCTACCCATAAAATCCCAGGTGCTACGGGGTTAAAGAGAAAAGCATCGGTTTTTTTAGAAGGAAATATTGGCCCACATAACAGTGATAGTCATCGAGACGCGTGGGATTTAATGGTGGAGAAAGTGAACAAAAACTGGTCATACTTTAGTAAAAATGGAAAACCGAGCAAGACTATAGCCCCTAGAAGCTATCAGAGAAAAACACGAAGGGCTTTAAAGTTTCCTATTAGCCAAACCCCTGCTTCACAGCTTGAAGATATATTGCTTAGAAGAGGAGGGGTTGGAGCAAGTAGGCGACTCTCTGCCAAAGGTTTTTGGATAGAAAATCATGATTTGGTAGACAGACGGGTGATAAAAGAGTATAAGAGTGGAGAGGGTACAAAACTAATGAACGTGGACAGTGTGGGTGGATGGCCTGTCTATTTAGGAGATAATAGATATAAGTATGTACCTGAAAAAAGTTTTATAAAAAATTTAAAAAAATATCATTTAAAAAAAGGAATAGCGTATAGAGACAGTGACCGTGATGGGATGTCTGATATATGGGAAGATAAGCATGGATTTAATAAAAATGATAAGCGTGATGCCATTGCTGATAGAGATGGTGATGGTTATGATAATTTAGAAGAGTTCCTAAATGGTACTCGACCATAAAGAATAAAATATTAATATAAGGAGAGATGGATGTCTCATAATAATATAAAAGATATAAATATACAAAATAGAATTAATTTAGTACATCTAATTACAGGTTTAGGGGTAGGAGGGGCAGAGCGTGTGGTACTTGATTTGTCTCGAAACAGT
>CAYVNI010000298.1:0-4413 GCA_964452815.1 uncultured Sulfurovum sp.
TCAAATTGACATCTTTTCTAATTTTTATAAATAACATTCACTGTAGACACATGAATATAACTACTCTCCATAATCCACCACCTTCTCCTCAAACCTCTTAATCCTAAAACTCTTGGCAATCCCTGTAGCTGTCAGATAGGCTCGTCTTGGTACACCCAGTGGCATGGTGGCAGGAATACCCATATTTGTTTTGGTCTCAAAAAGAGCTGTCTTGGGGAAGCTGGGTTCTGTACATCCAAAACAGGGTGTTCCCACAATGGTTTTTGAGCTGATATCATTCCATAATATCTTATTACAACTCCCTCGTGTGTAGGGGGCTTGGCAACCATTTTCATAAAATAAGCAACCCTCTTTTAATCCCCACCCTTTGGTGTCTATTTTCCACTCAAAATATTCGTTTCTTATGCATCCTGTATGGACAGTGATACCATATAGCTCTTGGGGTCGATGCATCTCATCTAGGAGTATCTTTTTATTTTTAGCTAACATTAACAGAACAAAAGAGAGCCATTTGGGGTGAATGGGGCAACCTGGCAGAGAGATGAGTTTTTGGGCATATACCTCATAACGCAAAGTTTTTTGCTCAATATCAAAAGCAAAACCTGTAATGTTTTGTGGGTCAGCCTCTTTGAAAACTCCTCCAAAGGTAGCACAGGTTCCTGTGGTAATAATATGTTTGGTCTCTCTGGCATAATGTTCTATTACTTCAGATACCTCTACTCCATACTTTTTAAACCCCTGCTTTTTAAAAGAGCCCTCTAACAGTAAAATATCACACTCCACAGATTTTATAAAAACATCTTCAAGGGTAAAATTGGTCTCTAAAAAGGGGTGATGTATCAGTTCAAAATGAGAGAGAATAGAGAAAAAATCAGGGTGGTTAAAAAATGAGTGAGCATTGCCATTACAGCTAATACTCTGAAGCCAAAGGAGCTTGGGCTTACGCATCTTATACCTTTAGTGCATTGTAGATATTTCGGGAGATGTCCTCTACATAAAACTCAATCTCATTGGGAAGAACATTCTCGCCTTTGAGAAATACCATACCACCCAAGTAGCCCATAAAAAGCCCAAAGGCAGAGAAAAAGTCTTGGTTTCGTAAATCACCAGAATTGACTCCATCATCAAAGAAAATCATAATCTCGGTGATAAATCCTGAGACACAAATCATCCCCTCGCAACCATCATTGAACACCTCACGGTTAGAGAGGTAGACACGCAGAAAATACTCTATCATTTCAGGTCTCTCTTTTGCCATACAAAAATAGAGGGATACTATCTTCTCTATCTTCTCTTTGGTAGAGATATCCATGAGATTCACCTCTTTTATCTCTTCACCTAAAACCTCTGAGGTGTATTTTATAATCTCTTTTGCCAAGATATCTTTTGAAGAGAAGTAATTGTACAAATTTCCAACACTCATCTTGAGACGTTTAGCAATATCAGGTATGGTTGTTCTATGAAAACCTTGTGTTGCAAAAAGATGCAAGGAGGCTTGGATAATCGACTCCCTTTTTAATGCTTTCTTATCAGCTACTTTCACGAGCGTCCTTTTTTAACTTATAACAGTATTTTATCATATTTTTTTATCAAAAATAATGATTTATAAGAAAAAAATCACACCTCTACAAACTCCACCCCATCTTCTAAAAGATAGACAATAACCCCTCTTGTATATTTCCCTGTGATGGAGGCTATCGCTTTTTTATAGTATCTTACTTGTGATTGATGTTTTTGGTGATATTTTTTTGAACTCTTATACTCCAAAACCATACAAGATTTGTTGTACTCCAAGAGTAAATCTATCTGTTTAAACTGCTCCTCAAAAGCCAGAGATTGCTCCTTTTTAAGGGTGGCTTGATGGAGCATCTTTTTGAACCTTTCATGGGTCAGTAACGAGAGTATACGACTTTTAATATCAGAGAGTTGATGCTCATTTAACTCCAATCCATAATGATTTTTGGTTGCTGATATCGCTTCAGCCAATCCCATAATAGAAAAAGAGGACATCATCTCTAGGGTATAGTGCAGAGCCAAACCAAATAGAATCGCTTCATAATCTTTCTCCTCTTCCTCTTCCTCTTTCTCCACCTCTTGCGTACCATAATAGGACAATGTTACCTTTTTCAACAGAGAGGAGCTATTCTGCTTTTTAGGCACTTCTGTCGATTTAAACGTACCTATACTCATCGGTGTTATCCCCAAAGGGTCAAAAATAGAAGCTTTTGGTTTTCTGATAATTATCATGCTCTCCACGGCTCGGGTTAGGGCGACATAGAGAATGTTCATCTTATCTTTTGCCAAAAGTTTTTTCTGTTTTTCAAGTATCTCTTGATAGGAAGCATCAAAATTTTCCCTTCCTCCTATTTTATAACAGACCTCCTTTATATGTAAGGAGTCATCATAATCATAAAGCAGTGTCGAACGGTCAGGAGCCATCCCTTTTAATCTATCGAGTAAAATAACGTGTTCAAACTCCAACCCTTTTGAGCCATGTATCGTCATAATCATCGCCCCCTCTTTGGAGCTTGATGCCACATCAATACTAGAGAGTTCAAACTCCTCCAAAAAGGTAACGATATTGAAAAAGTCGGAAGCAAACTCCAAAAGCTTCAACAGATTTAAATCCTCTTCAAAATATCCAAAATCAACAATCAGACGATGAAGCACGGCGACAGGTTGCATAAAAGGGTGAAACCATGAGCTATCCATCTCCTCAATGGGTCTCTCTATCTGTTGAAGCAGTGCTGTAGCATTCAAAGGCAACCCCTCAAAAAGATAGGCTACCATCGCCACCAAAGAGGCTACTTTTGGGGTATGTTTGAGCGAACTAGAGGTCTTTAGACGCGTGGCATATTTTTTGAGATAACACGCCTCTTGAATTGTTGCTCCATCCTTGTTGGTCGAGACCAAAAAAGCGATATCGCTCAATGCCACACCTTGGCTTAATAGAAACTCCAGAGCCAAAATCGCCTCATCTACCAAGCGTTCAGACTCTCTAACCTCCACATACCCTTTGGTTGCCCCCTCTCTATATTTGGCAATAGGGAACGCTACCATATTGGGTTCAAACCAACGATTCACCTGCTCCACCACAGCTTGACTACTTCTATAGTTGGTGTCCATATTGGCAATGGTGATACCGTAGTGATTTGCCACTGAGTTAAACAACTCCTCCACCCCACCACGAAAACGGTAGAGCGACTGTTTGGTATCTCCCACATAGAAAAAACTCTGAAACTCGCTCTGACCCATCCCTGAAAAAAGCTCATCAATCAGTGGCTTTAAGAGCAGAAATTGAAGTGTAGAAGTGTCTTGAAATTCATCAAGTAAAATATGCTGAAACCTACTGTCTATCTTAAAATACAAAAACTCTTTGTTGATGCTCTCATAGAGCAGTCGATGGGTAAAAAAACTCAAATCATCAAAACTAAGCACTCCCAACTCTCTAGCCGTGGTGATATTGGCATTTTTGTAGTAGTCAAAGAGTTGAAAGAGATTATAAAGTACCACCTGCTCTTTGGCTTTTGCCCACTCTCCAAGAAGTGATTTAAGATTTAAAAACTCCTCCTCTATGGCAGGATTTTGCTCCACATATTTTTTATAGTTTCGATGCTCAAACAGACTCTCTTTTTGAAAAACTGTTTTTTTAAATAGGACTTTGCTCTCCATCGGCTCAAAATTTTTAATGGCCGTTTTGGATGCACCTGATGCCAATACCAACTGATAAACTACCTCTCGTTGGCTCTCTATTTTAGCCTCTATTTTACTTATATTGACAAGCTCATAATTTTTTTGAGGCAAGAGTGGGTCTATTTTATAAAAGTTTTGCATCAACTCAAATATCTTTAAAAAACGTCTATCCTCAATATTCATCGCCAACTTTACTAATTGTGAAAGCAGAGAGTTAGAAGCTATCTCATCTAAAAAGTTCTTCTCTTTTATCTTCTCATCTATCTCTTTGGTCACAAAATCAGGCTCAATAGTAATATAGAGTGATGCTGAACGTAAAACAGAGGTAAAAAAGCTATCAAGGGTCACGATAAAATTGGTAGAAGATAAAAAGTTTTCTAAAATTTCAGGTTGCTTTGCCAACAGTGCCTCTTGACTAAATCCCGTCTGCTCTGAGATAGCTAAAAGCTCGGTCTTTTTTTCACTTAAGTTTATCAAAAGGCTCAATACTCGCTGTTTCATCTCCGAGGCTGCCTTATTGGTAAATGTAGCTGCCAAGATGGTACTGGGTTCAACCTCCAAAAAAAGCAGTGAGATATAACGCACAGAGAGGGCAAAAGTTTTTCCCGAACCTGCTGAGGCAGAGTAAGCTAAATAGGGTTGAAAAGTTTTATTGGACATCTATTCTCTTTTAGACTGTATAGTTTTTATCAAAATTATAGCGAAAAACCAATAACCATA
>CAYVNI010000299.1:0-12375 GCA_964452815.1 uncultured Sulfurovum sp.
GAATATAGAACGCAGAGGATTGGAGTCTCTTGGGCTAGGAATTAGCCTTCAAGACTATAAATCAGAAAGCCTTTCAAATTCAGACTCGTTGGAGTCTGCTAGTTAGGAAGCCTCTAGCTCTTTAGCTAGAGGTAGTTCACCTATTATCTTTTTCTATCTATCCTCTTCTCTTTATCCTCTTCTCTTTATCCTCTTCATACAGTAGTCTTTTAAAATCATCTATCTCAAAAAGTATCAGATTGTCATCTTTAAGACTTACCAGCTCATTGGAAAATCCATTTTTAGAAAATAGGACAAAGGTATCGGCTTGTAGATTTGAGGTTTCTGCTTTCTGTTTGAGTTTGGAGAGTTCATTTTTACAGACACGTCTGTTTTTATATTTACACTCTGCCACAATAGTTTTACCATTTCTAGTCTTTGCAAGGATGTCAAATTCAGAGTTTTTATCCCAATAGCTACCATCATTGATGATTTGGTTGTTGTAGTAGATACCGAGTAAATCATTGGAGAGTTGTTCAAATACTAGGCTGTTTAGTCGTGAGAAATGTTGCTCAAAGTTTTCAAAGAAGCGTTGTGATTGTTTTGCTTCTAAATTTTTAGCATAGGGTTCAACAAAGCCAAACCAAAAGCGATGAAATGGTTGTTTAAATCGGATTTTTGACTCTATTTTATAAGAGCGTAATGATTTTTCAAGTTTTTGGTTTGGATGGGTTTTTAGGGGGGCTTCTCGTGAGGCCTCTAGCTCTATAATATCTAACTTGACCAGTTCATCTACTAGAGTTAGACCAAGACTCTCTCCTACTTTTGCTTTTCTAAATACATTTGAGAGTCGTCCATCACCTCGTGCAATGGCGATGAGAAGATATCGGTAAGGCTCTTCTAGTAGATAAGAGGGACGCAACAGCTCTTTGAACTCTTGATATCTCTCAACAAAATTAAAACGAATAAGTGTCTCAATGTCATCAAGTAAATCTAGCTCTATCTTCTCCTCTATGCCACCAAAAATAGAAAAAAGCTCCATGGCTTGTTCCAGTTCAAGGTATCCATAATGGTGAAAGAACTCTTTAAATTTTGTTTTAATATTCACACCTTATTAATATAGTTTTTTAGTAACTTCTCATTATTTACCAAAATTTACCTAAAAAGAGGTGCTTAAAAAAATTGAAATCCCACAAAATAGGCATTCTAGTTTTAGGAAATATCCAAAAAGTGGTGAAAAAAGTAAATAATGAGAAGTTACGTTTTTTAATATAGTTTTTTGGCATAGTTTTCAGTTTAAATATTTGTTCTCTAAATTGTAATATCTTTTATCTTTGATTGAGTTTTATAGATGTTAGTTTTGCTATAATACGGCTAAAAATAGAATCAAAGGCAGAGTGTGAGTGATATCAAACTGGTACTAAACCATTTAGAAAAGAGAAATGTATTTTTAACGGGAGGAGCTGGTGTTGGTAAAAGTTATGCTACCAATGAGATTATCCATCACTAT
This sequence comes from uncultured Sulfurovum sp., assembly GCA_964452815.1. Taxonomy (GTDB): domain Bacteria; phylum Campylobacterota; class Campylobacteria; order Campylobacterales; family Sulfurovaceae; genus UBA1140. The sequence goes on from CAYVNI010000299.1 coordinate 1,490, forward strand.
AGAAGCCAATCAGATACACAAGTGGTGGCTCTTGGTTCCACAGGGATTAGTGCTGTAAATATAGGTGGATTTACGATTCATAGTTTTTTTGCATTTGGAATTAGTAATAATTTTGAAGAGCTTAATCTAAATGATAAAAGCAATAGAAGCCGATTAACGGAGCTAAAAAAAATACTAAAAGTAACTGAACTCATTATTATTGATGAGATATCTATGGTGAGCTCAACCATGATGGAGATGATTGATTATCGGTTGGACAGTTTAGGATATTTGGGAAAGCTTCTCTTTGTGGGGGATTTTTTTCAGCTTCCTCCTATTCAGAAATATGGTCAAAAAAAGAGTAGTTTGTTTGAGGATAGACTTTATGCGTTTGAGAGTGATGCTTGGAGGAGCTTTAATCCTATTATTATCGAATTGATAGAGATGAAACGTACCAATGATGCCGAATTTACGCATATTTTACAAAAAATACGTATGGGACAGTGTGACAGAGCGGTGGAGGAGTATATGTTGAAACTCACAACCACACAGATAAAAACTGAGAATCCCACCTATCTATTTGGCAGGAATTTAGAGGTAAACGGTATGAACAGAGAGAAACTAGATGCTGTTGAGGAGGATGAACATATCTTTTTTGCACAGATAGAGAGACACCACAGTAAGGTGCATGAGAAACGTCTGATATCATGGAGAAATATGCTTCCTGTCGAGGAACAACTCATTTTAAAAGTAGGTGTCCCCATTCTGTTTACCATCAATAAATGGGGCAAGTATGCCAATGGTGAGCGTGGAATTATCCAAAAGATAGAGGATGAGTATCTTATCGTGGAAAAAGATAATGCTTTTATTCGGGTAGAGCGTTACAATTTTGACTTGCTAGAGATGAAGAGTGACATAAAAGGTCAAATAGAGAGCATAAAATTGGCAACACTGTCTCAATTTCCTCTTAAATTGGCATATGCTGTCACGATTCATAAAAGTCAGGGGATGAGCATTGACAACTTGGTCTGTAATGTTGATAATATTTTTGCCCCGAGTCAGTTTTATGTGGCGATATCACGAGCGATTAACCCTAACAATTTAAGATTGGAGTTTCATAAAGGGGATTTGAGAGCCTATCTACAGCGAATGGTACGGGTAGATAGTCGAGTGACAGACTATTATCGAAACATCTCTAATGGGTATCTGACCAATGAGGAGTTGCCGTTTTAAAAGGCACTCCAAAGGATGATTTTTTCCTCTTTTTTTACTAAGTCTTTCACCCAAATCTTTTTCTCTTTAAACTCATCTTCACCCACCACAGCACAGTATCTGGCATTGACTTTGTCTGCCCCTTTGAGGTGTGCTTTGAGTTTTTTTGGGGTGTACTCTAGTGTTACTTTATCAGTAGCTCTCTTTTTTGAAGCCAAGGTAAAGAGGCTATCTACTGCTTCATCTTTCATCGCTCCAATATAATACCCTGTACGAGAAACTTCAGGCATCTCTACCAACTCCATAATACGCTCAATTCCAAGAGCAAATCCTACAGCAGGGGTAGGCTTACCATCTAAGAACTCTACAAGCTTGTCATAGCGTCCACCCCCTGCAATGGCTGATTGTGAACCTATCTCATTGCTTATAAACTCAAAAGCTGTTTTACTGTAGTAGTCAAGACCTCGTACTAGATTGGTATCTATTTTATACTCTATATTTTCACTTTTAAGCAGTTTAACCAATTTGTCGAAATCACTTTCACAACTATCACATAGGTTGTTTAGAAGTTTTGGTGAGTCTGTTAGTAGTGACTGACACTTCTCATTTTTACAATCAAGTACACGAATAGGGTTGCTGATGATTCTTCGGTTACAATCTTCGCAGAGTGCATCTTGGCACTCTGTTAAAAAGTTGATGAGGTTTTCACGATATGGTGGCATACACTGGGAACATCCCAGAGAGTTTATCTGCAAATCATACCCAATTCCTAGAGCTTTAAAGATATCACCTATCATAGAGATAATGGTAAAATCCTCATAGACGGAAGCCTCTCCAAAGCTCTCACAACCAAACTGGTGAAACTCTCTTAATCGTCCTTTCTGAGGTCGTTCATAGCGAAACATTGGTCCATAGTAGTAAAATTTGAACTTTTCATTTTGTCGTCTGTCCAGTTTGGCTTGAACAAAAGAGCGAACCACCCCTGCTGTTCCCTCTGGACGCATACAGACATCGTTACCACCTTTGTCCTCAAACTGATACATCTCTTTACCTACGATATCAGAACTTTCCCCTACTGAGCGTTTGAAAAGTTTGGTCTCTTCTAAGATAGGAGTTTCGATGTAGTTATATCCATATTTTTTAGAGATACCAATAGCTGTTGTCACGATATGCACAAATCGCTCACTCTCTTCAAAAGTTAAGTCTTTCATGCCTCGAAGTGCGTTAATCATTATTGTTCCTCAATCTTATATTTTGGGAATTATACAGATATTTTCTGAAAAAACTTAACATCATGTAAAAACTTTACAGTTATTTTTCGAAAAATTGCGAAACTTTTATAAAAGATAGGTATTATGTTAGCATTCAAATTAAATCTGAGGGGGTTGTTTTATGGAAATAATAGTTGGAGGAGTAGTTTTACTCCTAGTAATTTATCTATTAAGCTCGAAGAAAAAGAGTATCAATCTAAAAGATATTGAGTATCCAATCAGCAAAAATTAGATTTTTTCTGTTTGGATAACTCTGTGTTGATTCTATCATATATTTTTGTATGAATGGACTCAATATCAGCCCTAGCATCAATAATCAGATAGGGAATGTCTATTAGTTGTAAGCTATTTTTCATCTCCTGTTGTACCTTTAAAAGGTATGCTAACCCACGAAGCTCAATCCCATCAAGGATTTTATCTTCGTTTTGGGTTCTCTCTTTTAATCTCTTCATATCTGTCTCAAATAAAATTATCAAGTCAGGTAAGTTATTCTCTAGGGCAAATTTGTTTAGAGTCAACAGGTGTTTAAATTCAAAATCCCCATTGGCAAGAGCATACCCGATACCCGAGAGAAACCCCCTATCCGAGAGAACAAGCCTGTTTCTATTTGGTTTAATAATTTGGGTGTAGTGTTCTGCTCTGTCTGCTAAAAAAAGAAGCAGTTCGGCTCGTTTAGATTTTAATGAATCAGCAAGAAGAATCTCCCGTATCTCTTTTCCAAATGTGGTTCCCCCAGGTTCTCTTGTGATAATGGCATTATTAAATTTTTGAGCCATCAACTCTATCTGTGTGGTTTTTCCACAAGTATCTATTCCCTCAAATATTACATACATTAACTTTTTTCCTTTATAATATTACTAAGTATACAGTGTGGAACCAGATGCTCGATTTTTCCATTAAAAGGAAGCAGGGAACGCACAATAGAGGAGCTAATAAACGCATACTCTAAGCTGGGCATCAAAAAGATGGTCTCTAGCTCCTTTTTGAGTGATGCATTAGCATAGCCCATCTGAAACTCATACTCAAAATCACTCACAGCTCGTATACCTCTAATAATAATATTGGCATCCAACTCATCAGAGAGGTTAACCAATAAAGAGTTAAAACTAATAACGTTAACATTAGCCATGCTTCTGGTCGCTTTTTTTGCCATGATTACACGCTTTTGGACATCAAACATCGGTTTTTTGGCTTGGTTATCTGCTACGGCTACAATAATCTCATCAAAGAGTTCTGATGCCCGTTGGATAATATCCACATGACCATTGGTAATAGGGTCAAATGTTCCAGGATAAATTGCTCTTTTTACTATTGGTTTCATCTTTATTAGCTCCATCTCTCATATAAATCATTCTCTATTCCCAATGAATCGTACCATTTTCCGATAATAAATCGCTCCATCTCTTCAAGCGTCTCGGATTCCGAGTAGTACCCCATCACAGGAGGGGAAATAATAACATTTAATCGAGAAAGTTTCAACATATTTTCCAATGGTATCGCTGAAAAAGGCATCTCTCGTGGAGCAAGTAGCAGTTTTTTCTGCTCTTTGAGTATCACCGAGGCAGAGCGTGTCACCAAATTATCGGCAATCCCACATGAGATTTTGGCTAAGGTGTTCATACTGCAAGGGATAACTGCCATAGCATCCACCCCAAAAGAGCCAGAAGCGATAGAAGCTCCAATATTTTTATTGTTGTGAATGGTAATCTTTCTCTCTTCAAGACTCTCAACTATTTTTGCATGGTCAGTAGCTATGAGGTGTAGTTCTATCTCTTTTGGTAGATACTCTATAAACTTTTTGGCAAGATGTATACCACTTGCGCCTGTTATGGCTAGGGTTAGTTTCATTGGTTTCCTATAATATGGGTAGGTTTGACGATATCAAACATCAAATTTAATAATTGTTTGACATGGTCAAACCTACGAAATAATAATTTAATGAGAAAGTAAAAGTGTATGAAGTAAAAAATACGGAGGTGGTACCACAGGTCGGATTCGAACCGACACGCCCTAAGGCAGAAGATTTTGAGTCTACCAAGTCTACCAGTTCCATCACTGTGGCACATTCCAAAATAGCTAGTGCTTAAATTGGAATGCGATTATACAGAGATGAACCTTAAAAGATTGTTAATTAGGCGATAGTATCTTTAAGAGATTTTCCAACTTTAAATTTAACGGCTTTTCTTGCAGGAATTTTAACAGTTTTCCCTGTTAATGGTACTCTTGCTTCTCTTGCTGCTCTCTCTACGGTAGAGAAAGAACCAAAACCAATAAAGCTAACCGTTTTACCTGCTTTTAGAGCTTCAGTAATTGTTTCCAACATCGCGTTTAATGCTTCATTTGTATCTTTTTTAGATAATCCTGCTTTTTCTGCAACTGCATCTATAAATTCAGCTTTTTTCATTGTATAGTTCCTTTGTATTATGTAATGAGCTAAATTTTACACTTATTTTTTTAAAAAAACAAGTATTTTAGATGAAAATCGCTCAAAACGTTGAAAAATAGGTATGTTTAGCGAAAAAAACGTAATATACAAAAAAATTTGTTATAATTTTAAAAAATATTCTTTTTGGTTAAACTTAACTATTAAGTATTATTCATTAGGAGATTTGGTGCATATTATTTTTCTTATTATTGCATTAGTATTGTTTGTTTATGGTGCCTTTTCAACCATTTTTCACTCTACAGATATGGTAGGTAACATTGGTAGAGTTTATGGAGAGGTTAATCTTGGATTGTTTGGTTATTTGGCATATATTGATTTGGTATTAATTATTTACCCTCTCTATTTGGTCTATAAGAAACAAGACTTGTTGAGACGTAGTGACTTTTATTTGGGTTGGATACTTCTGTTTATATCGTTAATTTTACTTCAAACGCTTATTTTTGAGTTTCACCAGAGTGGCTCTGTAGGTGTTACTCTAAAGCTTTTTCTTCTTCCCTATATAGGAAAGGCAGGTTTATGGCTTTTGTGGTTTCTTTTCTTTATGATATCGGTGGTGCTTGTGATGGAGGAGATACCTACAGCAGAGATGGTTAAGCATAAATTTAACGTAGTTTATGATTATATTTTTAAAAAAGTTAGTAAGTTTTTTGAAGGGTATGACAATCCATTTTGGGACAAAGAGAGTACGGAGGTGATGACAACCATAGTGCGTTCACATCAGGGACGAAAAAGAGAAGAGAAGAGGGTTGTCCCTCGAACACCTAAAAAAATTATACAGAAAAAGAGAGTACGTCAAAAGCCTGTTAGCTCTTTGGGATTGGACACACGGGATGAGGATTTTTTTATTGAGCGACCTATTGAAGATATGGAAAAAATAGCTCCTGATTATGAGGAGTATATAGACGATACACCACCTGAACCAACTCCTGCTCCTGTTAAAAAAAAGTCAAAAGCTCAAAAGAAAAAAGAGCCAATGACCAAAGCGAGTATCGCCAAAGATAAAGAGAATACCAATAATATTATCGAAGAGCTAAAAGAGAATCGTAAGCTTCTTGATGAACTAGAAAAAGGAAAGATAGAAGTACCCAAAGATTTTGTCTTGCCCTATTTGGACTTTTTAGCAGAAGCTCCACCTGTATCTCGAAAGGTTGATGAAGAGGAGATAGACAGAAAAGTACATGAACTTTTAGAGAAGTTGAGTCAATTTAAAATCTCAGGTGAGGTGATGGACATCTATTCTGGACCATTGGTGACCACTTTTGAGTTTAAACCTGCTGCCAATGTCAAAGTCTCTAAAATCATGAATCTCCAAGATGATTTAGCGATGGCACTTCAAGCTGAGACGATTCGTATCCAAGCCCCTATTCCTGGGCGTAATGTGGTGGGGATAGAGATACCAAATGAGAATTTTGACACTATCTATCTGCGTGATATTTTAGAGAGTGAGATTTTTACCACTTCAAAATCCCCTTTGACGATGGCATTGGGTAAAGATATTGTAGGCAATGCCTTTGTAACCGACCTAAAAAAGCTTCCTCACCTGTTGATTGCAGGGACAACAGGTTCGGGTAAATCTGTGGGAATTAATGCGATGATTTTATCGCTGCTCTATAGAAATGACCCTGATAGCCTCAAATTAATGCTTATTGACCCTAAAATGTTAGAACTTTCTATCTATAATGATATTCCTCATCTTCTTACTCCTGTGATTACGGATGCAACCAAAGCTATTGCAGCTTTGGCAAATATGGTAGGAGAGATGGAGAGACGCTATAAACTTATGGCAGAGAGTCGAACCAAAAATATTGATAACTATAATGAAAAGATAACTAAAAGAGGTGGAGAGCCTATGCCGTTTATTGTGGTGGTGATTGACGAACTCGCTGACCTGATGATGAATGGTGGAAAAGATGTTGAGTACTCTATTGCTCGTCTTGCACAGATGGCACGGGCTTCGGGGATTCACCTTATTGTGGCAACACAGCGACCCAGTGTGGATGTAGTAACAGGGCTTATCAAAGCCAATTTACCCTCTCGTTTGAGTTATAGAGTAGGGCAGAGAATTGATTCTAAGGTTATTCTTGATGCCTTGGGTGCTGATTCACTCTTGGGAAGAGGAGATGCTCTTTTTACCCCTCCTGGCACCAATGGATTGGTGCGAATTCATGCTCCTTGGAACTCTGAGGATGAGATAGAGGAGATTGTAGAGTTTCTAAAATCACAACGTGAACCACAGTATGACGAACGTTATTTGAGCAGTGATGACAGTAGTGCCATGGTGGGAAAAGGTGTAGTAGGAGAGCTAGATGAACTCTATGAAGAGGCAAAAGGGGTTATTTTAGCAGACCAAAAGAGTTCTATCTCTTATCTTCAACGAAAGTTACAAATTGGATATAATCGCTCTGCAAATATCATTGAACAGCTTCAAGAGATGGGTGTTTTATCTGCACCAAATAATAAGGGGCAGAGGGATATTCTTTTATAATGATTAAGCTTGTAACTTAACTACACAACCAAAACAACTAAGAGATAAATACTCTTACTTAAAGTAACAATATAACTCCTAATAGTATAGAATATATCAAATTTATTTTACCTAATAGGAGACTATATGTCATTACTAGCAGATTATAGAACACACACAGAAGAACGTGCAACACTTGGTGTTACACCTTTAGCACTAACAGCAGATCAAGTAGCTGATTTAGTGGAATTACTTAAAGCGTCTCCAGTGGTAGATGCTGACTATGCAATGGAACTTTTTACACAAAAAGTACCTGCTGGTGTTGATGATGCAGCGTATGTAAAAGCAGCATTTTTAAATGACATCGTTCAAGGAAATGCAACTTGTTCTGAAATTGATGCACTTAAAGCAACGGAAATTTTAGGAACAATGCTAGGTGGATTTAACGTTTCTCCTTTGGTAGATGCACTTTCATCAAGCGACTCAGCAGTGGCAGAGTCGGCAGCTTCTGAACTTAAAAATACACTTCTTGTTTATGACTCATTTAATGATGTTAAAGCACTTATGGATGGTGGAAACGCATTGGCAAAAGAGATTGTTGAGTCTTGGGCAAATGCTGAGTGGTTCTACAACAAACCAGCTATGGAAAAAGAGATTACCGTAACTGTCTATAAAATTCCTGGCGAGACCAACACAGATGATTTATCTCCAGCTTCTGAAGCATTTACAAGAGCCGATGTTCCTCTTCATGCGAACTCTTTCTTAATTAATAGAATGGACAATCCATTAGATACTATGGTAGAACTTAAGGCAAAAGGTCATCCTTTAGCTTATGTTGGAGATGTTGTTGGTACTGGTTCAAGTAGAAAATCAGGAATCAACTCTGTTCAATGGCACATGGGTAGAGATATTCCAAACATTCCTGGTAAAAGAACGGGTGGTATTGTTCTTGGAGATATTATTGCACCAATTTTCTTTAACACAGCAGAAGATTCAGGATGTATCCCTATTCAAGCACCTGTTGGTAAACTTGAAACTGGCGATGTGATTACTGTTAAACCTTTTGATGGTGTAATAGAGAGAGATGGAGAAGTTGTTTCTGAATTCAAAATAGAGCCAAACACACTTCCAGACGAAATGAGAGCTGGTGGGCGTGTTCCACTTATTATTGGTAAAGGGCTTACAGCAAAAGCAAGAGAAGCTCTTGGTATGGACGCTGGAGATATTTTCATGACTCCTGATATTCCATCAGATAACGGTAAAGGGTTTACTCTTGCTCAAAAAATGATTGGTAAAGCGTGTGGAATAGAAGGTGTTAAACCAGGAACATACTGTGAGCCAGTAGCAACAACTGTTGGTTCTCAAGATACAACAGGACCAATGACAAGAGATGAGGTTAAAGATTTAGCAGCACTTAGTTTTGGTGCAGATATGGTTATGCAATCGTTCTGTCACACAGCTGCTTATCCAAAACCAGCAGATATTAAACTCCAACACACACTTCCACAGTTCTGGACAGAGAGAAAAGGTTTCATTCTTAGACCAGGCGATGGTGTAATTCACTCATGGTTAAACAGATTGTGTCTTCCTGATACTGTAGGAACAGGTGCAGATAGTCACACAAGATTCCCAATAGGTATCTCGTTCCCAGCTGGTTCAGGTCTTGTTGCGTTTGCAGGTGTTACAGGTATGTTACCACTTACCATGCCTGAGTCTGTTCTTGTAAGATTTTCAGGAGAGATGCAACCTGGAATCACGCTTAGAGACATGGTAAATGCTATTCCTCATCAAGCGATTAAAGATGGTCTTTTGACGGTAGCTAAAGCTGGTAAGAAAAACATCTTCTCAGGACGTGTTCTTGAAATCGAAGGTTTAGAGCAACTTAAATGTGAACAAGCGTTTGAGCTTTCTGATGCTTCTGCCGAACGTTCAGCTGCTGCTTGTACCGTTTACCTTGACAAAGAGCCTATCATCGAGTACCTAGAGTCAAATATTGTTCTTATCGAAGAGCTTATTAACCAAGGTTACCAAGATTCAGCGACACTTCAAAGACGTGCTGACAAAATGAAAGAGTGGATTAAAAACCCAGAACTTCTTAAAGCAGATGCTGACGCAGAGTACGCAGCCGTTATCGAAATTGACATGAACAAAATCACAGAGCCAATCTTAGCTTGTCCAAATGACCCAGATGATGTTAAAACACTTTCTGAAATTCATGAAGCAGGTATGAGAACAGAGATTGACGAAGTATTTGTTGGTTCTTGTATGACAAACATTGGTCTTTTCCGTGCAAACGCAGAAGTACTAAGAGGCGAAGGTGCAGTAAAAGCTAAACTTTGGATTTGTCCTCCAACTAAAATGGATGAAAAAACTCTTCAAGAAGAGGGTTACTACTCTGTATTTGGTATGGCAGGAGCTAGAACAGAAATTCCAGGTTGTTCACTATGTATGGGTAACCAAGCAGCCGTTGCACAAAACGCATGGGTATTCTCTACAAGTACAAGAAACTTTGACAACAGACTTGGAAAAGGTTCTCAAGTCTACCTTGGTTCTGCTGAACTTGCAGCCGTGGTTGCACTTAAAGGTAAGTTACCAACAGCTTCTGAGTACGCAGAGATTGTTGCAAACAAAATCAAACCTGAAATGACAGACGAGATTTATAAATACTTGAACTTTAATAAAGTTTCTAAAGAAGAGTTAGAGGCTATGATAGGGTAGGTTTTTTACTACTTTATATTAAACTCTTTTTCTTTTTACCTTTCCACCACTTGGTGGGGAGTTTTCCTTTTAATCTTGCTAAAGCTTTGTCACTAACATAACATAATATAATTCTTTACTATTTACAAAAGGATACCTTTATGCACAAAGAGTTACACTCTATTAGAATTATTAGAGATTATATGGCTAAAAAAAATCTTCTGCCTCAAAATGTTAATAGTATTGAAAGTATTTACTCCTTTTTTCAATATTTAAGCTCAGAAGATAGTAAGAAAAAATTTAATTTAATAGAGTCTATAGATGAGTTTCAAATACATATTGAGGCTTTAAAATAATGAGAGTAATTTCACTTTTTTCAGGTTGTGGTGGTTTAGATTGGGGTTTTATAAAAGCTGGATTTGAAGTTGTTTGGGCAAATGATTTTGATAAAGAAGCTGTGCAAAGTTATAAGTTTAATATTGGAGAGCATATTGTGCATGATTCTATTTATAATATTAAAACAGATGAAATACCTGATGCTGATATTTTAATTGGAGGCTTTCCTTGTCTAGGATTTACTGTGGCAAAAGGAAAAGATAGAAAATTGGATTGTGACTATAATCAACTTTTTCAAGAGTATGCCAGAGTGCTTGAAGCAAAACAACCAAAATATTTTCTAGATTGGGATAAGCCCTCTCCAACCATTACAGGAAGAGGAAGCAGAACGGGTGGAGCAGTTATTCATCCCCATCCTAACAGACATAGAAGATTAACCGTCAGAGAGTGTGCAAGGATTCAATCGTTTTCTGATGATTTT
>CAYVNI010000300.1:0-4994 GCA_964452815.1 uncultured Sulfurovum sp.
TACCTCTCGTCCTTGTGGGGTCTGTTCTCATTGCCTAATGGCAAATGAAGGACGGCATATAGATATTATAGAGATGGATGCTGCTTCCAATAGAGGAATAGATGACATCAAAGAACTCATCGAACATACCAAGTATAAACCAGCATCTGCACGGTATAAGATTTTTATTATTGATGAGGTGCATATGTTGACCAATCCTGCATTTAATGCACTTTTAAAAACACTTGAAGAACCACCCCCTTTTATTAAATTTATCTTGGCAACTACCGACCCTCTAAAACTGCCTGCTACCATTTTAAGCCGAACACAACACTTTAGATTTCGAAAAATCTCCCAAACGCTTCTAACACATCATCTAGAACATATTCTAAATCTTGAAAAGGTTGGTTATGAGAGCAGTGCGATAGAGATAATAGCTCGTTCGGGAGCAGGAAGTGTACGAGATGCGTTAACTCTACTTGACCAAGCAATTGTCTACTCCAAAAATTTTATTGATATCGCAACGGTCACGAGTATGTTGGGTATTATTGAACCCTCTTTACTAGAAGGGTTAATTGAAAAAATTTTGATAAAAGATGAAAAATGGGTTTTAGAGTTTATCGCCATGTCAGGTGAATTTGAATCAGAGATGGTGATAGATGAGCTAATCTTATATCTAAAAGAGCTACTTCTTTTGGGTTCAAGTAGAGTAACACCTATGATTATTGAGCGTTTTTTTAGAGTTTTAGCTGAGTCCAAAACACTTTTAAATATCGGTTCTGATGGTGAGTTTGTATTGACCTTGACCCTTTTTAAGATGATGGAGTCATTACAGATACAAGAGATAGATGCAATGATTAGAAGTTTGGAAAAAGAGTTAAGTGGCATAGAGACAATTGTTTCTCCCCTTAAACAAGAGGCTCATTCTCAAAAGGCTCCCTCTATGGTTGATGCACCTCTACCTATAATTATAGAAGAACCAGTCGAAGAGCCAGTCAAAATAGAGAATCGTATAGACCCAAGAGTTAAAGATTTTGAAAGTTTACGTGCTAAAATTTATGATAGAAACTATGAGTTAGGAGAGTGTTTTATGGGGTCGATTAAGTATATTTCATTTGTTGATAATATACTTACTTGGGAGTCAACAGCCAATGAAGAAGAGAAAAAGATGTTGAGAAATAACTGGAGTCTTATCCGTATGTTTGTTCAAGAGGTATTTGATTTTGATACTAAGATTAAAAATATCTCAAAGGAGTTACCCTCACAAATAGCCAAACCAACATACTTAAAAGAACCTATTATTTCCAAAGAGGATGAGTCTTCAGAGGATGAATCTTCTATGAAAAGCTCTTGTATTGCTCCTAGTGATGGTGGAGTAGAGTCTGCCAAAGAGAAAGATGAGAGAACTATCTTAGACGAACCGATGGTTGTGAAGGCATTAGAGCTATTTTCTCCTAAAAAAGTTAGGGTTAAACGGAATAATTAGGTTAAAATAGATTGCTTTTATGTTAAAATAGTTTTATATTTATTTAAAAGGATGAAAATGTTAAGAATTTCAAAAGTTTTGGTTACAACATTAACCGTGGTAGTACTCACATCATGTGGTGGAAGTGGAGGTGGCTCTTCAGATGATAATGCATCAGATTTAAATAGTAGTCTTGTTGATTCAGGTACGGTAACAGCAACTCCAACTCCAACACCTACTTTACCACCATTGGTTGCTCCAACACCAACTCCAAAACCTACGCCAACACCTGTTGTTGATTCAACCCCTAAACCACTTGATAAATCAGAAATCCTACCATAATAGTTTCAAAAATAGCCTCAAATGCTCTTAGCAGATATTGGAAATAGTAGGGTTCATATTTATGATGGAGAGAGAGTTATTCATCTCTCCCATCAAGAAGCAGTAGTGCTTTATGCTAATAGAGAGCTGTCGTATATTACAGTAAAACATCAACTCAAAGAGAAACTTGATGGTTTAAAAAACTGGACAGATATATCTCAAGAGATATTTTTAGAAAATACCTATACTACAATGGGAGTTGACAGACGTGCCTTATGTCTTTCACATCAAAATGGTATTTTTGTGAGTGCAGGTTCTGCTATTACGGTTGATGTAGTAGACAAGGGCATCTATCAGGGGGGATTTTTACTTCCTGGAATAAAGGCGTACTTAAACGCCTATAGTAGTATCTCTCCTGCGTTAATAACCAAATTAAATCAAAATCTCTTACTTGATGAGCTTCCCAATACAACAAAAGATGGGATAAGCTATGGTATAATTTCATCAATAAAAATGCTTATAGAAAAACATCAATTAAAAAAATATCCATCAGATAAAAAGCTTTATATATCAGGTGGGGATGGAAAACTTCTCTCTTCTTTTTTTGATAATGCTATTTTTGATGAGACACTTATTTTTCAAGGCATGAAAAAAGCTTTAGAAAAAAAGCATTATTAAAAGAGCATTAGAAAAAGAGCTTTATTAAAAAAAACAGAAGGTAAATAGATGATAACAGTAGCACTTCCAAAAGGGAGAATTGCAGAGGAGACATTGGCAATTTTTGCTGAGATATTTGGTGGAGAGTTCAAGTTTGAGGGGCGTGAGCTTATTATGGAAGTAGGGGAGTTTCGTTTCTTAAATGTGCGTAATCAAGATGTTCCCACTTATGTAGAGCATGGCTCAGCAGACATTGGGGTGGTTGGATTTGATGTGATTACAGAAAAAGAGCTAGATATTGTCACGCTTTTAGACATGCAGATGGGAAAATGTAAAGTCTCTATTGGTATTAAAAATGAAGATGAGCTAGATTGGTCAAAACCAAATATAAAAATAGCCACCAAAATGGTCAATATCACGGAGAAATATTTTGCTAAAAAAGCAGTTGGCGTTGAGATTATTAAACTTTATGGCTCAATTGAGTTAGCCCCATTGGTAGGTTTGGCTGATGCTATTGTGGATATTGTAGAGACGGGAGCAACCATGAGGGAAAATGGTTTAAAAGTTGCCGAAGACATTATGGACTCTTCGGTGCATCTTATCGCCAATAAAAACTCCTATTACGCCAAAAAAGATGAAATTCTCTCGCTTTATGAGCAGATAAATGCTGTGGTACAGAGTCGTGTCTAATGCTCTTGACCTCTATGCCAAAGTAGAAGACCTCTTAGGAGTAAATGAGGTTACACCCATTTTAAATGAGTACTACAATGAGACACTAGATAACCTAGCGTTTAAAACCCTTCTCGATGTGGGGTGTGGTTCAGGGGGGTTTTTAGCACAAGCGATTCAATACTACCCCAATATAGAGACCTTAGGCATCGACCTTAGCCCCGTTATGGTTGAGATGAGTCAAAAAAAAGGTCTAAACGCCCAATGTATCGACCTCTGTAAACTAGAGGGAAAATATGATGTCATCACAGCTATTTTTGACATGGTCAACTATCTTGACAAAAAAACTCTAAAACGTTTCTTGCGATGTATCGAAGAGCATCTTGAAATCGGAGGTCACTTCATCTTCGATATCAATACCCTCTACGCCTTTAAAGTGGTAGCCGCAGGAAGTTTTATCAAAGATGGTGGTGATAGATTTATAACTATTGACAGTGACTACATGGAGGAGAACGGTGAATACTATATGGACTTTACTCTTTTTGAAAAGCAAGGAGCAGAGGAGCATTTTATAAAAAGCCAAGACTCTATCACGCAATACTATCACACCGTTACAGAGATTCAAAAACTTACCAATTTAAAACTGGTCTCTAAAAAAGGAATTGCTATTTATGGGGATGAGACGGAGAAGTTTTATTTGGTGTTTAAAAAATTAAAGTAAATTTTACTATAATTAGTAAAAAATAATATTTATATGGAGTTAAGATGGTTTTGGTTACAGGTGGAGCAGGGTATATTGGGTCGCATACGATAATTTTATTGATAGAGGCAGGGTATGAGGTTGTTATTTTTGATAACTTTTCTAACTCCTCAAGAGAGAGTATTCGTAGGGTTGAAGAGCTTGTAGGTAAAGAGATAGCATTGGTTGAGGGTGATATCCGTAATAGTGATGATGTACAGAAAGTTTTTGATGGTTATAAAATAGATTCGGTGATTCATTTTGCAGGGCTTAAGGCTGTGGGTGAATCGGTAGAGAAGCCGTTGAAGTATTATGATAATAATGTTAATGGTACAGCTGTCTTATGTGAAGTGATGGCTAAAAATGGGTGTAAATCTATTGTTTTTAGCTCTTCTGCTACGGTGTATGGTGACCCTCACACTGTGCCTATTTTAGAAAATTTTCCACTTTTCGCTACCAATCCCTATGGACGAAGTAAGCTTTTTATAGAGGAGATGTTGCGTGATGTTTTTGTCTCTGATAATGAGTGGAAGATAGTGTTGCTTCGATATTTTAACCCTGTTGGGGCACATGAGTCAGGGACAATTGGGGAAGACCCAAATGGAATTCCAAATAATCTAATGCCATTTATTGCTCAGACAGCTGTGGGTAAAAGAGAGCAACTTTTGGTATTTGGGGATGATTATGATACGCCTGATGGAACAGGGGTTAGAGATTATATTCATGTGGTTGATTTGGCTGATGCACATGTTAAGGCACTGGATAATATTGGTAGTTTTGATGAGGTAATGAGTATAAATATTGGTACGGGAAATGGATACTCTGTATTGGACATGGTAAAAGCGTTTGAGAAGGCATCGGGAAAAGAAGTTCCTTATGTGATTGCCAAGCGTAGAGCAGGAGATATCGCTTCTTGCTATGCCAATCCAAGCTATGCTAAAGAGGTGCTTGGGTGGGAGGCTACTCACTCTATTAAAGAGATGTGTGAGGATACATGGAGATGGCAATCAAACAATCCAAATGGATACTAGGAGGTGCTTAACCCCTCCTCTTTAATTGCATTTTCATGTTTTAACTTTTTATCAAGTCTTTTTTTCTTCTCTTCTCGTCTTTTATGCTTCATCTGTTGTTTAGCATAGATACGCATATCTTCATCGTTGTCAC
>CAYVNI010000301.1:0-2409 GCA_964452815.1 uncultured Sulfurovum sp.
CCACACGAGCTATAAATTTCCGTCTATCGCTACCTTTTAGCACTTTGGCTGTCTCTATGTATATCTCTTGTTCTTCTTTTGTGATTGCTTTCATGGATAGGATTATACTCTATTTTGTATGCTTTTTTGGTTTTGGTAGCCTTAAAGAGTTGGATGGGGAGTTACAGAAACGATATATTATTAGTGCTAGAACTAAGAATGTATACTCTCAGTTTCTGATAGATTTGTTTCAAAACAGATTTTTTGATGATTCAAATCTACAATATAAAAAGATTAAGAAATTCAACAAAAAAAAATATAATAATATCCTATTTCATTCAAAAAAATTGAAGTAGCTATTATAAGAAACCGTGTAAAAAGGATTCTTATAAAGCAATTAGGAATTTGGTATAGAAACTTTACAGATTAGGGTCTTTTTTATAATCTGTTTCCATACTTTTTTGACTATAAAAAAGTATGGAAACCCCTATATTTAGGGAATCAAAGGGTTTTTTCCCCCTCTTAGCGTTAAGCCACACGCAATTTTTTTTTAGAATCGTAATTGCTTGGATTTGGTAAAAGTCCTCATTCCCATGGCGTTGAATCTCCACTTTTTATAAAAAACTCCAAAAATAATTTAACGAAAAGAGATGTAGTAGAGTCAGTAAATTGAGCTATTGTCCAGAGCAAATCAATAGTTCAATCTATGCACATATTATGTTTTTTCTTGAAAATCTTCCTAAAAATTTAGTTTTTTATAAAATTTACCCAACTAATTGTTGAGACAATCCATCATTCAAATCAAAAAGTGAAGTCTGTTTCAATACTTTAAAAGATTGATTAACTACATCATCGCTTTCCAAGATTTGAACTTTAACCTCTTTAGCTATCTCCTCAACCATCGAAATAACAATAGAGTTTCCAATACGATTATAGAGTTTAGCTTTTGAACCAATAAGTTTAAAATCGTCTGAAAACCCCATTAGTCTATAACACTCTTTTAGTGTCAATTTTCTCACTCTACCATTATGATGAATAAAATATCGTCCTGCTGATTCTTGTGATGATAAGGTAGGATGTGTTCCCTCTGATGAATAGATACGATTGGGCTGTTTATGTACGCGTGAGAGATGTTCGGTATTTTCTCTAACACCTTTAGTTCTTATATTTTTGTTTCGATAACCAACAAAAATCAGACCTGATAGTTGTCTTTTTGGATTCTCAATAAGGGTATATTCACTTTCATCTAAATATTCAAAAGATTCATTTTCCTCTTCTAAAATATCTTTTATCGAGGGTACTTCTTTTCTTTCTAGCTTAGAGAAATCAAACTCTACACCATTTAATGAACCTACAATAATAGTTCTCTCTCTATTTTGAGGAACTCCAAAATCTTTTGCATTTAAAATTTGCCAATTCGTCGTGTATCCTAACTCTTGAAGTGCTGTCAAAACAACTTTTAATGTATTTCCTTTATCATGACTTTTAAAGTGCTTTACATTCTCCAAAACAATAGCTTTTGGTCGTTTCTCTTTAAGTATGCGTTCAATATCAAAAAATAGTGTTCCCCTTGTATCATTAAAGCCCTTTTTCTCTCCTGCAATACTAAAAGGTTGACATGGAAATCCTGCTAATAAAACATCATGATTTGGTATCTCTTTTTCATCTACTTGGGTTATATCACTAAAGAGTTCATCGTTATAATTGAGCGTGTACATCTCTTTTGCATGAGCATCTATTTCAGAACTAAAAACACAACTTCCTCCACTCTTTTCAAAGCCAGTTCTAAACCCACCAATCCCTGCAAACAAATCTATAAATTTAAAGCTCATGATTTAACTCCTTGGTTAGCTCATTCCACTTCTGTTTATGAATGGCTTTTAGCTCATTATCTGTAGAGATTAAATCTGAATAAAGTCTGTAAAAATCTTCTAAATTATCAATGAGTCTCATATAATATTTGAGCGTACCAAGAACACCATTGACAATAATTTGACATCCATGTTCCTGTTTGACCTCTTCAATAATCTTATAAACTTCATCCTCTTCAACCATCCCTTGATTAGACAATATATAGTATCGTTTAGGATTAAAGCGAACAATTTTCTCTTTGGCTATTCGTAAAATATTGGCATCAATTGGTTTGTCTAATTTAATCTCAATCGCTTCAAAAAGTTCTTTGCCCTTAAATACCTCTATATCTCCAGCACTTTTAGAAGTTCTATCACTTGCTGTATGGCTACCCAATTCTTTTAGAGAACAGTTTTTATATCGTGATATTTCATGGATAAGAATTTGATAAATAGAATAAAAAGCAAGAACAGGAAGTTTTGAGCCACCAAAGGTTTTGTATTTAAATCCAAATTGGCTGTCTAAAGTATCCATCATTTTAGTAATAGTCAATTTTTCTGGATTTTCTAATGGCTCTAT
>CAYVNI010000302.1:0-8530 GCA_964452815.1 uncultured Sulfurovum sp.
TTATAATATTCTAACCTCTTCTACAAGCATAATTCCAAACTGTTTAAAAACCTCATCTTTTGCCAAATCAATAAGATATTTGGCATCTTCAAATGTTCCTCCACCATGATTGACCAAGAAATTTGCATGTACCCCACTCCACTGCATCGCCCCTCGTCTAACTCCTTTAAGCCCTACGGCTTCAATCAATCGTCCTCCATAATCCCCCTCTGGATTTTTAAAAGCAGAACCTGCACTCGGTATCTTGGGTTGGTTAGAACGAAGCGTAATAAGCTCCTCTAACACATTATGATCAAATCCTTTTGTTGTCTTAAATCGTACCTCAGTAGCCACACCCCCGAGTTTGGAAAAACGGTATCGATGCTCTATATTCTCTTTGGCTACCCACTTACCATTTACTCTAATTGCATCTAAAATATTAAACACCTCATAAGATTTCACTCCTGCGTTCATCGCAATCATACCTCCAAGGCTTCCTGGAAGTTTGGAGATAAATTCAAATCCTGCTAAATTATTTTTTTTAGCAAATGAGAGTAATTTGCCTGTAGCTGTTGCACATCCTACCGTTAAGATATCATCATCCAATGTAATAAAAGAGAACTCTTTTGAGAGCATCATAAGGGGGGGAGGAGTAGGAGAGACCAATAGATTATTACCGTGACCAATAATGGTTCTATCAGGAGGAATGGTATCATCTCTTTCAAGCATCAAAACTTCGATAGGCGTTCCAACTTTGATACTTGAGAATTTAGAAAAATCAATAGTTCGCATAAACATAATATATAGTATAACTCTTTTTTGTAAATTTTATGCGAAAGTATACCCTATATTTTATAATAGCTTATCGAATGTTATTAAGTGCCAATGCTGGTTTTGTTCCTAAATGACGATTAACAATTGAGGACAACATAGAGTTTTGTTTGTATCTCTTATATGATTTATTATACATAGAGACCGCTTCACTCATCTTAATCATCAGCATATTTAATCCAGCAATAGCCTTTTGCTTATCAACTTTATTTGATTCAACATGGCTTAATACTTTAATCTCCCTGCTCCATAAAGTTTGAACCTCAGAGAGTTTTGACTTAATTTTAGGGATACTTGTTCCTTTAAGTTTATAGTCTCTATTTCCTATGGTAAGACCCAAAAGAACTTTGCTAAACTGCTCTTTAGATTTTTTTAGTGTTTTCATATCAATTACTTTTAAATCCAATGATTGATTCATACTCACAATCAATGCCTGTTGTTTTTGAGCAAGTTTCATGTCATTAAGTAACTTGTACTTTGTGGTCAATGCGTAGTCTGCTGAAGATGCAAAAAGAGTTGAAGTTCCAAGAACCAAAGCAACCGTTGCCAATTTTGTAATTTTTTTCATTATATATACTTACTTTCTGTTTTATTATTGAGATAATAACATGAAAGTTAGTAGTAATAATGAAATTTTTAAGCTATAATAAAATTAATTTAAAAAAATATGGAGTAGCTAATATTGAACTCATTAAAATTATTATATATAGAAGATGACAAGGATATAAGAGAAATTTATTTGAACTTATTACAGGAGCATATAAGTGAGATTTACTGTGCCAATGATGGGGAAGAGGGGTATAGTAAATATATAGAAGTGAAGCCTGATATTATTCTACTTGACATCAATATGCCTAAAGTTGACGGGTTAACACTGGCAAGAAAAATACGAGAGATGGACAAAAATGTTAAGATTATTATCACCACATCTTACTCGGAGAGAGAAAAACTGCTTCAAGCCATTGAACTCTATCTAATTAAATATATTTTAAAACCCATTGAACCAGATATTTTAAAAGAGGCTCTGTTCAAAGCGATAAAGGAGATAGAAGAAGATCGTGGAGAGCTATTTTCCTTGGATAAGACAACCACATGGAACCTTACTACTCAACAACTTCTAGAGGGAAATAATGAGATAAAACTTACAAAAAATGAGCGTAGATTCTTAATGCTTATCTCAAGTAATCCCTCTAAGGTTTACACATTTTTTGAGATATTTGATTATCTCTCTTATGATGATTTTGACAAAGAGTATGATGCCAATCAGATACGGGCATTGGTAAAACTGGTACGAAAAAAAGTTCCAAAAGATGCGATTATCAATATCTATGGAGAGGGATATCGCTTTAATCCCATAAAGAAGTAATCAAAAAATAACAAGTTAATGCTTCAGATACCGAAGAATTGTTTCGTACAGTTTTTCTACCTCTACAGGCTTGTTTAAATGATCATTCATCCCACAGGCAATACTCTTTAATAAATCCTCTCTCATCGCATTGGCAGTTAATGCTATGATTACTATCTCCTTATCCTCTTGGCGTATTATTTTTGTTGCTTTATAGCCATCCATCACGGGCATCTGTACATCCATTAGAATAATATCATAACTATTTTTACGAAACTTTTCTATCGCCTCTTGACCATCTGAAGCGACATCAAGCTCAACTTTTGAGCTATCTAGTAATCCTAAAATAATCTCTTGATTAATAATATTATCTTCTGCTAAGAGTATCTTCACCCCTTCGAGTGTCTCTATATTTTGAGGGGTTGTCTCTTTTTTAGAGTGAAATCCTCTTGTTTCGATTAGTTCATCAAAATGAAGACTTTTCTGTACAGGCTCTAATTCAACCTCAAAGATAAAACTACTTCCTACACCATAAAGACTCTCAACCCAAATTCTCCCCCCCATCAACTCAACAAGCTCTTTAGAAATCACCAGTCCAAGTCCTGTTCCTCCAAAATTTCGGGTAGTGCTTCCATCGGCTTGAGAAAAAGCTTTAAAAAGTCTTGACTTCTCCTTCTCCTTAAGTCCGATTCCTGTATCTTTAATTTCAAAACGATAACAATTTTTAGAGATGGAACTAACATAGAGGCTAACCTTTCCCTTTGAGGTAAACTTCACTGCATTATTTAAAAGGTTAATTAGCACTTGTGATACCCTTAAATTATCTCCATATAACTCCTCTTGGATGTTATCTGTATAGTGTACTTTTAATCCAATATCTTTCTCTTTTGCAAAGAAACGTACCAAATCCATTGAACTTTCAATGGTGTGAAATAAATTGAAATTTACCTTTTCAATAGTAAATTTTCCTGATTCAATTTTAGATAAGTCTAAAATATCATTAAGAATATTAAGAAGTATCTTTGCTGAGTTATCTATTTTTTGAATATAGTTTTTCTGTTTTTTATTCAAGTTACTATTTAGTGCCAAATAGCTCATCCCTATAATACCATTAAGAGGTGTTCTAATCTCATGGCTCATGTTGGCTAAGAATTCTGATTTAACCTTTGAGTTCTCCTCCGCCCTCTCTTTTAAAACCTCTAAATGGTCATAATCCTTTTTTAGTTTCTCTTGAAGATGATTAAACTCACCTATCAATTCCCCTATCTCATCATCTTGTCCAATCAGTAGTTTTTTAGAAAAGCTAGGATCCCCTTTTCGCAGGTTCTCCAATGCTAATGTCACCTTTCTAAATCGTCCTGCAATACTGTTTTGCATATAGTATGCTGTAATCAGAAAAATAAGCATCACAAAAATAGAGAACAATGCAGTAAATCCAAAGAAGCTTTTTGTATCCTCTGATACTTTTTGAAGCATCTTCTCAAATTTCCGTGAAGCTTCCTCCTTTTGATGGATAAAAAAATCTCGATTCTCTTCCGTAATATTGCGTAAACTTTTCATAACAGAGAGGTCAACACCATAATCGTTAGATTCATCTTTCTTATCAATTAATGCTTTAATTGTTGTATAGTTTACTTGATAATATTTTCTAAAGATTTTTATCTGTTTTTCTAAATTAACCTCTGAGTCAAGATTTTTTAGCTCTTCTAAATTAGAGAGTATTTTCTCTTTTTTCTTAACAACAACATAGAGTCTTTTGGGGTCATTTTCTGAACCTGCATACTGAAATGTATCTATCATCTCATTAAAAAGTTTTAAATTTTCATTATGTAAAGAGAGTGATTGAAAGTATCTATTTTTAATAATGTTAATATCTTTTACGGTATTAAATGTAAAACTATAACTTACCACCAAATAAATAAAAAGAGAGAGAAAAATTACAGAAAGAATAAAACGTAATTTATCAAGAATAGTAAAACTTTGTAACATTATTTTTTAGACCTTAACTCACATATCAATATTAAATATTATGTCAGAATATAACATTTTAAAGATAAAAAAGTTTCTTGATGATTAAAGAAATGAATCTATATTTAAAGTCAAACTCCCTTTGGTAACACAACTACTTCAGTGTCATTATTACTTTTCCATTTAATTTACTAATAGCATATGTAACAATTTTTTTATTACTACTCATCTCTTTTTTTATTTGAGATACTGTCATTTTTTTAGGAGGTAATCTATCCCCTTTGTACATCTCACGCATCCAATAAGCTCTCAACTGTTTAGGATTTTTCTTTAATACCTTTTGATAAAATTCTTTAAAATTCTCTTTATTATCAATCGGTATTACTTTAACACCTTGTATCGTATTCTTTTTACCAAGATAGAGATCAGACAACTCTTTTTGAGTAACAGAAGTAAGACGATGCTCATTAGAAATAAGAACCTTAATATTAGCCTCCACACCAACAGTCCATAATAGTGTTAATAGTAATAATTGTTTCATTTTGGAAATACCTTTTCTAAATATTTTTTAACTTAGTTAAGTATACCTTTCAATATATAAAAAATTTATTAATATTTTATATTAAATTATATATTTATATCTAAAAAAGAATTAAAGAATAGCCTCTATTGTTATCTAATTTTATATGTGGATTTGAATTTCTACTCATTTATTTATGTTAATAAGTTTGAAGTTCACTTTTCAACTCTGTAATGACCAAAGCCAAACTCTCTTTTAGCTCCTCTCTCAAGTCATTGGTCAATTCTAATATGGTTAGACCATAAAGTTGTTCCATTCCCAATGTTGCAGACAATCCTTTAATCGTATGAATGACATCATTAAGCTCTTCACTCTCTAAAGCAAGAATATCAAGATGTTCATATCTCTCTAAAAAACTGTTAAGTATTTTTATATAAAGTTTTTGATTAAAGTTTAAAAATTTTAGTCCTATGTCACTATTAATATATTTAAAATTTGGTAGCACATCTTCACTGTACATGATAATCCTCTCACTAGGCTACATTAATATATTTAGAAAAAGTATGATAAAGCAAATCTAAATCTATTGGTTTTAGCAGATGTTCATTCATTCCCACACTTTTAGTTCTATTTATATCCTCAATTGTACCATTTGAAGTTAAAGCGATAATAGGTATCTCTTTATTTATTTTTCTAATAATTCGAGTTGCATCATATCCATCCATAATTGGCATCTCTATATCCATCAAAATAAGTGAATAGTTACACTCTTTACATTTATTCACCGCCTCTTCTCCATTATTAGCAATATCTATCTCAAATCCACTTTCCGCCAACAATCCTAGCACAATTAGTTGATTTATCTTTTTATCTTCTGTTAATAGTATCTTTCTTCCAATAAAAACATCTTTTTCTCTATCTAAATTTTTGTTATTCATTTATCATTCCTTTTCCCATAAAACTAAAAGAGAATAATATCCACATAATTAGTAACAATAGTGAAAATGTGAAATAAAATTTAAAATTATGTTATTAAATGATATCCTAGCATTTAAAAAATGAATTAATCTTATAAAGAAAAGAAGTTTTAAATAATTTTTTTGTTATCCTGTCTATAATAGATGAACCATTGGAGAACCATGAGAAACAATACAAAAAACAGAACACAGAACCTACTCAACAAAATAATTATACTATTAATAGTTACAACATTACTCTTATTTGGGTTCTATTTTTATATCAATAACAAAACAAAAAATCATATCATTCCAAATGAACCCACAGATGAACGATACACAAAAATACAACCAAATACGAATGAGCTATATCCTGATTTAATTTCAACTTTTAACTTCAAAACTATTCAAAATAAAAATATTACAATCCATGCAGACAATGGAAAATTTCAAATTAATGGACTTAAAGATAAACTTATTTTTTTAAAAGTTTTTGGATGGGATTGCAAATTTTGTGTTAAAGAGATACCTGAATTGGTTAAGCTAAAAAATAATTTAGGGGATACCTTTGAAGTGGTTGCCATTGAAGCCCAACAACACTCAAAAAAAGAGTCTTTGGAATATATAGAGAAGTATAAAATAAATTATGATATTATTTTAGGAAATGATTACCAAAATTTTTATGCCTATCTCAAGGCCTATTATGGATGGAGTGGAATCATCCCTTTAACAATTGTTTTGGGTAAAGATGGTACTGTTTTGGCATTTGAATTGGGTGTTAAGTCCTATACACTAGCTGAACTAATGAAAGCCTCCATTCAACGAGAAAAAAATGGTGAATAACCCATGAATAAATCTTTGATATACTCCTCCCTACTACTGACTCAAATTACTCTTCTATATGCAGAGGGGGGTATTGAGATTGGATGCAACATACTATCTAATCAAGAGGAGAGCTGTGAAGAAGAAAATATTTTCATGCAAGGGAATACATTTAAACTTGACAGTTTAGATACAATTAAATTAAGCACAATTAAAAAGACTCCTCTATTAGAACACGAAAGAGTTAAAATAGAATTAAATAAAAAAAAAAGTATTATAAACATTACTAAAAATCTATCTTCTATAACAGTAATTCATCAAAAAAAAAGTTTAAAAATAGTAAGGAAAGTTACCAAGAAAAATCAATCATGCCCTCCTAACTGTATCCAACCCATTCATATAAAAAATATAAAAACAGTAGGAATCCTTGAGACATTAAAGTTTATGGATAGTACAAAAAAAAATAGACGTATGATTCTTGTTGATTCAAGAACATTCTCATCTTACAAAAAAAATACCATACCAACAGCAACAAATATTCCTAATAGTATTTTAGAAAAAAGGAGTAAACATATTAATATTATTCTCAGACTATTAGGTGCAAAAAAAGTTAAAAAAAAATGGCTATTCAAGCATGTCCACACCCTACTAATCTTTGATAATGGCTATTTAGATTATCAAGCAAATAAATTAATTTATAGATTTATAGAATTAGGATACCCACAAAACAAAATTTTATACTATCACGGAGGTATGAAAAGTTGGACAGATGCAGGATTAACAACGGTTTAATAGGCTGGAGAAGCTACCACATCATCATATACTATCCCATCTAATGGTGCATCCATCTCATGCAAGTTAGCCCAAGGTATCTTTTTATCAATTTCCTTTCCTTTGACAGGAAGAATATATACAGTTTCCTGTTTAACAAGTGGTTTACTTGTTAGTAAGGGCTTAAGCAGACCTTTTTCAATCTTATCTTCGATATTTATATCAACCATCTTAACAGAGGGTAGAGACATGATATTTATATCTGGACCTTGACTATTTAATTCTTCTAAATATTCCTCTCTAGTAATTTTAGAAGTTTTATCGTTCATCTTATTCTCAACAGGAACTTTTATATATTTTACAACTATTTTCTCTTTAATAATTGGATTCTTATATTTAATAACAATCTTCTCTTTAATTTTAGGCTCTTTATATTTTATCACTATCTTCTCTTTAATAATTACTTTAGGCTTAACCAACTCAGCAATAGTATCCTCTCCGTTATCCACAGTTCTTACTAAATTAGAGATTATATCTGCTGTCTCATCTTTTAAATTAGAGCTAGTATTATGAGAATCCAGACAAATATCTGTAGCATTAAAACTATTTATTGTAGAGTATAGTAATATAGCATCTATACTTTCTATAGTTTTTTTAGTTTTTACACTACCTTTGATTAATAATTTATTCTTCTTATATATAATAGAACCCTCAATATAGTTATTTACCAGTTCTTTAAAAAGTTTTTTGGCTAAAAGAATAATATCTTGATTATACTCCAAACTACTGTTTATACTAATATCATGGGTAAGATTCTCAAAATTTAAATTTTTTACCAAATTTTTAGGGCTATCTTTTTTTACAAAAATACCTGAAAAAGTATATTCTCCCTCCCTATTTTTAATAAAAATAAATTCTATAGATTTTTTAGGAATAATAATTTTTGGAATAGTAAAACTCTTAGTAAGAGGTAGTACTGAACTATTATCTAATGTATTGTTTTGCTCGAAAACAAAATAACCTCCTATTGACAATATAGCTATTAAAATAAAAATCAAAACAGTATTCAAATTCATAAATATCCTTAAAAAAATAAAATAGATATTTTATTATAATATAATTATAGTAAACATATTTTAAATTATTACTTACAAAGCAATAAAAAACAAAAAAAAATATTAATTAGAAGAAAAAGAAAAAGAAAAAGAAAAATCAAAGCGGCAGCGACCTACATTCCCAATCCAGACAGGATAAGTATTATCGGCGATGGGAGGCTTGACTTCCAGGTTCGGAATGGAGCTGGGTATAACCCTCCCTCTAGTGCCACCGCTAAGAAAG
>CAYVNI010000303.1:0-9350 GCA_964452815.1 uncultured Sulfurovum sp.
ACAATACTATAGTTATCAATTATACCAACTGCTATTACTAGAGCTAATAGTACAATGCCTGTAATCCATCTTGTTTTATTCTCTGTAATAAATTTCATCTATCCTCTTTATCTTTTTTATCTTTATGACCATTATCTATTGTAATCTTCTCTTGTCCATTATTAAATATAATAGTATCTGCTGACTTTTTAACCTTATAAGCTAGTGCATAATAGACTATTTTATCTTTTTTGACTTTTTTATTACTCTCTTTACCAATTTTTATGACTATATTATTTCCATCTGATATTGGAGCATCAACTGCAATAACCACTTTAGAGCTACTCTCTTGAAATGTATAGATTAAAAAATTATCACTACTAAAATCTATTTTGGATTCTTTTAAGACCTCAATAAAATTTTCTCTTTTGTTCCACCCTTTCTGTTTTTTAATAGATTTTAAAAAGTTATTAAACTCTTCTCTATTTGAAATTAACTTAGTTTCTATATTTTTATATCCTTTGTCTTGAAAATTAATTGGGATTTTTAAAATCATATTACTAATTTTCGATTTTGGTTGAACCTTTATAATATTAACTTGCTCTATGGTTTTACTACAACCGATAAAAAAACCTAGCATAACTGCTATTAATAGTAGATTTTTCATACTCTCTCCTTCTTTTTTTTTAAATTATAACATAATTTTTAGTAGTATATAATAGAAAATTGGATAAAATTCGCGACCTAAGTCTTAATTTAGGTTACTGCGTGAAGAACTTTTATATAAATGCACCGATTATATAAGAGTTGGTTTAAACTAAAACATCAGTTAACCAGACGCATTTTAGGTGCAAAAACCACATTAGGAGTAACCAATGAAGGTTAGACCATCAGTAAAAAAAATGTGTGATGATTGCAAAGTAATCAAACGAAAAGGTATCGTGAGAGTAATCTGCAAAAATCCAAAACATAAACAGAGACAAGGATAAGCATGGCACGGATTTCAGGTGTTGATTTACCTAAGAAAAAGAGAATTGAGTATGCACTCACTTATATTTACGGTATAGGGTTATATAGTTCAAGAAAAATTCTTGATGCAACGGGTGTTGATTATGATACAAGAGTTTATGAGTTAACAGATGCACAAGTGGCTTTAATTCGTAATGAAATTAATGAAAATTTTATGGTTGAAGGTGACCTTAGAAAAAAGGTAACTATGGATATTAAAGCTCTTATGGATTTAGGTTCATATAGAGGACTTAGACATAGAAAAGGGCTTCCGGTTCGTGGTCAAAAGACCAAAACAAATGCTAGAACTCGTAAGGGTAAGAGAAAAACTGTTGGTGCAGCATAAAAAGGTAATAATAGATGGCTAAAAGAAAAGCAAAAAAGAATATTGCTAAAGGTGTAGCATACGTTGCTGCTACCTTTAATAATACAGTAATTACCGTGACCGATGAGATGGGAAATGTTCTTGCTTGGAGTTCTGCTGGTTCTTTAGGATTTAAAGGAAGCAAGAAGTCAACTCCATTTGCAGCAACAGAAGCTGTAGCTGATGCAATGGCAAAAGCGATGGAACACGGAATCAAAGAGGTTGGAATCAAAGTTCAAGGTCCAGGTTCGGGTAGAGATACTGCTGTTAAAGCGATTGGTGCAACAGAGGGTATTAGAGTAACATGGTTAAAAGATATTACTCCACTACCACACAACGGTTGTAGACCACCTAAACAGAGAAGAGTTTAATCACTAACGTGATTACTTATAATTAATAGAATAATTTAAAGGTAAACAGATGGCAAGATATAGAGGTCCAGTTGAAAAACTAGAGCGAAGACTTGGTGTTGATCTCGGTTTAAAAGGTGAGAGAAGACTAGCAGGTAAATCAGCTTTAGAAAAGAGACCATACCCACCGGGGCAACATGGTCAACGTAGAACAAAATTGAGTGAATATGGTGAGCAACTTCAAGAGAAGCAAAAAGCCAAGTTCATGTACGGTGTAAGTGAAAAGCAGTTTAGAGCATTGTTTGCTGAAGCTAAAAGACAAGAGGGGAATACAGGTTCACTCCTTATTCAACTTCTTGAGCAAAGACTTGACAACGTAGTTTACAGAATGGGTTTTGCAACAACCAGAAGATTTGCAAGACAACTTACAAACCACGGGCATATTCTTGTTGATGGGAAAAGAGTAGATATTCCTTCATTTAGAGTAAAAGCTGGTCAAAAAATTGAGATTAGAGAAAAAAGTAAAGCAAATACACAAGTAGTGAGAGCTATGGAATTAACCAACCAAACTGGTATGGTTGAGTGGGTAGATGTTGAAAAAGAGAAACTTTTTGGTATCTTTACAAGAATTCCAAACAGAGATGAAATCTCAATCCCAGTAGAAGAGCGTTTAATCGTCGAACTTTACTCTAAGTAGTAGTTAATCAAAAAAGGCAAAGAATGAAAAAAATTAAAATAGCACCGTCACTTCCTGAAAATGTGGAAGTGAATGAGCTTGGTGAAAATCGATCTGAAGTTATTGCCTATCCTTTTGAGAGTGGTTACGCTATCACCCTTGCACATCCATTAAGAAGACTTGTACTTGGTTCTTCTGTTGGGTATGCTCCTATCTCTATCAAGATAGAGGGTGCGGCACATGAGTTTGATAGTGTTCGTGGTATGCATGAAGATGTTGCTGTGTTTATTATTAATCTTAAAAATATCCGTTTTAAACTACAAAAGGGTGTTGAGAAACAAGAAGTTACTTATAGCTTTAGAGGTCCAAGAGAGATTACCGCTGCTGATTTGATAACCGAAGAGGTAGAGATAGTTAATCCTGAGACATTTTTAGCCACACTAAATGAAGATGCTGAGTTAAACTTTACAGTGATTATTGCACAAGGGTTAGGGTATGTTCAGAGTGAAGATTTGAGAGATGAAGTAGCTGATGATGCTATTGCTCTTGATGCATTCTTTACTCCTGTCAAGAAGTGTAACTATGAGATTGCAAGTGTTTTGGTTGAGGATAATCCTAACTATGAGAAGATTACTTTTGATATCGAAACAGATGGTCAAATCTCACCTGTAAATGCGTTTACTAATGCTTTGGAGACAATGTATAAGCAACTCTCTGTCTTTAATGGTGTTCTTGATGTTGAAATCAATGCAAAGCCTGTTAAGCGTAGCAATGATGATATTGAGATTAAAGCCTATTTAGACCAGATTGATGCTTTGGGCTTAAGTGCACGTTCGTTTAACTCACTAGACAGATCAGGTATTAAGTATTTAGGGGAACTAATACTTATGAGTGCTAATGAGATTAAAAACATTAAGAACCTTGGAAAGAAATCACTTGATGAGATAGCGGATTGTTTAGAGACGCTTGGTTACGGTGAAGATTTTGAACTACCAGAGAACACAAGAATGAGTCTTGTAAAGAAAATAGAGCAGTTAAAAGAAAGCTCAGAACGAAAGGAAGATAAATGAGACATAAGCATGGATACCGTAAACTGAGCAGAACCTCTTCTCACAGAGCGGCATTATTGAAAAATCTATCTATCGCTCTTATTAAAGCAGGAAGAATTGAAACTACTCTTCCAAAAGCAAAAGAGCTTAGTAGATATTTTGAAAAGTTAATTACAAAAGCAGCAAGTGGCGAAAATGCACACAGAGCTGTTTTTGCACTGTTACAGGACAAAGCTTGTACCAATAAAATGGTAATTGAAGTAGCTCCTGAGTATGCAGAACGTAAGGGTGGTTACACAAGAATCATCAAAACACGTATGCGTAGAGGTGATGCAGCACCAATGGCAATTATCGAACTCGTATAGTTGTATTTCTTCTGAGTTTCCCTATTTTGTGGGAAACTCTACTCTCTTAAAATTTTATTAATTATTAAAACGATATCTTTATTATCATCTATTTTTTATAGTTGTGATAAATAATAACACTTTAATTTTTTTTTAAAAAAAAATTCATTATAATATATAAGTTTTAAATATTTAAATTAAAATCATAATATTATTTAATATTAAATAATATTAATCAAAAGGAGTTTAAGATGGAAGCAGGAACGATTGTTTTAGTTGTGGTTATGGTTATGGTGGTATTGCCTTTTTTTAGGGCGGAGAAGAGAGAGTCAGATATAGGTATTAGACTCTTAAAGTTGTAAGTGTAAAATATATATGCTAGGCTGTTTAAACTTTGTATCTTTTTTAAGTATCTTTTTTAAAGGGTACAGGGTTTATTTGATAGAAGAAACATCTCTCTCTTCAATTTTCAATCATAAATCACCATTAATATCTTTTTTTAAATTTTATTATACTACTATTGAGTATTTATTATCAAAAATAGTTTTATATAAGATATAATTAACTAATTTTATTATAAATACAAGTCTATATAAGGTATACTGTATCATAAATAATATTGCTTAAAAAGGATAAGAATGAGTAGTAATATAAAAAAAGAGCCTTATGTGGTTAAAGATGTTGCAGGGAAGCTAGGTCAATCTTTTTTAAAAAATCCACTAACCGCTGTTTTAGGAATTGTTATTTTGGCATTGGGGTGGATTTCACTGACCACCATGCCAAGAGAAGAGGATCCACAGATTGCTATCTCAGGTGGAGGGGTGATTGTTGCGATGCCAGGTGCTACACCACAGGAGATTGAGAATGTCATCTCAAAGCCCTTGGAGACAAAACTTCGAGAGATTCAGGGAATAGAACACGTTTACAGTATGTCGATGGAGAATGTTGGTATTGTTAATGTCATGTATTTTATTGGTGAGGACAGAGAAGACTCGAATTTAAAATTGTATGATAAAGTAATGCAGAATATGGATCAAATGCCAAAAGGGGTTATGCCTCCTGTCATTAAGCCGTTTGATATTGATATTGATGTTCCTATTGTAACGGTTGCATTTTATCAAGCAGAGGATTCAAAACTCTCCCTTATTGAGTTTACAGAGAAGATACGGGCGTTAGACCATGAGCTTGGCGGGGTTGATAATGTTGCTAAAACAAAACTGCATGGAGCGCATAAAGCACAATACAATGTTAAAATAGATGTTAATAAACTTACAGGGTATCATCTCTCTATGGGACAGGTGATGATGGCGATAAAGCAATTTTCAGCCAATGCCCCGAATATTAAAGGGAGAACCAATAATGGTCAATTAATTAAGTTTGGAATTGCACATGCCATTAACAGTATAGATGATATTAAAGATATCATGGTATCTCGATATCGAGATAAACCTCTCTATCTTAGTGATATTGCTTTTATTGAAGAGGGTATTGATGAGCAAAATTTTCAAGAGGTAGAGTTTATCCATCGACCTGATAATGATAGCTCAAAAGCATTAACGAAAAGTGTACCTCAAATTACACTCTCTATCTCTAAACTGGCAGGAACGAATGCTGTTTTTACAGCAGAAGATATTGTGGCTCTTATTGAGAAGTATGAGGATGAGTTTAAAGAATTGGGGATTGAGTATAAGATAACAAGAAACTATGGAGAACGTGCCAATGAAGCCGTTGATGAGTTGATGCATCACCTTCTTATCACCATTCTTATTATTGCATTGATGTTGGTCTTTGCTTTGGGTTGGAGAGAGTCGCTTATTGTTACCTTCTCTGTCCCTGCTATTTTGGCAATTACGCTATTTATTGCACATATGACTGGGCAGACGATGAACAGGATTACACTCTTTGCCTTTCTGCTCTCCTTGGGACTCTTGGTGGATGCCGCAATTATTGTGATTGAAAACATACACCGTCACCTGCATGAAGAGGGGGCAGGAGACAGAGAGATGGAGGAGATATTGGTCGAAGCGACCGATGAAGTAGGAGGGCCTACTAACATTGCAACCTTGGCGATTATTATGACCATGGTACCAATGGCATTTGTTGGGGGAATGATGGGGTCATTTATGAAGCCGATTCCTTACAATGTTCCTGTAGCACTTTTTGCTTCCTTGGTTATTGCCTATATATTTACACCTTATTTGAGTTTAAAACTTTTGAAAAAACCAGAACCTACCAAGCCTCTTGAGCTTGAACAGGATGACGACAATAAAGGGGAGAAGTAGATGAAAAAATTTGAAGATTTAATTTTTTGGATTCTAAACAGCAGTTTTAGAAAAAATATGATAATAGTTCTAACAATTATAGCATTTTTTGCCTCACTACTGATGTTTCCATCAGGAGGAGTCTTGGCACGTATGTTACCAGGAAAAAGTAGTACAACATTTTCTATCTATGTAGATACACCTACAGGAAGCTCAATTGAGAAGACGAGAAAAGTAACCGAGTGTATTATTGATAATCTAAGAGCAGAGAAGTCTATTTTAGATATCTCTATCTTTTATGGACAGGGAATTCCTTTGGATTATGCAGGTTTGGTCAAAGGCTCCATTATGAAGCGTACAGAAAATGTAGCCGAAATTCTGATAAACTTAACCCCTACACATGATAGAGATGAACCCTCTTTCTTGATGGTGAGTAGATTGCGTCCTGTGATACAAAAGAGCTGTCAGTCAATTGTTCCAAATACTGTTATTAAACTTATTGAACAACCAGCAGGACCTCCTACTTTGGCACAGATTGTTGTTGAGGTTCATGGTGAGAATCTTGATAAAATACGACAATTATCTGTGGATGTTGCGAATATTTTAACTAACACAAAAGATTTGGTTGATATTGATATTATGGCAGATGATGAGTATAATACTTATAAATTGATTCCTAATATTAGAAAAATTGCAGATGAATCACTGGGGATAGAGCAGGTTAATAATATTCTTTATCTTGCGTTTGAGGGGATGGTTGTTGCAACCAAGAACTCTAAAGATAGCTTGGTTCAGATTCCTATATTTTTGGTCTTAGACAATAAGAGTAGACGGTTAAATGAAGATACTACGGAGGCAATTTATAAAAAAATTGAGGGTTTAAAATTGATGAACAGAATAGGAGAACAGATTTCTGTAGCAGAGATTGTAAGCATTGAGAAAGTAAAATCAATCCCCTCTATTATGCACAAAAATTTAAAGCGAATGGTTAATGTTATTGCTGAGACAGATAATGTCTCTCAGGTCTATCCATTGCTAGAGGCTCGTGCAACCATGATGGAGTATTTTAAAAAAGAGTATATCGTGGAGACAGTACCCTTCTCAACCTATATGTTTGATTTGGAGCTGACCGATAAAGAGACAGGTGAAAAATTCTTGTTGCGTTGGGATGGGGAGATGAAAGTAACCTTGGATACCTTTAGAGATTTGGGTGCTGCGTTTATTGCTGCATTGGTACTTATCTTCTTTTTATTGGTAATTTACTATAAAAGTTTTGCACTAAGTGGTATTATTTTAGGAGGTTCATTCCTCTCACTTATTGGCGTTATTTTAGGGCATTGGGTTGCTGATATGGTTACGGTTAATACGTTCTTTTTAACAGCTACCTCTCTTATTGGATTTATTGCACTGATGGGAATATCATCGCGTAACTCACTTCTGCTTATTGATTTTGCTATGGCATTGATTAATGACCTTGGCATGGAGAAGAGAAGAGCCATTGCACACGCATCAGCCACCCGTGCAATACCTATCTTTTTGACTGCTATTGCAATTATCTTAGGTTCTGCACTACTTGCGAGTGACCCTATTTTTGGTGGTCTTGGTGTGGCATTGATTTCTGGTACGGTAGCGGCTGTTTTTGTATCACTGCTTTTTGTTCCTGTACTGATGGACAATACCAAAGCGATGGATAAAAAAGAGGAGGAGTAATCTTCTCTTCTCATCAGAAAGGTAGATGATGAGAACAATTATAAAACACCTATTGTTGATGTCTCTTTTATTGGTAGGGATTGCTATTTACTTTTTAAAAACAGATAAGGGGCATTTAACTTTGGGAGTTTTAATTGAAGATTATCTCTCCACACATACTTATAATAAGATAAAAGTACTCTCATTTAATCTGGAAAACTATCCCTACATTGTGTTAGAGTTACAGCTTAATGAGACAGCAAACATAATATTAAAAGGGGAGTTGAGTAGCTATCATATTGATATGAACTATCATCTTCGAGGAGAGGAGTTACATTTTAATGATTTTCATCTAAAGGAGAGAATAGATGTTAATGGAACACTATTCGGTGCTTTCTCCTCTTTAAAAATTACAGGGGAAGGAGAGGTTTTTGAAGGAGATGTGAAATACAGTTTGACCAGTGTTCCTCATAGTATTAAAGAGATGAACATAGAGATGAGAAGAGTAAATATCAAGAAGATGTCTATTTTTTTAGAGGAGAAGAGTGTTTTAAATGGTCTTGCCAATATTGATGCTCATTTTGGTTTTTTTTCAAAATATGCCAAAGAGGGACAAGCAGAGATATATATGCAGAGTGCCTCTTTTTCTCACATCAAAGAGAATTTGCCTTTTATTTTAAATGCAACTATTGATTTTCAAGGTGTGGAGTATCTTTATCGTGCAGATATGGATGCAGATATTGGTAGGATTGTCTTTAGAAATGGATATTATCACGATGGAAAACAGATAGCAACAGGGGAGTATAAACTATATTTAAAAGATATAGCAGATGTAAAAAAACTCTTAAATCATAGTTATCAAGGAGCGTTTGAGACGAGTGGAACAGTCACTTATGATACCCGTAGTAAGTTAATGGAGGTACGAGGTAAGACGGGTCAATTTGGAGGAGAATTGTCCTATCTTTATAAAGATGAGTATCTTGATATGAGACTAAAAAAGGTCTCTTTGAAACGTATACTAGAGCAACTATCTTATCCTCTACTTTTTGTATCGAAGATTGATGGTAGGATACAGTTTAACATAAAAGATAAGAGAGTATTTATTAATACGGATTTAAAAGATACCCATTTTGTACGAAGTAAACTGACTGATATTATTTATGAAAAAACCTCTATAGATATTTTAACAGAGGTTTATGATAAAAGCTCTTTTGCAGGGGGGTATCAAAACTCTATATTATCTTCAACATTGAAAATTGATAATGGTAAAAATCATATTTATTTGACAGATACGACATTGAATGTTGCCAATAGTGAACTTAGTTCTAAGTTTGAGATAAAGATAGAAGGAGAAGAGTTGTTAGGGAAAATTTATGGTACGATAGATGAGGTTAAAGTATGGATTGATAAAGAAAGATTTATAGAGTATCAAGCAGATAAATATTTAAGTGATTGGTTTAGAACAGCAAGATAACAGTTTAAGTTATTTAAAATGTAAAGAAAATAAACATATAAGAAATAATTATGAATAAAAATTATAAGAAAGGTAGTTTTTAAATAGAATTTGTTATTATCTTATATAATGAGGACTAAAAAATGAAAATGATGAAAAATATACTGCTATCTGTTA